>CBFGMM010000147.1:0-4468 GCA_965649855.1 uncultured Thermomonas sp. | reverse complement strand
CGGGAGATCACGGTGACCGTGCGCGATGGCAAGGTTTCGGGCACATCGGAACTGAAGGTCGTCAGGAAGTAGAGCGAAAGCAGCTTCATCGGTTCGCGGGCGGTTGCGGCGCTGGGTCCACCCGGTCGCGCCCAAGTGCGCTCCTACAAAGGGCGTGGATGCCGCAAACGAAAGGCCGACCCCTCGGGCCGGCCTTTCGCTATCCCGCGTGACTGCGGGTACTGCGCAGCAGGGTCAGTGCTTGCGCGTGGTGTTGCCCGGCTCGTCGGTGAACCGGCCTTCGGAGTCGCGCGGCTGGTCTTCGTTGCTGCCGCGGGAGGCCGTGGTGCGACCCATCGTGTTGTCCTCGTCCGTGAAGCGGCCCTGCGCATCGCGCTGGCGGTTGTCGTCGGAGCGGGACGCCTGGGTGGTGTAGCTGTCATCGTCCATGAAACGGCCCTGCGCGTCGCGCGGCTGGTCGTCGGTGAAGCGGCCCTGGGAATCGCGGGCCTGGTGCTCGGCGTTGTCGCGTTGCATCTGGTTGCCGGTATTGGCCTGCGACATGGTGTTGCCGTGGTCGCGCATCTGGCTGCCGGTGCGGTTCTGCTGGTTCTGGTTCTGGCTCTGGTTCTGACGATTCGGCATGTCGTGTTACTCCTTGTGCGATGTGCGGCATTCCGTTCGCCGCGGGAACCACGGTAGGCACGCGGGCGTTAGCGCGGTTGCACAAGGGTGTTAGCCGACAGTCGATGTTCCTGAAGCGTGCAGGGTGCTGAATGGGGGGGTCGAACGCGCCCCTTCGGTGCGCGCCTGCGGGCAGGGGGGCGGTAGGGATGGGTGACGGCGGCTTTTCCCGGCGTTGATTACGATAGGGGCCGAGCCGCAGGATCGCCGGGAGCGACCATGTGCTACTCCGCCCAGGTCTGGACCAGTTACCGCAAGTACCAGCGCGCGCATGGGGGCGCGCTGGACATCAAGGAGTTCGTGCGGCTGTACGAGGCGCGGGCGGAGGACCGGCGGATCCGGATCCCGAAGGGCATGGACTTCGCCTTCCTGGAGGGGCAGTCGGCGGAGGAGCGGCGGATCCGGGAGTGCATTGCCGCGTACAACGCGGAAACGGTGGCCAGCAGCGAGCCGGAGCTGTTCAAGCAGGTCAAGCGCCTGGCGGATGCGCAGCGCGCGCTGGCCGGCAAGCCCACCAAGAAGGCGGCCAACGACGAACGCATCGCCGGCAACAAGATCCGCCAGCTCAAGCGCTGGATCGCCGATGCCAAGCGCACCGAGCCGGAGCCGGCGCGCGACGACCGCATCTTCCCCGACTGGTACGCCCCGGTGCTGTGCCAGGACAACGGCGAGCGGGTGATCCGCCCGATGCGCTACCACTGCCGGCCCTGCGGGATGGACCCCTCCATCGACCGCACCAGGACCGGCCAGGTCTCCGGGACCTACAACGCGCGGCGCGACAACCTGACCCGCTTCTGGCGCCACCAGTTCGCCCAGACCCACGCGCTGATGGTCGCCGAGGTGTTCTACGAGAACGTGGACGACGGCCAGGGCGGCAGCATGGAGTTGCAGTTCGTGCCGCGCACCGGCGAGCCGATGCTGATCGCCTGCCTGTGGTCGCACTGGACCGATCCAGCGGGGCAGGCGCCGCCGCTGTACAGCTTTGCCGCCATCACGGATGAGCCGGAGCCGGAGGTGGCCGCGGCAGGACACGACCGCACCATCATCAACCTCAAGCCGGAGCATGTGGACGCGTGGCTGGCACCGAACGGCGACGCCGCGGCGATGCAGGCGCTGTTCGACGACAAGCGCCACCCGTACTACGAGCACCGCAAGGCCGCGTGACGCAGCGCTCCGATGGGGATTGGATCAGCGCGGAACGTCGGTCCGCGTGGCCAGCCGCTGCCCCAGCCGCACCGGCGTTTCCGGCCCCAGCGCGGGGTCCAGGGTGGCCACGCCCGGCGGCAGCAGCACGATCACGGTGCTGCCGTAGTTGAAGCGCGCCATCTCGGCGAAGCGTTCCAGCACGATGCCGCGGCCGCGGTAGTCCTTGCGGACGATGGCGCGGCCGTAGGCGGGGATTTCCTCGCCGCTCCACACGGTTTCCACGCCGGAGACCAGCAGCGCGCCCACCATGACCTGCACCATCGGCCCGAAGTCGGTGTCGAAGTGGCAGACCAGCCGCTCGTTGCGGGCGAACAGGCGCGGCACGCTGGCCACCGCGTCGGTGCCCACCGAGAACAGGCGGCCCGGCACGTGCACGGTCTCGCGCAGGGTCCCGGTCCAGGGCATGTGCACGCGGTGGTAGTCGCGCGGCGACAGGTACACGGTGGCGTAGCTGCCGTCGTGGAACGGGGCGGCATCGGCATCGCTGCCCAGCAGTTCGGCGGCGGTGAAGCCCTGGCCCTTGGCCTGGAAGATGCGGCCGCCCTCGATCGCGCCGCACTGGCTGACGTGGCCGTCGGCCGGCATCAGCAGGGCGCGCGGGTCGGGATCCGGCACGCGCGCGCCATCCCGCAGCGCGCGGGTGAAGAACGCATTGAAGCTGGGATAGGCGGTGGGGTCCGGCTGCGCGGCTTCGGTGAGGTCCACGCCGAACTTGCGGGTCACCGTGTCGATCAGCCACTGCTTGGTGCGCGGGTCGGTGGAATACGCCAGCCGCCGCGCCAGCCCGGAGAGCAGGCGGTGCGGCAGCACATGGGTGAGCGCGGTCAGCGGGCTCATCGGCCGGCCTTCGCAAGGGCGGCCAGGTCCTCGGCCAGCGCCTTGACCGCGTACGGCGGCTGCACCACGCCGGCCATGCGCGCCTGCGGGTCCAGCAGGATCAGCGCGGCGGAGTGGTCGATGGTGTAGTCGTCCGCCGCGCCGCTGGGGCCGGGCACCTTCGCGAACACCAGCGACAGTGAGCGGGTGAATGCCTGCAGCTGCGGCACCGGCGCGGTGGCGGCCAAGGTGTCGGGGTGGAAGGCGTGCGCGTAGCGGCCCAGGTGGGCGGGGCTGTCGCGCTCCGGGTCGGCGGAGACCAGCAGCACGCGCGGGCGGGTGGCGGCGGGCAGCGCGGCCCACTGCTTCTGCGCCGCGGCCAGCTGGCCCAGGGTGGTGGGGCAGATGTCCGGGCAGTGGGTGAAGCCCAGGAAGACCACGGTCCAGTGGCCCTTGAGTTCGTCCGCGGTCAGCGCGGTGCCGTCCGACTGCTGCAGCGAGAACGCCGGCAGCACGCGCGGGTGCGGCAGCACGGTGGCGCCGCGCACCACCGGGATCTCCACGCCCCGGGAACTGGGCAGCAGGCGCGTGCCGGCCCACACGCCCAGCAGGGCGAACACGAAGACCAGCACCAGCATCAGGGAATGGCGTTTCGACATCATGGGCTGCACGCGTCCGGGGCCGGCCATGATACCGGCCCCCCGCCGCTATACTTCCCGGCCACGCCCCGAACGCGCCGCCATGTCCCTGGAACTGCAGACGATCATCGACCTGATCCGCTACGGCGCCAGCCGTTTCAACGCGGCCGGGCTGACCTTCGGCCACAGCTACGACAACGCGCTGGACGAGGCCACCCAGCTGACCCTGCACGCGCTGCACCTGCCGCACGACCTGCCGCCGGCCTACGGCAACGCGCGGGTCACCGAGGCCGAGAAGGAAGAGGTGCTGTCGCTGTTCCTGCGCCGCATCGAGGAACGCATCCCCGCCGCCTACCTGACCGGCGAGGCCTGGTTCGCCGGCCTGAGCTTCAAGTCCGACCCGCGCGCGCTGGTGCCGCGCTCGCCGATCGCGGAGATGATCGAGGCCGGCTTCCAGCCCTGGCTGGGCGACCGCGAGGTGCGCCGCGCGCTGGACCTGTGCACGGGCTCCGGCTGCATCGCCATCGCCATGGCCCACTACAACCCGGACTGGCACGTGGACGGCGCCGACCTGTCCGACGACGCGCTGGCCCTGGCGCGCGAGAACGAGGCGCGGCTGCACGTGAAGAACGTGCGCTTCGTGAAGTCCGACCTGTTCTCCGGGCTGCCTGGCGAGCACTACGACCTGATCGTCACCAACCCGCCCTACGTCACCAACGCGGAGACCGATGCCCTGCCGCGCGAGTACGCGCACGAGCCGGAGCTGGGCCTGCGCGCCGGCGACGACGGCCTGGACATCGTGCTGCGCATCCTGCGCGACGCCCCGCTGCACCTGGACCGCGACGGCCTGCTGGTGTGCGAGGTCGGCGAGGCGGAAGAGGCGCTGGTGCGCCTGCTGCCCGACCTGCCGCTGGCCTGGGTCGAGTTCAAGGTCGGGCAGATGGGCATCTTCGTGGCCGAATGCGCCGACCTGGTCGCGCACAACGCCCGCATCAGCGCCCTGGCGGACGCGCGCGAAACGCGCCGCACCCCGCCGGGGGATTTGTTCTGATGGCCGATGGGCAGCCGTCTTTGCCCGTCATTCCCGCGCAAGGCGCGCCCGTCATTCCCGCGCAGTCCCCCGCCGTCATTCCCGCGCAGGCGGG
>CBFGMM010000146.1:0-4537 GCA_965649855.1 uncultured Thermomonas sp. | reverse complement strand
GTTTCGGCGCGGTGACGTGCACGACGGCCGGGGAGCCGTGCGCCTGCCAGGCCGACAGTCCGCGCAGCACGGCGTCCGGCACCCACGCATGCGGCGCCATGCGCCCGCGCAACGCGGCCGCGCCGCCACCGTGCAACCACACGCGCGGCGGCGCTCCCAGCATCAGTGCCGCCTGCGCCAGGCTGCGCTCCACCAGGCCAAGCGCCGCGCCGTCGCAGCCCGACGCCAGCGCATCGTCGGTGTCGTCGGCGAATTCGCGGAACGCGCCGCCCGCGGGTGGCAGCACCGGTGCGCGCCGGTGCAACGCCTCGCGCATCAGCGCGGGCGACGGCGCGATGCGACCGCCGCGGTGCAGGCCATCGGCATCCAGCAGGTCCACGGTGAGCGCGGTGCCAACCCCGACCACCAGGGTCGCGCCGGCGTCGGCGTCCTCGCTTGCGGCCAGCAGGGCCAGGAAGCGGTCCACGCCCAGCCGCGCGGGCGCCGCGTACGCGATGCGCAACCGCCCCGCGCGCGCCTGCGTGGCGGCCACGCGGACCTCGCGGAAACGCGCGCGGACGGCATCCAGCAATGCGTCGCGCCGGGCGCCGGCCGCCACGCTGGCCACCACGGCCGTCGCGCCGCTGGGCACGCTTGCGAGCCACGCAGCGGCATCGTCGTGCGCCACCGCCCGGACCTCGCCCACCTGCCCGCCGGCCAGCCGCGGCGCGAACTTGAGCCGCGTGTTGCCAAGGTCGAACAACCAGTCGTTCATGCCAGCCGCAGGCTCACGTCGCCCGCATGGACCGCGCGCTCCACGCCATCCGCCCCGCGCACGCGCAGTGCGCCCTCGCCGTCGATCCCGCATGCCACGCCATCCCACGCGGCGTGCGCGTCCCGCACCACGACCGGGCGACCCGCCAGCGCGTCCAGCGCGGCGTAGCGCGGCAGGAAGCCCGCCAGTCCATCGGCATCGAACGCGTCCAGCGCGGGCAGCAGGTGCGCAAGCAATGCGCCGGCGACGGCATTGCGCGACACCGGCGCGCCGGCAAGCGTCGCCAGGTCGGTCCAGGGCTGGTCGATGCCCGGAGCCGATGCCCCCGGCATGCGCACGTTGACGCCGATCCCGGTCACCGCGCGCGCCGCGCCGGCGGCCTCGCCGCTGCCTTCGACCAGCAGGCCGCCAAGCTTGCGCAGCACCCCGCCGTCCATCACCACGAGGTCGTTCGGCCACTTCAGGGCCACGCGCCCGAACCCCATCGCGCGCAGCGCCTCGCATGACGCCACGCCGGCCACCAGGCTCAGTCCGCCCAGGCGGGCCAGCCCGCCGTCGAAGCGCCGCGCCACCGACAGGTAGACATGCGCCGCCAGCGGCGAGACCCAGGCCCTCCCGCGCCGCCCGCGTCCGCCGGTCTGGCGCTCCGCCAGCAGCACCGCGCAGCCGCCGGTGGGCGCCGGGCGACGCAGCAGTTCGCTGTTGGTGGAATCCAGGCTCCAGGCGACATCAAGCGTTTCCAGGCGCGCGCTGGCCGCGGGCGGCAGCGCGTCGCGGATCAGGCCGGGATCCAGCAGGTCCGGCGGGCACTCCAGCCGATAACCGCGCCCGGGCGAGGCCTGTATCGCCACGCCCGCCTGGCGCAATGCATCGATCCGCTTCCATACCGCGGCCCGCGTTTGCCCGGCTTCGCGCGCCAGCACGTCGCCGCCAACGGGACCCTGGGCCAGTCGCTGCAGCAACGCGCGCTCCATGCCCGGATCGCTCATGGGCGCCCGCCGCGATAGAGACGGTGCAGCAGCCGCGCGCGCTCGAAGCGCGATTCGTTGCCGGCGCGCAGGCGCTGCAGGTTGGCGCGGTGGGTGAACAGGAGGAACACGGCGGCGAACACGCAGAACGCCAGCCGCGCCGCCTCGGCCCCGGTTGCCAGGGCCAGCACCGCCAGCAGCGCGCCGGCCACCATGGTGGCCAGGCCCACGTAGCCGGTGCCGGTCAGCACCAGGATCCAGGCCAGCAGCAGCAGCGGGATGATCCAGGGCCACAGCACCAGCAGCCCGCCGGCCAGCGTGGCAGCGCCCTTGCCGCCGCGGAAGCCGTGCCAGACCGGCCAGACATGGCCCAGCGTGGCCGCCGCGGCCGCCGCGTAGCCCTGCGCGGTCACGCTGAGCGGCGCATCCAGCGGCGCCATGCGCAGCGCCAGCCAGGTGGCCAGCACGCCCTTGCCGATGTCGATGGCGGCCACGCCCAGCGCGAACCCCCAGCCCTGCGTGCGCAGGGCATTGGTGCCGCCGGCATTGCCGCTGCCGTGCTGGCGGATGTCCACCCCGCGCAGGCGCCCCAGCACCAGGCTGCCGGATACCGAACCCAGCAGGTACGCCAGCAGCACCAGCAGGGCGGCGGCAACAGCGGGAGGCAGCGATGCGGGCATGTGGTCCAGTCCAGGGCAGGCCGGAGGCCCGGCCTGGCGCACGTTGGGGGCAGTGCAGTGTACGGAGCGTCGCGCGCGCCGCGCGCGCTAGGGCGGGGCGCCCGGTGCTGGCGCCGGTTGCAGCCCCACCACGAGGGTGCCGGGCCCGGCGTGCGCGCCGACCGCCGGGCCGACCTCGACCAGATGCGCATCGACCACGTGCAGCCGCCCCCGCAGCGCCGCCATCAGCCGTTCACCGTCCCGCGCTGCGTCTGCATGCCCCACCACCAGTCGCCACCCCGCCGGCGCGGCGCCCGCGCGCCGGGCCACGTAGCGCGCAAAGGCCTCCGGCGCGCGCGCGCGGGCGAACAGGCCGCCCGCCACCTTGAGCCTGCCCTCCCGATCCACTGCGGCGACCGGGATCAGCCGGCTCCAGCGCACCACCGGTCCCGCCCAGCGCGGGATCCGCCCGCCGCGCACGGCATGCGAGATGTCGCGCGCCATCGCCCAGGTGCGGGTCAGCGGACGCAGGCGCTCCAGCTCGGCGACGATCGCGGCGGCGGACGCACCACCGGCGGCCAGTTCGCCCGCCCGCCACGCCAGCAGCGCCTGTCCCGCGCACACGTTGGCGGTGTCGACGCACGCGGGTGGGATGGTCAGCGCGCGCGCCGCGCTTTCCGCCGCCTGCAGGGTGCCCGACAGGGGGCGCGACAGGCCCACGTAGACCGCGCCGGGCTGGTGCGCCAGCACGTGCTCGAACACCCGGCGGAAATCGCCGGTCGGGGGCTGGCTGGTCTGCGGCAGGCGCGCGCTGGCCGCCATCCGCCGGTAGAACTCGGAGGCGGTGAGGCCCAGCCGGTCCAGGTAGTCGCGTCCGTCCAGGCTGACCCGCACCGGGACCACGTGGATGCCATAACGCTCCGCCAGCGGCGCCGGCAGGTCGGCCGCGCTGTCGGTGACCACCGCGACCCGGTCCGCGGCGCCGGCGCTGCGCTGCTGCAGCACCATGTCGTCGGCCTTCATCGCCTCCACCGCGCCGAACCGCGCGCAGGCGTCGAACAGCACCTGCGGCGTGCCCACGTGGCCATGCACGCGCACCCGGGACGCGCCGCCCGCCACCACCAGCGACTGCACGCCCGCCGCGGACAAGGCGTCCTGCAGGGCCGCGCGGTCGATGCGGTCGCCCAGCACCAGGCATTCGGTGCAATACCGATGCGCGGCGTCCACGACTTCGTGCGCATGCACGCGCGCGGCCTCCGCGACGCTTGCCGCAGGGGCCGACGCGCCGCGCGTGCGCACCGCGCGCGGCCCGCCCTCCACGAATTCCGCGATGCCCTCCAGCCAGTCGACGAAGCCCTTCGCGCCGGCGTCCACCACGCCCGCCCGCTGCAGCAGGGCCATCTGCGCGGGCGTGCGGGCGAGGGCCAGGCGCGCCTGTCCCAGTGCATGCGCGAACCCGGCCCGTGGATCGCCCGGACGCTGCCGCGCAGCCTCGTCCAGCGCATCGGCGAAGGCGGCGATCACGCTCAGGATCGTTCCCTCGACCGGCGACGCCAGCGCCGCGCGCGCGCTGTCGGCGCCGCGTCGCACCGCGGCCGCCAGGCTGGCGGCGTCCAGCACCGGCGCGTGCCGCGCGCGCTCCGCCAGGCCGACCAGGAATTGCGCCATGATCGCGCCGGAATTGCCGCGCGCGCCGTCGATCGCATCGTTGCCGACCCCCGCCAGGAGCTCCCCCACGTGGCCGCTCCGCCGCCCCAGCGCGCCCTGCAGCACGCTGCCCAGGGTGGCCGCCAGGTTGCTGCCGGTATCGCCGTCGGCCACCGGGAACACGTTGATGCGGTTCAGCTCCTCGCGCGTCGCCATGACCCGGCGGGTGCCGGCGATCAGGGCGCGGCGCAGGGCGGCGGCGGTCACGGCGGGCGCGGCCGCGGCAGGACACTCGGGCATGGCGACAGTCTGCAGGCACCGACGCCCCGACGCCTGCTGCGTCGCAGCATGCAACCATTCGCGACCCGGCCGCATCCACTGGTATAGTCCCGTCTGGGATCGTGCCTCCGCACCCGCCCTCTTTCTGGTGACTGCCATGCGCCTTGCCCGCCGTCGTCCCCTCCCCGCCCTGTTGTGCCTGGTGCTGCTCTTCACGGGCGGCCATGCAT
>CBFGMM010000145.1:0-4538 GCA_965649855.1 uncultured Thermomonas sp. | reverse complement strand
TCGTGGTTGTCGCGCACCCACTGGTCCAGCAGGCGCACCCCGTAGCCGGTGGCGCCGACCGGCACGGTGGCGCTGCCACCGGCTTCGACCCAGGCCATGCCGGCGATGTCCAGGTGCGCCCAGGGCGTGGCGCGGTCCACCCATTCGCCGATGAACCAGGCCGCGACCCCGGAACCGGGACCCGTCGCGCCGCCATTGCGCAGGTCCGCGATCGGCGAGGCCAGCCGCGGCCCGTATGCGTCCAGCAGCGGCATGCGCCAGACCGCCTCGCCGCTGCCGCGGCCGGCACGCTCGAGCTGCGCGGCCAGCGCGTCGTCGCGGGTGAACAGGCCGGCGAAGTCCGGGCCCAGCGCGGTGACGATCGATCCGGTCAGCGTCGCGATGTCGATGATGACCTTCGGCTTGTCCTGGCGCTGCACGTACCACAGCGCATCCACCAGCACCATCCGGCCCTCGGCGTCGGTGCTGATCACCTCGTAGGTCCTGCCCGCGGCAGTGGTGACCACGTCGCCGGGACGGCCCGCGGTGCCGGAGGGCATGTTCTCGGCCAGCGCGGCCACGCCCACGGCGTTCACCGGCGCGCGGCGCGCCGCCAGGCCAAGCACGGTGGCGGTGGCGGTGGCGGCGCCGGCCATGTCGTACTTCATCCGCCACAGGTTCTCGCTGCCCTTGATCGAGATGCCGCCGCTGTCGAAGGTGATGCCCTTGCCGACGAAGGCGACCGGCGCCTCGCCGCGGCCGCCGCCGTTGTAGCGGACCAGCAGCAGCCGCGGCGGGCGCACGCTGCCCTGCCCCACCGCCAGCAGGCTGCCCATGCCCAGCCGCTGCATGGCCGGCACGTCCAGCACCTCGATGCTGACCGGCAGGCCGCGCGCCTGCTGGCGCACGCGCTCGACGAAGCTCTCGGGGTAGATGACGTTGGCCGGCTCGGTCACCAGGTCGCGGGCGAAGGCCACCGCATTCGCGGTGGGCTGCCACTGCGCGGCGTACTGCGACGCCGCGGCCACGCCCTCGGCGCTGCGGATCACCAGCTCGCCGGTACTCGGCGGACCGCGTTCGTCGCGGGTGCGGTAACGGTCGAAGGCGTACTGCCCCAGCTGCGCGCCGAACGCCAGTTGCGCGGCCGCGCCGGGCTGGTTGCCATCCCACAGCAACTCCACCCGCGGCGCGTTGCTGCGCGCGAACTGCTGGGCCACGTTGCCGCCCACGTCGCGGAGGGCCGCCGCGTCCGCCTCGCCCGGACCCGTCCCGAGCACCAGCAGCCGGTCGAATCCGGCGAAGCCCGGCAGGTCCAGGCGCGTCCCGCGCGCGCCGCTGAAGCGTTGCGCCTCCGCCGCGCGCCGCAGCGCCCCGCCGCTGGCCGCGTCGATGGCCTGGAAGTTGCGCCCCTGCAATCCCGCGCCCACCGCGATCGCCACGCTGCCCGAAGTCGGCACGGCGGGCTCCTCGAAGCGCAGGCTGCGTTGCGCCAGCGCGGCGCCGCTGGCAAGCAGGAGGACGGCGGCAAGCACGATCGAACGACGCATGGACGCTCCGGCGCGGTCAGGGTGATGGGGGACACTCTACCCAACCGCGCCCGCCGGCAACCCGGCCCGATGGTCATGCAGGCCGCGCCTCGAGCCAGGCGCGCAAGGCGTCGGCGGGCATCGGCCGGGCGTACAGGTACCCCTGCGCCAGGTCGCACCCTTCACTGCGCAGGAAGGCGGCCTGGTGCGGGTGTTCCACGCCCTCGGCCACGGTCTCCAGGCGCAGGTTGCGCGCCAGCGCGATGACCGTGCGGCAGATCTGCTCGTCGTCGGGCGTATTGCCGATGCCGCTGACGAAGGCGCGGTCGATCTTCAGGCGGTTCACCGGCAGCCGCTTCAGGTAGGCCAGGCTGGAATGCCCGGTGCCGAAGTCGTCGACCGCCAGCCGCACCCCCTGCACCTTGAGCGCTTCCAGCGCCTCGATCGCGCGCTCGGGTTCGCGCATCAGCACGGACTCGGTGAGCTCCAGTTCCAGCCGGTTCGCCGCGATGCCGGTGGCGCCGAGCACCTGCGCCACCTGGCCCGGCATCCGCGCGCCCTCCAGCTGCTGCATCGAGCAGTTGACGGAGATCCCCGGCACCTGCAGGCCGGCGTCGTCCCACGCGCGCAGCTGGCGGCAGGCTTCCATCAGCACCCACTGGCCGAGTTCCTCGATCAGGCCGGTCTCCTCCGCCACCGGGATGAACTCGGCGGGCGGCACCAGCCCCCATTGCGGGTGCTGCCAGCGGACCAGCGCCTCCACCCCGGCGAAGCGGTCGCCCGCCAGCGCCACCTGGGGCTGGTAATGCAGGCGCAGCTGGCCATGCGCCAGCGCGACCCGCAGGCCGCTTTCGATGGCCAGCCGCTGCGCGGCCCCTGCCGACATCGACGGTTCGAAGACCTGGCGGCGCCCCGGACCCTGGCGCTTGGCCTCGTACAGGGCCAGCTCCGCGTGCTTGAGCAGGGTTTCCGGCTCCTCGCCGTCGCGCGGGAACAGCGCGATGCCCATGCTGGCGCTGACCACCGTGGCATGCTCGGCGCCCAGCAGCGGCTTGGCGAAGGCGTCCTGCACGCCCTGCCCCAGGGCCTCCAGCGCCCCCGGCCCCCACTCGCCCGGAAGTACCAGCGCGAACTCGTCGCCACCCAGCCGGCCCAGCAAGCCGTCCGCCGGCAGCAGGTGCTGCAGGCGCTGCGACGCGCAGCGCAGGGCCTGGTCGCCCACGCTGTGGCCCAGGGTGTCGTTGATCCCGCGCAGGCGGTCCAGGTCCACCACCGCCAGCGCCAGCGGCGCGCCGTGCGCCACCGCCTCGCGCAGGAAGGTGTCCAGCAGCAGCCGGTTGGGCAGCCCGGTCAGCGCATCGTGGGTGGCGGCGAAGCTCAGCGCGTCGGCGTGCGCCCTGGCTTCGGAGACATCGGCCCAGGTGATGAGCAGCCGCGGCGGCCCGCCCGCTTCGCCCGGCATCGCCCGCAGGTCCTCCCGCACGTGGCGGACCGCGCCATGGCCATCCACGATGCGGTACTCGCGGCGCACGCCGGCGTCGCCCGCGTCCAGCACGTCCCCGAGCGCCAGCAGGGCGGCATCGTCGGGATGCACGCGGCCCTCCCACCAGCCCGGCTGCCGCATCGTCTCGATGGCGAATCCGTAGAGCCGCCCCACGTTGGAACTGACCCAGTCGATCGCCAGCCGCCCGCCTTCGCGATGGGCGAGCAGCAGCACCACCGGACTGGCGTCCACCACCTGCTCCAGGCGTTCGTGCGCGCCGCGGGCGCTGGCATCGGCGCGTCGCACGCGCCAGCGCAGCGCCACCACGAAGGCCAGCAGCCCCAGGATCGCCGCGCCGCCGGTCAGCGCGGCGGGCCGCAGCCAGCGCGGCGCGACGGTCGCGGGGAGCGGCGCCAGCGCGCGGCTCAATGCGCGGAAATACACGGAATCCGGCGTGTCGCGCCAGCGCGCGATCCAGGCGTCGATGCGGGCCAGTTCCTCAGCGCGCCGGCCCTTGGCGGCGGCGTAGTAGAGGGTGGCGGGATTGAACAGCACCGGGGTTTCCACCAGCCCGTAGGCCTTGGCCGAGCGCCGGCCGAAATAGTTGTTGGCCACCGCCAGGTCCGCGCGGCCATCGCGCACCGCATCGAAGGCCTCGTCGAAGGAGTCGCGTTCCACCGGCGTCCAGGCGATGCCCAGGCCGTCCAGCACCCGGCGCAACTCGGTGGACTGCACGCTGCCGCGCAGCACCGCCACGCGGCGGCCCGCCAGGCCCTGCATGTCGCGCACCTCCAGCCCTGGCCGGGCGAACGCCTGAGACCAGGAGAAGGTGACGGGTACGTGGTTGAAGTCGAACTGCAGCGCCCGCTCGGCGGAGAACGCCACGTCGGGCATCAGGTCCATGCGCCCGGCCTGCAGCGCGTCCAGGCACTGGCGCCATTCGCAGCGCACGTACTCCAGGCGCCAGCCCTCCTCGACCGCCACCGCCTCCAGCAGTTCGACGAACAGGCCGGCCGGGCGGCCTTGCGCATCGCTATGCACCTTGGGCGGGTTTTCGTACAGGCCGACGCGCAGGACGCGGGCGGGTTGCGGTCGGGCGCTGTCGGTCGTGCAACCCGGCAACAGGAACGCGGCCAGCAGCGCGACTAGGGGAAGGATCGCCGAAACGCGTGCCCGCATCTGCCGGTTCCCGGGGGTTCGATCCAGCATAGCGGAGTTGCGGCGCGCCCTGCGGGCAGCGGGTTGCGCGGGGTCGTCGCTCCAGTGCGGCGTCGCGACCAGAAATCCTATGGGTTGCCCGCCGGCTCCTTGCTGGACGACTTCGGCGGCTTGGGCTTGATCTTCAGGTCGCTGGCGCTGATCCCGGACAGCGTGGCCTTGGCGACGGGCTCGCGCGCCGCGTCGGCCTGCACCGCGGAGGGCGAGCTCGCGCGCGCGGCCTGCGTCGCCTGCGGCGTGTTGCTGTTGAGGCTCTTGTACGCCGGCTCCTTGGCCATCGTCTTGTCCGGGCTGGGGCACGGCTTGTTGCTGTTCATGCCGCAATCGCCGGC
>CBFGMM010000144.1:0-4629 GCA_965649855.1 uncultured Thermomonas sp. | reverse complement strand
GTCGGCGATGCCCGGGGCCGGACCGGGGGGCGGCGGCAGGGGCGCGGCGGGCGGCGCAGGCGGCTCCAGCAGGCGCGGCTGCTCCTCCTCGACCCGCGACGGCAGCGCCGAGTCCTGGCGCGGCAGGCGCAGGCCGCTGGCATTGTCGTCGCTGGTGGCGACATCGGCGGGCAGGGGCGCCGGCAGCGGTTCGCCGTCCACGCCGGTGGTGGCATCGGCGGCGCCCGGCCTGAAGAAATCCGACTCGTTGCGCTGGTCCAGCCACAGCAGCAGGAACAGCACCAGGCCGATGCCGAACGCGATGGCCAGCGGCTTCAGCAGGCGCGGCGGCAACAGCGGCGCGCGCGGGGGCGAGGGGTCGCTCATGCGTCCATTCTGGCATAGCGCCGCGCGCCTGCCGCCAGCCGCGCGGGCTGGGCGATAATGCGTGTCCTGCCGCCCGTCGCCACCGCCTCCATGCTCGATCCCGCGCTGCTCCGCAACCACGCCGCCGACCTGGCACACCGCCTGCGCGACACCCGCGGTTTCGACCTCGACGTCGCGCAGCTGGAGGCGCTGGAGTCGCGGCGCAAGCAGCTGCAGGTGCGCACCCAGGAGCTGCAGAACCTGCGCAACACGCGCAGCAAGCAGATCGGCATGCTCAAGGCGCGCGGCGAGGACGTGGCCGCGGTGATGGCCGAGGTCGCCGGCTTCGGCGACGAACTGAAGGCCTCGGAAGCCGAGCTGGACGAGCTGCGCGCGCAGATCGAGGCGATCGCGCTGGGCATCCCGAACCTGCCCGACGCCTCGGTGCCGGTGGGCAGCGACGAGGCCCACAACGTGGAACAGGCGCGCTGGGGCAGCCCGCGCGGCTTCGACTTCCCGGTGCTGGACCACGTTGAACTGGGCGCGCGCAACGGCTGGCTGGATGCAGAAACCGCGGCCAAGCTGTCGGGGTCGCGCTTCACCGTGCTGCGCGGGCAGCTTGCGCGGCTGCACCGCGCGCTGGCCCAGTTCATGCTGGACCTGCACACCGGCGAGCACGGCTACGAGGAAACCAACGTCCCGCTGCTGGTCAACGCGGAATCGATGCGCGGCACCGGGCAGCTGCCGAAGTTCGAGGAGGACCTGTTCGCGACCCCGCTGGGCGAGGGCAAGCGCTACCTCATCCCCACGTCCGAGGTGCCGCTGACCAATAGCGTGCGCGACGCGATCGTCGACGGCGACGCCCTGCCGCTGCGCATGACCGCGCATTCGATGTGCTTCCGCTCGGAGGCCGGAAGCGGCGGCCGCGACGTGCGCGGCATGATCCGCCAGCACCAGTTCGAGAAGGTGGAGCTGGTGAGCATCGCCAGGCCCGGGGAGTCCGACGCCGAGCACGAGCGCATGACGCGCTGCGCCGAGGTCGTGCTGCAGCGGCTGGGCCTGCCGTACCGCAAGGTGCTGCTGTGCACCGGCGACATGGGCTTTTCCGCCATCAAGACCTACGACCTCGAGGTCTGGCTGCCGTCCCAGCAGGCCTACCGCGAGATCTCGTCCTGCTCGAACTGCGGCGACTTCCAGGCCCGGCGCATGCAGGCGCGCTGGCGCAACCCCGCCACCGGCAAGCCGGAGCTGGTGCACACGCTCAACGGCTCCGGCGTGGCCGTGGGCCGCGCGCTGATCGCGGTGATGGAGAACTACCAGAACGCGGACGGCAGCATCGACGTCCCGGAGGTCCTGCGGCCGTACATGGGCGGCACCGCGCGGATCGCCTGAGCAACAATCGTGGTCAAATGCGGCCAACCATCCCGATGGTGGAACTGTCGCCGTGCATGACCTCAACGATCTCTACTATTTCGCCGCCGTGGTCGACCATGGCGGGTTCGCGGCCGCCGAGCGCGCGCTGGGGATCCCCAAGTCGCGCCTGAGCCGGCGCATCAGCGCGCTGGAGGCCGAGCTGGGCGTGCGCCTGCTGCAACGCTCGACCCGCCGCTTCGCGGTGACCGACGTGGGCACCAGCGTGCACCGCCACGCGCAATCCATGCTGGCCGAGGCGCAGGCCGCGCGCGAGGCGGTCGACCGCCTGAGCGCCGAGCCGCGCGGCACGGTGCGGGTCAGCGTGCCGGTGGCGATCGCCCAGCAGCAGTTCCCCAGGCTGCTGCCCGAGTTCATGGCCCTGCATCCCAAGGTGCGGCTGCAACTGGTGGTCAGCAACCGCCGGGTGGACGTGATCAACGAAGGCGTGGACGTGGCGCTGCGCGTGCGCAGCAGGCTGGACGACGACGGCAGCCTGGTGATGCGCAGCTTCGGGCAGATCCAGGAACTGCTGGTGGCCAGCCCCAGGTACCTGGACCGCGCCGGGCGCCCCGGGTCACCCGAGGAGCTGGCCGAACACGTGACCCTGAGCATCAGCGAGGACGAGGCGCGCCAGCGCTGGGAGCTGCATGGCCCGCAGGGCGAGGTACGCCGCATCGACCTGCAGCCGCGGGTCACCGGCTTCGACTTCCCGATGATGCAGGCGATGGCCGAGGGCGGCCTCGGCATCACCCTGCTGCCGGAGACGGTCTGCGCCGACGCCGTGCGCCGCGGCGACCTCGAGGTGGTGCTGCCGCAGTGGCGCCTGCCGCAAGGCATCGCCCATGCCGTGTTCGCCTCGCGCCGCGGCCTGCTGCCGGCGGTGCGGGTGTTCATCGATTTCCTGGCCGAGAAGCTGCCGCCGCTGCTGGAAGCCGCGCGGCTGGAATGCGCGGAGTGCCCGGGCGGGGTCTATCCCGAGGGATCCCCGAAACGCCGCGGGGCCAACGCTCCGGGGTCTCGTCTCGCCGCACCCTAGGCTCCCCGGCAATGAGATGGGTGCTGCCGTTGGCCGTGGAGTGGCGGAAGCGGTGAGATTCGAACTCACGGATGGTTTGACCCATCGCCGGTTTTCAAGACCGGTGCCTTAAACCGCTCGGCCACGCTTCCTCGCAGCCAATTCTCGCATGCGGGCAGGGTTCGACAAATCGGCAGGACTGCCGATTTGCACAGCCGCAGGCTGCCCGCGAAGCGGGTGCGGGCCATGGATGGCCCGCATCAATCCCTGTCTCTCCGCCATCCCTTGCACGCGCTCACCTGCCCGCGGATCAAGCTCCGCAGGGCGGTGACCACCGTCACACAATCCGGGCGATGCGCCAAAAGTAGGACTTTTCCTACCTCGTGGAGTGGAATATTCCGCTTGGCTGGCATGGAGCCCGTCGGTAGCGTGATCCCATCGTGCAGGGGGAGCTGCCATGGGCATCAAGGTGTACATCGTCGACGACCACGCGCTGGTGCGCACCGGGTTCCGGCTGATCCTGGGCGGGGAGTCCGATATCGAGGTGGTCGGCGAGGCGGACAGCGGCGAAGCGGCGTTGCCGCAGATCCGGAGGCTCGCCCCCGACGTGGTGCTCTGCGACCTGCACCTGCCGGGCATCAGCGGGCTGGAGGTCACCGAGCGGGTGGTGCGCGGCGACTACGGCGCGCGGGTGATCGTGGTGTCGGTCCTGGAGGACGGGCCGATGCCGCGGCGACTGCTGGATGCCGGCGCATCCGGTTACATCGGCAAGGCCTGCGATGCCGCGGAACTGCTGCGCGCAGTGCGCGAGGTCGCGCGGGGCAAGAAATACCTCGCCACCGCCATCGCGCAGGGCATGGCGCTGTCGTCCCTGCAGGGCAGTGACGCGTCGCCGTTCGACACGCTCACCCCGCGCGAGATGGAAGTGGCCCTGCTGTTGAACCAGGGCTTGCGCCAGGAGGCCATCGCGCGCCGCCTCAGCTTGAGCCCGAAGACCATCAACACGCACAAGTCGCGCCTGTTCGACAAGCTGGGCATCCGCGACAGCATCGCGCTGGCGCGGCTGGTCGGGCAATACGGGCTGGCCGATCCCGCGCACGCCATGCAGTGACGTGCGCGGTCGGAGGGCGGTCACGCGCTGCGCGTGATCTCGCCCGGATCCGGCACGGCGTCGGCGTCGGCAACGTGCTGGGGTGACGGCTCCTGGGCATCGGCCTGCGCGTGCGCTGCTTCGCTGGCGCCATCCGGCTGGGCAACGGGTTCCGTGCGGGCCGCATCGAACAGGCCGCGCAGTTGCTCCGCTCGTCCATCGGTTGCGGCAGTCGCGGGCGAGGTCTGCCCGCTGCCCGGCACGTCGGGTGCAGCCTGGGTCGACGCCGGCGGACTGTCGGGCAGGCCCGGCGCGCCCGCAGTGGGGGTGGGGCCGGCGCGATCCTCCAGGCCCGGGGCAGCCGCCTCGGCGCTCTCGGTGGCGGAGGCCGCCTGGACCGCTGCAGGTGCTTCGCCCACCACGCTGTCGGGCGCGGTTTCCTCGACGGAAGGCGCAGGCTGCGCGGCGACGGCGACGGGCGCCAGCTGGGCGGCGCTGTCGGCGACCGCATCCGCAGCCACCTCGGCGGGCGAGGGTGCTTCGACCGCGATGGCGTCCGACCCATGGTCCGGCTCGGGTGCCATCGCGACGCCCACGGCCGAGCCCTGCGCGATGGACGGGATCGCCGCCGGCGCACGCGCGGGCGGGGTGATGTCATCGAAGTCGAACTCGGGCTGCGAGCCATCCGCAGCCAGCGCGTCCTCGGGGCCGCCGTCCTGGTCCATTGCCAGGTCGTCGGCGCCCGCGGCTTCGCCCGCCCCGCGGC
>CBFGMM010000143.1:0-4722 GCA_965649855.1 uncultured Thermomonas sp. | reverse complement strand
CGCGCGGCGGCGGCGACTGGCTGCGGTGCGGCGACCTGCACCAAGGGGGCCGGAGCCGGTTCTTCCTGCGGCATCGGCTTGGGTTCGCGCAGCGGGGCGGGCTGGGCGGGCTTCACGTTGGTGACCGCGGGCGCCGGCGGGATGTTCAGCTGCGCCTTGCTGAGCGCGATCGTGGCCAGCTTGCGTGGCGTGCCGCGCTGGTAGCTGGGGCGCGCGGTCTCCTCGCCCAGCTCGTTCTCGCGGATGCGGGTGACCTCGTAGTGCGGGGTCTGCAGCTGTTCGTCGGCCACGATCACGATCGGCGCGTCGTGGCGCTGCTCGATCTCGCGCAGCGCGCTGCGCTTCTCGTTGAGCAGGAAGTTGGCGATCTCGACCGGCGCCTGCACCAGCACCTGGCCGGTGTTGTCCTTCATCGCGTGCTCCTCGGCCACGCGGATGATCGACAGCGACAGCGACTCGATGCTGCGCATGCGGCCATGGCCCTCGCAGCGCGGGCACACGATCTGGCTGGCCTCGCCCAGGCTCGGGCGCAGGCGCTGGCGGCTCATCTCCAGCAGGCCGAAGCGGCTGATGCGGCCGATCTGCACGCGCGCGCGGTCGTACTTCAGCGCGTTCTGCAGCTTGTTCTCGACCTCGCGCTGGTGCTTGTTGCTGGACATGTCGATGAAGTCGATCACCACCAGCCCGCCCAGGTCGCGCAGGCGCAGCTGGCGCGCGACTTCTTCCGCGGCCTCGAGGTTGGTGTTGAACGCGGTTTCCTCGATGTCGCCGCCCTTGGTGGCGCGCGCGGAATTCACGTCGATCGCGGTCAGCGCCTCGGTCTGGTCGATCACCAGCGCGCCGCCCGAGGGCAGGCGGATGGTGCGCTCGTAGGCGTTCTCGATCTGCGACTCGATCTGGAAGCGGTTGAACAGCGGGGTGTCGTCGGTGTAGTGCTTGAGCTTGCGCTTGTTGTGCGGCATCACCTGCTCGACGAAGTCCAGCGCCTCTTCGTACATCTCCGGGGTGTCGACCAGGATCTCGCCCACGTCGCTGCGCATGTAGTCGCGCAGCGCGCGCACGATCAGCCGCGACTCCTGGTAGATCAGGAACGGCGAGGGCTTGCTCAGCGCGGCCTCGGCGATCGCGCGCCAGATGCTCAGCAGGTAGTCCAGGTCCCACTGCAGCTCTTCCGCGTCGCGGCCCACGCCGGCGGTGCGGATGATCACGCCCATGTCGTCGGGGATCTGCAGCGCGTCCATCGCCTTCTTCAGCTCGGCGCGGTCATCGCCCTCGATCCGGCGCGACACGCCGCCGGCGGTGGGCGAATTCGGCATCAGCACCATGTAGCGGCCGGCCAGCGAGATGAACGTGGTCAGGGCCGCGCCCTTGTTGCCGCGCTCCTCCTTGTCGACCTGCACCACCACTTCCTGGCCCTCGCGCAGCAGCTCCTTCAGCGAGGCCTTGTTCGGGTCGACCCCGGCCTGGAAGTAGTCGCGGGAGATTTCCTTGAGCGGCAGGAAGCCGTGGCGCTCGGCGCCGTACTCGACGAACGCGGCCTCCAGCGACGGCTCGAGCCGGGTGATGCGGCCCTTGTAGATGTTGGACTTCTTGTTTTCCCTGGACGGCTGTTCGATGTCGATGTCGTACAGGGTCTGGCCGTCCACGATCGCCACCCGCAGTTCTTCCGCCTGCGTGGCATTGATGAGCATCCGCTTCATTTGTGCGTTCCTCGCGCGCTGCTGCACGCGGAACCGCCATGGGCGTTTCGCCTCTGGATACCGCAAGCGCGGCGGCGGCGCTTGCGCGCCCCGTCGCTCCGAGTGTTCCAGCGCTGCAACACCACGGCGAACCGCGGGAGCGCTTGTTCCTAATGGTTCGTGTTGCTGGGCCGGCGACTGCGCCCGGGTGGGCCGCGTCGCACGGGACGTTGTTCCGCGTGCAGCCGGCCGCAAGGCGGCCGGCGATGACCGGGTCTGCCGCGCAGCCGTTAACATGGCCGCCCCGAGGGCGGTGGCAACGACACTGCGGCGGGGCTCGCGTGGAAGTCCGGCTTTCGGCCGGTGCGGTCTTCTCGGACCGTGTGATCTTCCTGCGAAATCAAACCCTTACATCGCCCCCCGAGTGTACCAGATCACATGCCGATGAGACAGCCGGATGCCGCCGGGCCGAGCACGGGCGCCCGCGTGGTGCGGGTCGCCGACGACCGCGTCGGCCAGCGGCTCGACAATTTCCTGCTGGGCCAGCTGAAGGGCGCGCCCCGGTCGCTGGTGTACAAGCTGGTGCGCAGCGGGCAGGTCCGGGTCAACGGGGGGCGGGCCAAGGCGGATCGCCGCCTGGAGGCGGGGGATGACGTCAGGATCCCGCCCGTTCGGCTCGAGATCGCCGACGAATCAGGAAAATCCCCGCCTCCGAAGGGCCTGTTGGCGGCGCTCGAAGCCGCCATCGTGTTCGAGGATGCGCGCCTGCTCGCCCTGAACAAGCCCTCGGGCCTGGCCAGCCATGGCGGCAGCGGCATCTCGCACGGCGCGATCGAATCCCTGCGCGCGCTGCGCCCGCAACAGTCGCTGGAACTGGTGCACCGGCTGGACCGCGATACATCGGGGCTGCTGATCGTCGCCAAGAAGCGCTCGGCGCTGGTGGAGCTGCAGGCCCTGCTGCGCGAGGACCACGGGGCCGGCATCGCCAAGCGTTACCTGACCCTGCTGACCGGCCGCATGCCGGACGGCGTGATGAGCGTGGACGCGCCGCTGCTGGTGGGGCTGCGCCAGGGCGGCGAGCGCCACGTGCAGGTGAATCCGCAGGGCAAGCCCTCGCTCAGCCATTTCCGCGTGCTGGAGAGGCGCGGCGGGCAGAGCTACTGCGAAGTGCGCATCGAGACGGGGCGGACCCACCAGATCCGCGTGCATGCCCGGCACATCGGCCACCCGGTGGCGGGCGACGACAAGTACGGCGACCCGGAGGCCAACAAGCGCCTGCGCGAGCAGGCGGGGCTGCGGCGCCTGTTCCTGCACGCCAGCACCCTGGAGTTCGCGCTGGATGGCGGCAAGGCGCCTTACCTGCTCAACGCCCCGCTGGCGCCGGACCTGGTGGAGGTGCTGGACCGGCTGGCGTGAGCCGTCGCGTGGTGCATGGGCATGGGCGCAAGGGCGCGCGCCGTCAGGCGACGAGCGCGTCCGCCTTCGCCGCGCAGATGAAGTCGTTCTCGCTCAGGCCGCCGACGTCGTGGGTCGAGAAACGCACCACGCAGCGGTCGTAATGCACCCCCAGGTCGGGATGGTGGTCCTCGCGGTGCGCGACAAAGGCCAGCGCGTTGACGAAGGCCATGGTCCGGTAGTAGTCGGCGAACGTGAACGTCTTGACCAGCGCGTGCCCGTCCTCCAGCAATTCCCAGCCGGGCACCTGCGGCAGCAGCTCGCGCACGCTGGCTTCGGTCAGGCGGTGGGCGTGCCCGCGTCGCGGGATGCAATGCGCGTGGGCCAGCGGGACCAGGTCGGACATGGGGGGCTCCTTGCGGATGAACCGCGCTTGTCGCGCGGGGGAACGCGCCTGCCGTGCCGCCGCGCGGGGCGGGGCGGGTGGCTAGAATAGCCGCATGATCCAGATATCCGAAGCCGCGCAGTCGCACTTCCGCAAGCTGATCGAGCGCGAGGCCATCCCCGGGCTGGGGGTGCGCCTGGCCGCGCGCGACCCGGGCACGCCACGCGCCGACGTGCGCCTGGAATTCGCGGAGCCCGGCGAGCTGGCGGGCGACGAATGGGCGGTGGACTGCGACGGGTTCACGCTGTGGCTGGACAGCGCCAGCGCACCGTTCCTGGACGGGGCGGAGATCGATTACCAGACCATGGCCACCGGCGGCCAGCTGCAGATCCGCGCGCCGGGGATCAAGGGCAGCGCGCCCGCCGCCGGGGCCGGCCTGGTCGAGCGCGTGCGCTGGACCCTGGAGCAGGAGATCAACCCGCAACTGGCCCAGCACCGCGGCCACGTGAGCCTGCAGGAAGTCACCGCCGAGGGCGTGGTGGTGCTGCGCTTCGGCGGCGGCTGCCACGGCTGCGGCATGGCCGACGTCACCCTGAAGCAGGGCATCGAGAAGACCCTGATGGAACAGGTGCCGGGCGTCACCGCGGTACGCGACGCGACCGACCACGCGTCGGGCGAGGCCCCCTACGTCCCGCGCGACGCGGCCTGAGCGGACCCGCCGCGCGTGACGACGGCCACCGACGTCATCGCCGCGCTGAACCAGCGGCGATTGCTCAAGGCCGGCCGCCTCACGCCCGCGGGGGTGCTGCCGGCCGGGTGGCAACGCTGGCTGGACGCGCAACCGCGGCTGGACCGGGCCGCCGCCGGTGCCCCACCGGGCGCCTTTGTCGATGCGTTCGCGCAGCGGCCGTTGCGCGCGGTGCCGCGCCGGGCCGGGGAACTGACCCGTCTCGAGGCCCTCGGCAGCCTGCTGGGGCAGGACTGGGCGCCGGACACGGGCGAGGATCGCCGGCTGCGGATCGGCGTGAGCGCGCTGGACATCGTGCTGCACGTGGTGCTGGTGGCGGCGCTGCTGTGGCTGATGTACGTGCAGTTCCTGGCGATCTCGCAGGCGCCCGACGCCGATGATGGCGCGGTGCAGGTCGAATTCATCGGGCGCGGCAACGTGGAGGCGGGGGGCGGCGCGTTGGCCGCCGCCGGAGCCGAATCCTCACCGGCCGCCGCCGCCCCGCGCGCCGCGCGCGCGGGCCAGGCGCCCGATGC
>CBFGMM010000142.1:0-4734 GCA_965649855.1 uncultured Thermomonas sp. | reverse complement strand
CCGCGCGTTGCGGAACATGCGCATCCATGGCGAATCGCCGTCCCAGTCGCGCGGCGCCCAGCTGAAGTTCGCGCTGCGCAGGGTGCGTTCCGGGTGCGGCATCAGGATGGTGGCGCGCCCGTCGCGGCTGGCCACGCCGGCGATGCCCGCGGGGGACCCGTTGGGGTTGGCGGGATAATCCAGCGCCGGCTGCCCGTCGCCGCCGACGTAGCGCAGCGCCACGTCGACCGCGGAGAGGTCGACGCCGCGCTCGAACACCGCGCGCCCCTCGCCATGCGCCACCGCCACCGGGATCCGCGAGCCGCCCATGCCGCGCAGCAGGATCGACGGCGACTCGCCCACTTCCAGCAGGGCCAGGCGCGCCTCGTACTGCTCGCTGCGGTTGCGCTGGAAGGTGGGCCAGTGGTCGGCGCCGGGAATCATGTCGCGCAGCTGGGCCAGCATCTGGCAGCCGTTGCAGATGCCCAGCGAGAAACTCGAATCGCGGGCGAAGAAGTCGGCGAACATCCCGCGCAGCGCCGCGCGCTCGCGGATCGAGGTGGCCCAGCCGCGGCCGGCGCCCAGCACGTCGCCATAGCTGAAGCCGCCGCAGGCGACCATGCCATGGAAATCCTTGAGGTCGAAGCGGCCGGCCACCAGGTCGCTCATGTGCACGTCGATCGCCTCGAAGCCGGCGCGGTCGAAGGCCCAGGCGGTTTCCACCTGGCTGTTGACGCCCTGCTCGCGCAGGATCGCCACGCGCGGCCGCGCGCCGGTGCCGACCATGCTGGCCTGGATCAGGGGTGCCGCGACGTCATCCGCGGGGTCGAAGGTGAGCCGCGGCCGCAGGCCCGGCGCGTCGAAGCGGCGCGCGGCCTCGCGCTCGGCGTCGGCGCCGGCCGGATCGTCGCGCAGGCGCTGGATGGCATGGGTGACCGACCACCAGGCATCGAACAGCTCGGTCCATTGCCACTCGGCCAGCAGCGCGTCGTCGCCGCTCACGCGTACCACGGGCGAGCGGGTCGGCCGCGCGATCCGCTGCGCGCATTCGATCAACCCGTGCCGCGCCACCAGGTCGGCGAACGCGGCGCGCTCGTCCGCGGGCACCTGCACCACCGCCCCCAGCTCCTCGTTGAACAGGGTGCGGATGGCGTCGTCGAAGCGGCCGTCGCCCCAGCCGTCCAGGCGGATCTCCAGGCCCATGTGCGAGGCGAAGGCCATCTCGCACAGCGTGGCGAAGACGCCGCCATCGGAACGGTCGTGGTAGGCCAGCAGCAGCCCGTCCTCGCGCGCGTCGCGGATCAGTTCGAACAGCGCGCGCAGGCGCTGCGGATCGTCCAGGTCGGGCACCGCGCCGCCGAACGCAGGCAGGCCCTCGCCACCCGGCGACGCCTCCGGGAAGCACTGCGCCAGCACCGAGCCGCCCATCCGCTGGCGGCCGGCGCCCAGGCCGATCAGCCACAGGTCGGAGTCCACGTCGCCGTGCAGCAGCGGGGTCAGCTGGCGACGCACGTCCATCACCGGCGCGAAGGCGGAGACCACCAGCGAGACCGGCGACACCGATGCCTGCGCCTCGCCCGCGGCCGACCACTGCGCCTGCATCGACAGCGAGTCCTTGCCCACCGGGATCGACAGGTCCAGCGCCGGGCACAGTTCCATGCCCACCGCGCGCACCGCGTCGAACAGGCGCGCGTCCTCGCCCGGGTGGCCGGCCGCGGCCATCCAGTTGGCGGACAGCTTGATGCGGTCCAGTTCCTCGACCGGCGCCGCGAGCAGGTTGGTGATCGCCTCGCCCACCGCCATGCGCGCGGCGGCGGCGGCGTCCAGCAGGGCGAGCGGGGTGCGCTCGCCGATCGCCATCGCCTCGCCCGCGTGGCCGTCGAAGGCGGTCAGGGTGATCGCGCAGTCGGCCACCGGCAGCTGCCACGGCCCGACCATCTGGTCGCGCGCGGTCAGCCCGCCCACCGTGCGGTCGCCGATGGTGACCAGGAAGCTCTTGGCGGCCACCGTGGGGTGCGCCAGCACGCGCAGCCCGGCCTGGCGCAGGTCCAGCGCCGCGGTGTCGGCCTGCGGCCAGCGCGGGGCCGGCGGACGCGCGGTGTCGCGGTGCATCTTCGGCGGCTTGCCGAACAGCACGTCCATCGGCAAGTCGATTGCAAGGTCCGCGGGCAGGGCGCCGACCCGTGCGCCGTAACCGGCCACCAGGCGCTCTTCCGCGGTTGCCGTGCCGACCACCGCGAACGGGCAGCGCTCGCGCGCGCACAGCGCGGCGAACTCGGCCACCCGCGCCTGCGGCAGCCCCAGCACGTAACGCTCCTGCGACTCGTTGCACCACAGCTGCATCGGGGACAGCGAGGGATCGTCGCTGGGGATCGCGGCCAGGTCGATCACCCCGCCCACGCCGGAGTCGTGCAGCAGCTCGGGGATGGCGTTCGACAGGCCGCCCGCGCCCACGTCGTGCACCGACAGGATGGGATTGTCCTCGCCCAGTTCCACGCAGCGGTCGATGACCTCCTGCGCGCGGCGCTGCATCTCCGGGTTCTCGCGCTGCACCGAGGCGAAGTCCAGGTCCTCCGCGCTGTCGCCCGAGGCCACCGAGCTCGCGGCGCCGCCGCCCAGCCCGATCAGCATCGCCGGGCCGCCCAGCACGATCACCGCGTCGCCGGGCGACAGGCTGCGCTTGGCCACCAGCGGCCGGTCCATCGCGCCGATGCCGCCGGCCAGCATGATCGGCTTGTCGTAGGCGCGCACCAGGCCCGGCGCTTCGGCCAGTTCGAAGCTGCGGAAGTAGCCGGCCAGGTTGGGCCGGCCGAACTCGTTGTTGAACGCGGCCGCGCCCAGCGGGCCGTCGGTCATGATCTCCAGCGCGCTGGCCATGCGCGGGTTCAGCGCGCGCGGCGCCTCCCACGGCTGCGGCAGCGCGGGGATGCGCAGGTGGCTGACCGAGAAGCCGCACAGCCCGGCCTTGGGACGGCCGCCGCGCCCGGTGGCGCCCTCGTCGCGGATCTCGCCGCCGGAACCGGTGGACGCGCCCGGGAACGGTGCGATCGCGGTGGGATGGTTGTGGGTCTCGACCTTGATGCAGAACGCGCTCTCGGCCACCGGCTCGCTGCGGTAGCGACGGTCCCGTGGATCCGGGCGGAAGCGCGAGGCCCCGTAGCCCTCCACCACCGCCGCGTTGTCGCTGTAGGCCGACAGCGTGTGCTCCGGGGTGCGCGCGTGGGTGTGCCTGATCATCCCGAACAGCGATGCCGGCGCGCCATCCGCAAGCATCCGCTGCCCGTCGATGGTCCAGCCGGCGTTGAAGATCTTGTGCCGGCAGTGCTCCGAATTGGCCTGCGCGAACATCATCAGTTCGATGTCGTGCGGGTCGCGGCCCAGCTCGCGGTAGCGCGCGCGCAGGTAGTCGATCTCGTCGTCGGCCAGGGCCAGGCCCAGGCGCGCGTTCGCGGCTTCCAGGCCATCCAGCGGCACGACCTCCAGCGCCCCGCGCGCCGGCACGCGGAACAGCGCCGCGCCGTCCTCGCGCGATGCCAGCAGCGACTGGGTCATGGGGTCGTGCAGGCGCTTGCCCAGCGCCGCCTGCAGGACGGGATCGTCCGGCCAGCCCGACACGTCGATGCGCAGGCCGCGTTCGACCCGCGCCACCGGCAGGCCGGCGCCGCGCAGCAGCTCGGTGGCCTTGCTGGCCCACGGCGACAGCGTGCCCAGGCGCGGCACCACGTAGCGGCTGATGGCGCCCGCCGCGACCTCGGCCTGCCCCGCGCCGGCCTGCAGGATCCGCTGCAGGGCGTCCGGGTCCGGTGCGGCGCCCGGCTCGGGATGGATCCAGTAGGCATGCCAGGCCCCTTCGATGCGCAGGGCGGGCGCAAGATCGGTCAGGCGGGCTTGCAGGCGGTCGCGCCGGAACGGCGACAGGGCGGGCATGCCCTCGAGGACGATCATGTCCGGGAGCCGGGAGCTACAGGGCCCGCTATTGTAAGGCGGAACCCGCCGCCGCACGGCGGCGGGCCTCGCCGGCGGCGCTCAGCCCCCGGCCTTCGGGGCGTCGCCGGCGCGCGCGGCCGCCAGCTGTTCGAGGCGCTGCACCAGGATGTCCGGCGCCAGGTAGCCGCCCACGAACTCGCCCTGCGCGGTCAGGATCATCGGCGTGCCTTCCAGCCCCATGCGCTTGCCCGCGTTGTACTGGCGGTCGACCGGCGTGGTGCAGGTGCGGGTGGGCACGTTGCGGCCGGCCTTGGCATCGGTCAGCGCCTTGCGGCGATCCGGCGCGCACCAGACCGAGACCATCTTGCGGTAGTCGTCGCTGCCCAGGCCCGCGCGCGGGAAGGCCAGGTACTGGACCTCGATGCCGCGCCTGGCGTGCTCGGCGATCTCCTCGTGGAACTTGCGGCAATAGCCGCATTCCACGTCGGTCAGCACCACGATGCGGTGCTTGGTCGCGCCCTGCGCGGGGAACACGATGCGCTCGGCCATCGGCAGCGTCTCCAGCACGTCGGCGCGCACGCGCGCCATCGCGGCCTCGGACAGGTCCTGGCGCGAGGCGACGTCGAGCACCTGGCCCTGGACCAGGTACTTGCCGTCGTCGCTGACGTAGACCACCTGCCCGCCCGCCACCACCTGGCGGAAGCCGGGGAACGGCGCGGGGTCGATGCGGTCGACCTCGATCCGGCTGTTGAGCTCGTTCAGCACGGCGCGCACCCGCGCCTCGGGCGTGCCCGCGGCGTACGCCGGCTCGGCGGCACGGGCCGGCGC
>CBFGMM010000141.1:0-4737 GCA_965649855.1 uncultured Thermomonas sp. | reverse complement strand
GGCCACCAGGCGTGCGCGGCCCGGCAGCCCGGCGCGGCGGGCGATGGCGCCGTAGCCCGAGACCTGCCCGCGCGGCACCGCGCGGATCGCGGCCAGGATGCGGTCGGCGGCGGACAGGTCGGTCATCGCGGGGTAGCATAGCCGCTCCCCCGCACGCCCCGGCCGACGATGGACAATTTCGAACAGATCCGCAGCCACCTGCTGGCCGCCGGCTACAAGCTGACCCTGCAGGAGCCCTTCGTGCTGTGCGTCGAGTTGTCGCTGGCCCAGGGCAAGCGCCACCAGGCGATCTTCCTGTCGGAGATGCAGGACGACGACGGCCGCGCGCTGCTGCGGGTCAGCACCGCGATCGCGCCGATCACCGGCGTGGATGCGCGGCGCGCGCTGGCGTTCAACTGGGAGAGCCGGGTCGGCTACCTGGCGATCGGCGAGCTGGACGGCGTGCCCTACCTGCAGCTGTGCGAGAACCGCCCGTACGACTGCCTTGAAGCCGCGGAGATCGACCGCCTGGTGCTGGAGATCGGCGGCACCGGCGACGAGATGGAGCGCCGGATGTCCGCGGGCGGCGACCTGCTCTAGCGCCGGCCGGCGTGCGGGCCGCGCTTCGGCGCGCGCACCGGGACGTTCCTCAGGCCCAGCCCAGCGCCTCGATCAGGCGCTGCAGCCCGTAGGCGATGCCGCCGGCCATCGGGATGGTGAGGATCCATGCCCAGATGATCCGCTCGATCACGGTGAACTTGAGCTTGCGCGGGTTCTTGCCGAAGCCGACCCCCATGATCGCGGTGGAGATGCTGTGGGTGGTGGACACCGGCATGCCGAAGTGGGCGGCCGTCACCAGGATGGTGGCGGAGGCGGTTTCCGCGGCGAAGCCGTCGATCGGCTGCAGCTTCACCATCTTGTGGCCCAGGGTCTTGATGATGCGCCAGCCGCCCGCCGCGGTGCCGGCCGCCATGACCAGGGCGCAGGTCACGATGATCCAGTCGTCGATGTCGGACTCGCCGCCGTCGGGATGCAGGAACTGGGCCCAGGCCGGCAGCACGTCCAGCGTGCCCGCGCCCTGGGCCGCGAAGATCGCCAGCGCGATGATGCCCATCGTCTTCTGCGCGTCGTTGGTGCCGTGCGCGAAGCCCATGTAGGCGGCCGACACCAGCTGCGCCTTGCCGAACACCGCGTTCACCCACTTCGGCCGCGACAGCCGCGCCAGGCTGCCGCCCAGCCGGCGCAGCCCGGCCACCAGGCCGTACAGCGAGGCCAGGATCAGCACGCCCAGGGTGAACCCGGCCAGCGGCGAGCTGACCATGGGCAGCACCACCTTCCACAGGATGCCCTTGTTGGTCGACCAGCCGCCGTCGCCCAGCTGCGACCAGATCAGCGCGCCCCAGTCGTTGTGCGCAGCCGCCAGCGCCGCGCCGCACAGCCCGCCGATCAACGCGTGCGAGGACGAGGACGGCAGACCGAACCACCAGGTGATCAGGTTCCAGGTGATGCCGCCGGCCAGCGCGCAGATCAGCACCTGCGAGGTCACGGTGACCACGCTGGTGTCGATCAGGCCGCTGGAGATGGTCTTGGCCACCGCGGTCCCGGCGAACGCCCCGATCAGGTTCATCACCGCGGCCAGCATCACCGCGTGCCCGGGCGAGAGCACCTTGGTGGCGACCACGGTGGCGATCGAGTTGGCGGTGTCGTGGAACCCGTTGATGAACTCGAAGACGAGCGCGAACAGGATCACCAGCAGCAGCAGGGCGAGCATCATGGTGCGTCTCCGCTGCGGATCAGCTGTTCTTCAGCACGATTTCATAGGCCACCACGCCGGCTTCGCGGCAGCGGTCGATGGCCTTTTCCATGATCTCGAAGAACTCCTTGAGCAGGAACATGTCGCCGGCGTCCAGCTCCCCCGAGTAGATCTCGCGGTGCAGCTCCAGGATCAGGCGGTCGGCCTCCATCTCGATCACCCGCAGGCGGTCGTTGAGCGCCTTCATCTTGTCCAGCCGCAGGTGCGGCAGCTCGGCCACCATCTCGACCACCACCGAGGCGGCCTGCTCCAGCATCGCCGCGCGCGGGGCGAAGTCGATCCCGGTCAGGCGATGCCGGGCCAGCGCGTAGCGGTCGGCGAAGCGCTCCACCTGCTTGGGGATCTTGTACAGCGCCGACCCCAGCGCCTCGATGTCCTCGCGCTCGAACGGGGTGATGAAGCTGTCCACCAGCGCCTGGCTGATCTTGTCGCTGGCCACCCGCTCGCGCTGGCGCGCGATCTTGAACGCTTCCAGCGAGTGCACCTTGTCCGGCGCGTCCAGCATCGCGTGCAGCGCCTTGGTGCTGGCCCAGGCGGCGTCCGCGGCCTCGTTGAAGAGCGCGTAGAACTGCTTGCCCTGGCCGAAGATGGTCTGCAGCGAAAACATGGCGAACCTGCCGGGTGGGTGGCGAGGGGCGGAATTATGACGGTTTGGTGACAGCCGTGTGCAAGCGCGGCGGCCCGGCCCTGCTATGATCCCGCCGCGCTCCGGCGCACTCCATGGACCAGCCCCCCGCCCCTCCGCCACGCCCGCGCCCCGCCGTCCGCCACCGGATGTCGTGCGCGCGCCTGCGCGACCGGTAGCGCGCCATGGTCGAACTGCTGCTGATCGTGCTGGCCCTGATCCTGCTCAACGCGTTCTTCGCGTTGTCGGAGATGTCGGTGGTCACCTCGCGCAAGCCGCGCCTGAAGCAGCGTGCGGACTCCAGTGCCGGGGCGCGCAAGGCGCTGGAGCTGGCCGAGCACCCGGAACACTTCCTGTCCACCGTGCAGGTGGGCATCACCTCCATCGGCATCCTCACCGGCATGCTCGGCGGCGACGCCCTGGGCGCGCTCATCGGCACGTGGGTGGGCGAACGGCTGCCGGCGATGGGCGAGCACGCCGACCTGATGGGCAAGGTCCTGGCGGTCAGCCTCATCACCTACCTCAGCATCGTGCTGGGTGAACTGCTGCCCAAGCGGCTCGCGCTGCTGGCGCCGGAACGGGTGGCGTCGCTGGTCGCCTTGCCGATGCACACCCTGTCGCGCATCGCCAGCCCGGCGGTGTGGCTGCTCAGCGCCACCGTGCACGGGCTGCTGCGCCTGCTGCGCGTCGACCGCGGCAGCGATGCCCAGGTCACCGAGGAAGAAGTGCAGATGCTGGTGAGCGAAGGCCACGAGCAGGGCGTGTTCGACCTCGGCGAGCGCAACATGATGAACCGGGTCATGCGCCTGGGCGACCGCACCGCCGCCAGCCTCATGACCCCGCGTCCGCAGATCGCCTGGCTGGACGCCGCCGCGGACTTCGCCGAGAACCTGCAGGCGATGCGCGAAACGCCGTTCTCGCGCTACCCGGTCTATCGCGGCAGCGACGCCGACGTGGTGGGCGTGCTGGAGGTGAAGTCGCTGCTGGACGAACTGGACGAGACCGAACCCGCGCTGTTCGACGAACTGCGCGAAGCCCTGTTCGTCTCCGAGTCGACGCACGCGCTGAAGCTGCTCGAGATCCTCCGCGAGGAGCAGCAGTCGCTGGCCCTGGTGGTGGACGAATACGGCGAGATCCAGGGCCTGGTCACCATCAGCGACGTGATGGATGCGGTCCTCGGGCGCCTGCAATCGGGCGAGTCACCGGACGACGAGGCGCTGGTGGTGATGCGCGACGACGGCTCGTTGCTGGTCGACGGCGGACTGCACGTGGACGAACTGCGCGAACTCATGGGCGAGCGCCTCGCCGACGCCGAGGAACATGGCTACCACACCGCCGCGGGCCTGGCGATCGCCCACTTCGGGCGCATTCCCCATGCGGGCGAGCACTTCCCGCTGGGACCCTGGCGGGTCGAGGTGGTCGACCTGGACGGGCCGCGGATCGACAAGCTGCTGCTGCAGCGCATGCAGGACCGCGCGACGGAGCTCGATGCAAGCGCCTGACCCACGCGCGGGCGGACGGGGTCCGCGGCGCCCCCGCGAGGCGGGCACGCGCGCGATCCTCGACGACCTGCTGGACGGCGACCACGCGCAGACCCTGACCTTCAGCGACCTGCTCGGGGGGCTCGGCAAGCGCGCATTCGGGATGCTGCTGTTCGTGTCCGCGCTGCCGGCCTTCATCCCGATCCCGGTCGGGGGCGCGCTGAGCGGCCCCCTGGTGGTGCTGATCGCGCTGCAGCTGCTGGTCGGGCTGCGCCGCCCGTGGCTGCCCGGCTTCATCGCGCGTCGCGGCCCCAAGCGCCAGGCCCTGGCGCGCTTCGAGCGGACCGTGGATCCCTGGCTGCGGCGGCTGGAGCGGCTGGTGCGGCCGCGCCTGAGCACAGTGCTGGACCACAGGCTGGCCAGTGCCGGCACCGGCCTGCTGCTGCTGTTGCTGGGCCTGCTGTTGTCGCTGCCGATCCCGTTCACCAACTACGTCTTGGGCGCGATCATCCTGCTGTTCGCGCTGGCGCTGCTGGAACGCGACGGCGCCCTGATGCTCGCGGCCTGGGCGGTCGGACTGATGGCGCTTGGCGCTACCGGTGCGCTGTCGGGCGGCCTCTTGGCAATGCTGCAGCCGTGGCTGGAGCGCTTGTTCTAGCGGCCGTCAGGGCAACCCGCTATCGATGCCTAGCTGGCGGTGTGGCACTCGCCGGTTCTGAATCTGCCGACACACTGGCCGTTTGGTCAGGCCAGCAGCCGCCCGAATTCTGCAGCGGCGACCGGCGCGCCCAGCCAGTAGCCCTGCACCAGGTCGCAGTCGCGCTCGCGCAGCAGTTCGA
>CBFGMM010000140.1:0-4825 GCA_965649855.1 uncultured Thermomonas sp. | reverse complement strand
TCGGACGTGCCCCAGTACAGCACCTTGCCCTGGCGCACCAGCAGGTCCATCGCCTGCACGGTTTCCGCGATCGGCACCTGCGGGTCGGGCCGGTGGCAGAAGTACAGGTCGAGGTAGTCCACCCGCAGCCGGCGCAGCGCGGCGTCGCAGGCGTCGCGCACGTGCTTGCGCGACAGGCCGCGCTGGGTGGGACGCGGATCGTCCACCGCGCCGAAGAACACCTTGCTGGACACGCACCAGGCAGCGCGCGGCAGGCGCAGGTCGGCCAGCACGTCGCCCATCACCCGCTCCGCCTCCCCGTTCGCATAGGTCTCGGCGTTGTCGAAGAAGTTGATGCCGTGGTCGTACGCGGCGGCCAGCATCTCGCGCGCCGCGCCGCGGCCGACCTGCTGCCCGAAGGTCACCCAGGCGCCGAACGACAGCGCGGACAGCTGCAGGCCGGAGGAACCGAGTCGGCGGTACTGCATGGCGGGCGCTCCAGGGAGGGACGGGGCATTGTAGGCAGGCCGGCGCGCCGCCACGCGGCTACAATGGCGCACCCTCCTCCGGGGAGTAGCCCGCCGCGACGCGCTGTCGCGGCCCGCGCGTCAACATGCTTGGCCGTGCCGACCCGGGCACCTCGCCATGGCGCGCAGCGCCGGTCCTCGTGCCGGCGCGGGCAAGACCGAAGGCAGGCAGCGCGCCCCGGCCGGGCAACGCGCCGCCTGCGTTCGCGTCCACCCCTGCTGCCCGGCCGCGGAGCGTCCCATGTTCGATGCATTGCTCGTCTCCACCGGCGCCGTGGCGCTGGCCGAGATCGGCGACAAGACCCAGTTGCTGGCCCTGCTGCTGGCCGCGCGCTTCCGCCGGCCCTGGGCCATCGCCGGCGGGATCCTGCTCGCCACCCTGCTGAACCACGCGCTCGCCGCATGGCTGGGCCAGGTGGCGGCGCAGTGGCTGACGCCGGCGCTGCTGCGCTGGGTGGTGGCGGCCAGCTTCCTGGGCATCGCGCTGTGGACGCTGCGGCCCGACAGCCTGGACGCGGACCAGCCCCTGCCCGCGCGCGGTGCCTTCGTCGCCACCACCATCGCGTTCTTCATCGCGGAGATCGGCGACAAGACGCAGGTGGCGACGGTCCTGCTGGCGGCCCGCTACGACCCGCTGTGGCAGGTGGTCGCCGGCACCACGGCGGGCATGCTGCTGGCGAACGTGCCCGTGGTCCTGCTGGGAAGCCGCTTCGCCACGCGGCTGCCGCTGAAGGCGGCGCGCATCGCGGCGGCGTGCGTGTTCCTGGCCCTTGGGGCCTGGGTGGCGGTTCGCGGCCTGGGCGCGTGAGCCCGGCGGCCGCGGCCGCCCCGATCGCGCGTTATCCTGCGGCGAAGGGGGAGCCCGCGTGATCGAATTGCCGACCGGCCTGGGCGATTACTGGCGCCGCCTGCGCGTGCGGCCCGATGCCCTGATGCTGGAACTGGGCGCGGGCGGCGAACTGCTGGTCGCGCAGTTGCGCGCGGCGCTGTCGCTGCTCCTGCTGTCGCTGCCGCTGATCAACCTGCTGACCGGCGGCAAGCTCGGGGAAACCATGGCCGGGCTGGTGGGCGTGGTCCTCACCATCGTCGCCTCGCAGGTCTGGCTTGCCCTGTCCCGCCAGCGCGGCCGCTACCGCTGGCTGCCGTGGGCCACCGCCACCTACGACGTCACCGCCACCACCCTGGTGCTGTGCCTGCTGGCGGTCGGCTCGCCCGCCACCGCGCTCAACAGCATGGTGGTGTGGGCGTTCTACCTGCTGGCGATCTGCATGACGGCGCTGCGCAACGACGGCCGCCTGACCCTCTACACCGGCTTGCTCGCGATCGTGCAGTACGGGGCATTGTCGGTCGCGCTGTTCGTCCTGGTGGACAGCCCGGACCGTCTGGTGTCGGTGGAGTACGGCACCGCCAGCGCATCCGGCCAGATCCAGCGGCTGGTGCTGCTGGCGCTGATGACCGCGGTCACCGCCACCGTGGTCTACCGCATGCAACGCCTCGTCGACATGTCCGGCACCGACGGCCTCACCGGCCTGCCCAACCGGACCTGGCTGGTCCACCGGTTCCCCTCGATGCTCAACGCGGCGCGCCTGGGTGGCAGTTCGCTGTCGGTCTGCCTGATCGACCTCGACTACTTCAAGCGGATCAACGACGAGGCCGGGCACCTCGCCGGCGACCGCGCGCTGCGCCACGTGGTCGACGTGCTGGTCGAACAGCTGGAGCCCAAGGAATGGCTGGCGCGCCTGGGCGGCGAGGAATTCGCGCTGCTGATGCCGCTGCCGATCGGGCGGGCCTGGGAACGCCTGGAGATCATGCGCCGCGCGGTGGCCGCGCGCCCGTTCCTGCCCGAACACGGCGCCGACCCGATGCGCCTGACGCTGAGCGCCGGCATCGCCAGCTGGCCGCAGGACGGCGCGGACCTGTCCGCCCTGCTGCGGCGCGCGGACACCCGCCTGCGCCACGCCAAGCTGGAGGGGCGCAACCGGGTGCTGGCGCGCGATCCCTGAGCCGGCCGCCGCTTGCCGGCATCGCCGGCGCTCACTAACCTGCGTCATCGCGGGCGCATCCGGCCCCGTCGCCCGGGGAGCCCACGTGAGCCTGAAGCAGCGCCTGATCCTGATGAATTTCCTCCAGTTCTTCATCTGGGGGGCGTGGCTGATCACCATCGGGCGCTACTGGTTCGAGAACCGCGGCTGGTCCGGCACCAGCTTCGGCGCGATCTTCTCGACCATGGGCATCGCCTCGTTGTTCATGCCGGCGCTGATGGGCATCGTGGCCGACCGCTGGATCAACGCCGAGCGCCTGTACGGCATCCTGCACATCCTGGGCGCGGTGCTGCTGTGCCTGCTGCCGATGGCGGACAACCCGCAACAGTTTTTCTGGCTGATCCTGGCCACCATGATCTGCTACATGCCGACCATCTCGCTGGCGATCGCGGTGGCCTACAACGCGCTCAAGTCCAGCGGCCAGGACGTGATCCGCGATTACCCGCCGATCCGGGTATGGGGCACCATCGGCTTCATCGCCGCGCTGTGGACCACCAGCCTGCTGGGCCTGGAGACCTCGTCCGGCCAGTTCTACATCGCGGGCGCCGCCTCGCTGGCATTGGGCCTGTACGCATTCACCCTGCCGCCCGCGCCGCCGCGCATGACCCAGCTGGAGAACCGCACGTGGCTGGACGTGCTGGGCCTGTCCTCGTTCCGGCTGTTCCGCGACCGCAACATGGCGGTGTTCTTCATCTTCGCCATGCTGCTGGGGGCGGCGCTGCAGCTGACCAACGCCTACGGCGGCACCTTCCTCGGCGAGTTCGGCAGCCAGCCGCAGTACGCGGACACGCTGGCGGTGAAGTACCCCGCCATCATCATGTCGATCTCGCAGATCTCCGAAACGCTGTTCATCCTGGTCATCCCGTTCTTCCTCAAGCGCTACGGGATCAAGACGGTGATGACGCTGAGCATGCTGGCCTGGTTCCTGCGCTTCGGACTGTTCGCCTACGGCGACCCGGGCCCGGGGCTGTGGATGATCATCCTGTCGTGCATCGTCTACGGCATGGCCTTCGACTTCTTCAACATCTCCGGCTCGCTGTTCGTGGAGCAGCAGGGCGACCCGCGCATCCGCGCCTCCGCGCAGGGCCTGTTCATGCTGATGACCAACGGCATCGGCGCGGTCGTGGGCAGCCTGGTGGCCGGCTACGCGATCGACCTGTGGTACACGGCGGCCGACGGCAGCAAGGACTGGCAGGGCATCTGGACCGCGTTCGCGCTGTACGCGCTGGCGATGACGGTGGCCTTCGTGCTGCTCTTCAAGCACAGGCACGAGCGCCCGCGCGTGGTGCCCGAGCACGGCCCGATCGATGTCAACAACCCCTGACCCGGCGCGGGCCGGTGCCCGCGTCGCGGTAATCGGTTCCTTCAACGTCGACCACGTGTGGCGGGTCGGCGCGCTTCCGCCGCCGGGCGCCACCCTGGCCGGCGACTACGCAAGCGGGCCCGGCGGCAAGGGTTTCAACCAGGCGATGGCGGCGCGGCGCGCGGGCGCGGACACCACCTACGTCTGCGCGCTGGGCGACGACGCGGGCGCGCAGCTGGCACGCGCGCTGTGCGCCGGGGACGGCATCGACCTGCACGCCCAGGCGAGCGACGCGCCCACCGGCACCGCCGGCATCTACGTGGACGCCGGCGGGCGCAACTGCATCGTGGTCGGCGCTGGCGCCAACGCCGCGCTGCGGCCGGACTTCGTCGGCGATGCGCTGGCCGCCACGGCCCCGGCGCGGGTGGTGCTGGCGCAGCTGGAATCGCCGCCCGAGGCGATCGAGCGCGCCCTGCGCGACGCGCGCGCCGCGGGTGTGCTCGCCATCCTGAATCCAGCGCCCGCGAACGCGGCCGTGCCCGGCGCGTTGCTGGAATTGGCCGACGTGCTGACCCCCAACGAAACCGAATTCGCCGCCCTGCTGGCGCGCCACGTCGGCGAGCGCGTCGAGGCGGACGCGGTGTCCGGGCTGGACCAGGCGCGCCTGCACGCACTGTGCCGCCAGCTGGGCCACGGCAGCACCGTGGTGGTCACGCTGGGCGCGAGCGGCTGTTTCGTGTCCCACCCCGACGCCGCCACGCGCGGCGATGCCGGCGCCTACTACCGGATCTCCGCCGAGCCGGTGCGCGCGCTGGACACCACCGGCGCCGGCGACGCGTTCAACGGGGCGCTGGCGGCATCGCTGGCGCAGCGTCCCGGCATCGCGTTCGGGGAGCACGTGCGTTTCGCCAACCGTTACGCGGGCGCGTCCACCGAACGCGAAGGCGCGGCGCTGGCCATGCCGCGGATGGCGG
>CBFGMM010000139.1:0-4929 GCA_965649855.1 uncultured Thermomonas sp. | reverse complement strand
TGGTTCCGGGCCCCCCCCCCCCTGGGCGTTGGCCGGCCGCCCGCCTCCCCTCCCCGCCCGCGGGGGGGGGGGGGGGCGCCCCCCCCGCGGCGGGGGCGGTTACTTCGCCGGGGTGGCCGCCGGGCGCATGGCGTCGCGCGCTGCCTTGAACGGATTGCCCGCATACCAGTTGGGCCACTCGCCGCCGTTGGCGAGCAGGGTGCCCACCTCGTAGACGGTCTCCAGGTCCTGCACGATGCCGTCCAGTTTCCAGGTGGCCGCGTCGTACTCGTCACCGGGCTTGTGGTAGCGGTTGGCCGTGTAGTCGTCGCCGGCGGCATCGCCCGCGGCCTTGCCGCCTTCGGCCAGGTCCGCGCCGCTGTCCACATACAGGGCCGGCACGCCGGCCTTGGCGAAGTTGAAGTGGTCGGAGCGGAAGTAGTAGCCGGCCGCGGTGTTGGTCTCCCCGTTGGCGGCGCGGCCCTGCTTGCCGATCACCGTCGCCAGGACGTCCTCGAGTTCGGAATTGCCCTTGCCGACCACGGTGACGTCGCGCGCCTTGCCGATCGGCGCCAGCGCGTCGAGGTTGATCACGCCCACGGTCTTGTCCAGCGGGATCACCGGATGCGCGACGTAGTACTTGGAACCCAGCAGGCCGGATTCCTCCAGGGTCACCGCCAGGAACAGGATCGAACGCTTGGGCGGCGTGGGCGCCTTGCGGAAGGCCTCGGCGATCTCGATGATGCCGGCGATGCCGGTGGCGTTGTCCACCGCGCCGTTGTAGATGCGGTCGCCCTCGGTGCCCTCATGGGTGCCCAGGTGGTCCCAGTGGCCCATGTAGACGATCGCCTCGTCCGCCGCCTCGCTGCCCGGCAGCAGGCCGATCACGTTGCGCGACGACTTCTCCACCGTCGTGCTCTTCAGGTCGAAGGACAGCGTGCCGTCCAGCGGGACCGGCTTGAAGCCGCGCTTGTTGGCGGCGGCGCGCAGCTTGGCCAGGTCCTGGCCGGAGGCCTTGAACAGGGCCTCCGCGGCTGCGCCGGAGATCCAGCCCTGGGCGGGCACGCGCGGCGCGGGGTCGTCCTTGGCCGGCAGGTCGTACTGCGCGCCGGACCAGGAATTCTTCACCACGTCCCAGCCGTAGGAGGCGCCTGCGTCGTCGTGGATGATCAGGGCGGCAGCGGCGCCCTTGCGCGCGGCTTCCTCGAACTTGTAGGTCCAGCGTCCGTAATAGGTCATGCGGTCGCCCTCGAACAGCTTGGCGTCCTTGGCGTGGAAGCCGGGGTCGTTGACCAGCATGACCACGGTCTTGCCCTTGACGTCGAGGCCGGCGTAGTCGTTCCACTGCTGTTCCGGCGCGTCCACGCCATACCCCACGAACACGATCGGGCTGTCCTTGACGCTGACCAGCGGCTGGCCGGTGCGCGTGCCGATCACCATGTCGGTGCCGAACTTCAGCTCCTGCGGTTGCCCCGCCACGGTCATGCGCAGCGTGGTGCTCTCGTCCGCGGTGGTCTCCACCATCGGCACGGTCTGGAACCAGTCGCCGCCATTGCCCGGCTGCAGGCCGATGCGGGCGAACTGCGCCTTGATGTATTCGATGGTCTTCTCTTCGCCCGGGGTGCCGGGCGCGCGGCCGCCGAACTCGTCGGAGGCCAGCACGCGCACGTGCTCGGCGAAGTCGGCGGCATCGATCGCGTCCTTGAACGCGTGGTCGCTGGCCGTCGTGGCGGGGGTGGCGGCGTCGCCGGCGGCGGCGGCGGTCGCTGCCTCGTCGCCGCGCGGCGAGCAGGCGGCCAGTGCGGCAACGAGGGCGAGGGGGAGGATGGCTCTGCGCATCGCGGGACTCCTGGTGGCGTCCCGCGATTGTACGGCGTGCGCCGCAGGCCGGCTCAGTCGCGCGGCGGGGTGGCGCCGCTGTAGCGCCGCGCCGTGGCGCCGGTCACGCTGCCGATGCGGGCGGACTGGTGGACGTGCAGCGTCACTTCGCGCTCGAACACGAGCGGGCCTTCCACCACGGCGTCCGGGCCGACCACCACGCGCGGGACCTTCGGCTTGCGGAAGCTGATGCCCATGACCTTGCCCGGCTTGTCCACCCGGATCCCGCCCTTCACGTGCGAACCGAAGCCGACCGTGACGTCGCCGGACACCGTCCGGATGCCGCCGTCCAGGTCGGTGTCGACCATGCCGATCGCGCCGTTCACGGTGCTGACGTCGCCGCGCACGCGGCCGGCCCGGTCGATGAAGATGCCGCCGTTCACGGTCTCCACGTCGCCGCCGACCTGCGCGCGCTGGCCCAGGCGGATGCCGCCGTTGACGGTGGACAACGCGTCGGCGCGGACATCGTCGGCACCGGTGATGCCGCCGTTGACGGTCTCCACGCCGCCGGCCCGGGCCCCGGCCTGGAGCCGGATCCCGCCGTTGACCGTGCTCAGGTCGCCGTAGGCCTGGCCGGCTTCGGCGGTGATGCCGCCGTTGACCCTGTCGATGTCGGGACGCGCCGACTGCGCGCAGGCCAGCGCGGAAGCGGCCAGCAGGGCAAGGCTGAGCAAGGTGCGTTTCATGCGGAACTCCGGTGGTGGTTGCGCAATGGGATGCGGCCGGGGCGGGGACGGTTTAAGCCGGCGCCGGCCGGCGCTCGCTACAATCCTCGCGCAGCCTGCGCTCGGCGTCATCCGCCATTCGTCAGGCTCCCGCCCCCCAGGGAACACCGCCGTGCCCGTGACCGCCGCCCAACGCCCCAAGCCCGTCGTGCTGCTGATCCTGGACGGCTGGGGCCACCGCGAGGACCCGCGCGACAACGCCCTGGCGCAGGCGGACCTGCCTCACTGGCGGCGGTTGTGGGCCGGACGACCGCACACCCTGGTGCACACCGAGGGCCGCCACGTGGGCCTGCCGGACGGGCAGATGGGCAATTCCGAGGTCGGGCACATGAACCTCGGCGCGGGCCGGATCGTGTACCAGGACCTGACCCGGGTGGACGCGGCGATCGAGGACGGCAGCTTCTTCGACAATCCGGGCCTGAATGCCGCCTGCCGCGACGCCGTCGCCAGCGGCGGCACCCTGCACGTGATGGGCCTGCTCTCGCCGGGCGGCGTGCACAGCCACGAGACGCACCTGTTCGCGATGCTGGAGCTGGCCCGCCGCGCCGGCGTGCCGCGGGTGGCGGTGCATGCCTTCCTGGACGGACGCGACACCCCGCCGCAATCCGCAGAGCCCAGCCTGCGCGCGCTGGCGGCGCGTTGCGAGGCCATGGGCAATGCCCGCATCGCCAGCGTGGGCGGCCGCTACTACGCCATGGACCGCGACCAGCGCTGGGAGCGCGTGCGCCGGGCGTGGGACGCGCTGGTGGAAGGCGCGGGCGAATTCCATGCCGCCGATGCGCTGGCCGCATTGCAGGCCGCCTATGCACGGGGCGAAACCGACGAGTTCGTCGCGCCCACCGTGATCGGCGATGCGCAACCGATGCGCGATGGCGACGCGGTGGTGTTCATGAATTTCCGTGCGGACCGCGCGCGCCAGCTGACCGCGGCGTTCGTCGATCCGGCCTTCGCCGGGTTCGATGCCCGCCGCCCGGCCCTGTCGCGCTTCGTGTGCCTGAGCGAATACGACGCGCGCCTGCCGGCCACCCTGGCGTTCGCCCCCGACAACCTGCGCCACACCTTCGGCGAGGTGCTGGCGGACGCCGGCCTGACCCAGCTGCGCATCGCCGAAACCGAGAAGTACGCGCACGTCACGTTCTTCTTCAGCGGCGGCCGCGAGGACCTGTTCCCGGGCGAGGCGCGCGTGCTGGTCCCCAGCCCCCAGGTGGCCACCTACGACCTGCAGCCGGAGATGAGCTGCCCGGAACTGACCGACAAGCTGGTGGCGGCGATCGAGGGCGGGACGTTCGATGCCATCGTCTGCAACATCGCCAACCCCGACATGGTGGGCCACACCGGGATCATGCAGGCCGCCATCCGCGCGGCCGAAGCGGTGGACGTGGCGATCGGCCGCATCGCGGCTGCGGTGGAGCGCGCGGGCGGCGCGCTGCTCATCACCGCCGACCACGGCAACCTGGAGCTGATGCGCGACCCGCAGACCGCGCAGCCGCACACCGCGCACACGGTGGGCCCGGTGCCGCTGGTCTACGTGGGCGCGCGCGCGGCGCGGCTGCGCGAAGGCGGCGCCCTGCGCGACGTCGCGCCGACCCTGCTCGACCTGCTGGGCCTGCCGCAACCCGTCGCCATGAGCGGGCAGAGCCTGCTGCTGCCGCCCTGATGCGCGCCGCCGTCGCCCTGGCGTGCTGCCTGCTGGCCGTGTCCGGCGCCGGGCTGGCGCAGCAGACCGAACAATCCCGGCGCGATGCCGAGCGCCGGCTGCAGCAGGTCCGCGGCGAGCTGAAGTCGGTGGCCGCCGAGCGACGCAGGCTGGAAGCCGAGCGCGGCTCCGCCAGCCGGCAGCTGCGCCAGGCCGACGAACAGGTGGGCGGGGTCCAGCGCGCCCTGCGCCAGACCCAGCAGGCCCTGCAGACCGACGCGGCCGCGCTGGCGCAACTGCAGGCGGAACGCGCGCGCCACGCCGGGGACATCCAGGCGCGCCGCGCGGAACTCGCGGGCCTGTTGCGGGCGGCGCAGTCTGCTGGCCCCGAAGCGCCGCTGAAGGCGATGCTGGCGCAGGACCGCATCGCCGACGCGGAGCGCGCGCTGACCTACCAGGGCTACCTGCAGCGGGCGCGGGTGGCGCGGATCCGCGCGCTGACCGCCGAGCTGCAACGCATCGACGCCCTGGAACGCGCCATCGCGCAGCGCCGCGAGACGATGGCCCGCGACACGCAGCGCCAGGCCGCGCAGCTGGCGGCGCTGGAGCAGGCGCGCCGCCAGCGGGCGGAGGTCCTGGCGGGGCTCGACCGCCGCTACCAGGACCGCGCCGGACGCGAAAAGGCGCTGGGCCGCGATGCCAGGGCGCTGC
>CBFGMM010000138.1:0-4929 GCA_965649855.1 uncultured Thermomonas sp. | reverse complement strand
ACCACCGGCGCCTTCGGGCGCCGGTTTTTTTTGGGCGGGCGTAAACTGGCGGCATGAGCCATCCCGCGATCCGCCCCCGGCGCATGCGCCGCGACGATTTCTCGCGCCGCCTGATGCGGCAGACCGTGCTGAGCGCGGACGACCTGATCTACCCGGTGTTCGTGCACGAACCCGCCGGGCGCGCGCCGGTGGCGGCCATGCCCGGCGTCGAGCGCCTGTCGATCGACGAGCTGCTGCGCGTGGCCGAACGCGCCAGCGAACTGCGCATCCCGGCGCTCGCGCTGTTCCCGGTGACCGCGCCGGCGGCCAAGTCGCTGACCGCCGAGGCGGCCTGGGACGACGACGGCCTGTGCCAGCGCGCGGTGCGCGCGCTGAAGGCGCGTTTCCCGCAGCTCGGGGTGATCACCGACGTGGCCCTGGACCCCTACACCAGCCATGGCCAGGACGGGCTGGTGGACGCCACCGGGTACGTGGCCAACGACGAAACCGTGGACGCGCTGGTGAAGCAGGCGCTGTCCCACGCGCGCGCCGGGGCCGACGTGGTGGCGCCCTCCGACATGATGGACGGCCGCATCGGCGCGATCCGCGAAGCGCTGGAAACCGGCGGCCACGTGCATACCCGGATCCTGGCCTACAGCGCCAAGTACGCCAGCAGCTTCTATGGCCCGTTCCGCGACGCGGTGGGCAGCGCCGGGGCGCTGGGCAAGGGCGACAAGTCCACCTACCAGATGGACCCGGCCAACAGCGACGAGGCCCTGCGCGAGGTGGAACTGGACCTCGCCGAGGGCGCCGACATGGTGATGGTCAAGCCCGGCCTGCCGTACCTGGACATCGTGCGCCGGGTGAAGGACGCCTTCGGCGCGCCGACCTTCGTCTACCAGGTCAGCGGCGAGTACGCGATGCTCAAGGCGGCCGCGCAGAACGGCTGGCTCGACGAACGCGCCTGCGCACTGGAGGCGCTCACCAGCATCAAGCGCGCCGGCGCGGATGGCGTGCTCACCTATTTCGCGCTGGACGCGGCCGCCTGGTTGCGGGAGCGCTGATCGCCCACACCACCGGGGACTTGCCATGGACAAGCGCTACGCCGTGTTCGGTTCGCCCATCGCGCATTCGCAGTCGCCGCGCATCCACGCGGCCTTCGCGCGGCAGGCCGGCATCGCCCTGCACTACGAGGCGATCGAGTCCCGGGTGGAGGGATTCGCGCAGGCGCTTGCCGCCTTCGCGGCGGGGGGCGGCTGCGGCGCCAACGTCACCCTGCCGCTGAAGGAAGCCGCCTTCGCGCTGTGCGCCAGCGCCAGCCCGCGCGCGCGCCGCGCGGGTGCCGTCAACACCCTGCTGCGGGCAGGCGACGGATGGCACGGCGACAACACCGATGGCGCGGGACTGGTCCGGGACCTGACCCAGCGCCACGGCTTGGACCTGCGCGAGCGCCGCACCTTGCTGCTGGGCGCCGGCGGCGCGGCGCGCGGCGTGGCACCGGCCTTGCTGGATGCCGGCATCGGCACGCTGTTCGTGGTGAACCGCACGCCGCAGCGAGCGGACGCACTGGCCGATGCGCTGGCCGATCCCGCCCGTGTGCACGTGCGCTACCTGGGCGACGTGCCCGCGCTGGGCGAGTTCGACCTGATCGTCAATGCCACGTCCGCCGGACACGCCGGCGGCATCCCCGACCTGCCGGGGTCGCTGGTGGGCCGGCGCGCGGCCGCGGTGGACCTCAGCTACGGCGAGGCGGCGGTGCCGTTCCTGGCCTGGGCGCGCGCGCACGGGTGCATGCACGCCCTGGACGGCCTGGGGATGCTGGTGGAGCAGGCGGCGGAAAGCTTCCTGCTGTGGCACGGAGTGCGCCCCGACACCGACGAGGTGTACGCGCAGCTCGCCGGCCGCGCGGCGACGCTGGCCACCGCCGACTAGCCCGTCGGCATGCGTGGCGCGCGCGGTCAGGTCCCGGCGTGTCCCGCCAAGTACGCGTCCTTCAACCGCACGTAGTGGCCGGCGGAGTAGTACAGCGCCTCGATCTCCGCATCGGACAGCACCCGCACCTGCTTCGCCGGGTTGCCCAGCCACAGCTCGCCCGGGCCCACCACCTTGCCCGGCGCCACCAGCGCGCCCGCGCCCACGAAGCCGTGCTTCCGCACCACCGCGCCATCCAGCACGATCGCGCCCATGCCGATGAGCACCGCGTCCTCGATCGTGCAGGCATGGATGATCGCCTTGTGGCCGATGGTGACGTCGTCGCCGATGCGGGTCGCGAACCCGCCCAGCTTCGCGTGCGGGCCATCGTGGCTGACGTGGATCACCGTGCCGTCCTGCACGTTGGTGCGCGCGCCGATGCGCACGAAGTTGACGTCGCCGCGGACCACGGTGAACGGCCAGATCGACGCGTCCTCGCCCAGCACCACGTCGCCGACCACGCAGGCGGCGGGATCGACGTAGGCGCGCGCGCCGATGGTGGGACGGATGCCGCGGTACGGACGGATCGCGGGGGATGCATCGCTCATGGCCCATTCTAGCCATCGCGGCGATGGGCGCCCGACTACACTCCCGGCATGCGCACCCCCGCCACCGAAGACACCCCGCTGGCCGAACTCGCCCCCACCCTGCTGCGCCTGCGCCAGGCCTGGCAGGCGCGCAAGCCGGACCGCGCGCAACGCGAGGCGGACCTGGCGCGCCTGCGCGATGCATTGAAGCGTCGCCTGGACGAGATGGCCGACGCGATCGCCGCCGACTTCGGCCACCGATCCCGCGATGAAAGCCGGATCGCCGACGGGATGGCCGTGCTCAATGACATCGACCACCTGCTCCGGCACCTGCGCGGCTGGATGCGGCCGCGCCGGGTCGCGGTGGGCTGGCGGTTCTGGCCGGCGCGCGCGCAGGTGCGCCCGATGCCGCTGGGCGTGGTGGGGGTGATCGCGCCGTGGAACTACCCGGTCAACCTGGCGCTGGTGCCGCTGGCCACCGCGATCGCGGCCGGCAACCACGCCTACCTGAAGCCGTCCGAGCACACGCCGCGCACCACGGCCTTCCTGCGCAGCCTGCTGGGCGAGGTGTTCCCGGCCGACCGGGTGGCGGTGGCCAGCGGCGGCGCGGAGGTGGGCGCGGCGTTCGCCGCCCTGCCCTTCGACCACCTGGTGTTCACCGGTTCCACGGCGGTGGGGCGCAAGGTGATGGCGGCCGCGGCGCCCAACCTGACCCCGCTGACACTGGAGCTGGGCGGCAAGTCGCCGGCGATCATCGCCAGCGACTATCCGGTGGCCAGGGCCGCGGCGCGCATCGCCACCGGCAAGTGGTTCAACGGCGGACAGACCTGCATCGCGCCGGACTACGTGCTGGTGCCCGCGCCGATGCGCGATGCGCTGGTGGATGCGCTGCGCGCCGAAGTGCACGCGCGCTACGGTCCCGCGATGGACAACGCCGGCGACTACACCCGCATCGTCAACGACGGGCAGTACGCGCGCCTGCAGGGGTACCTGGACGATGCGCACGCGCGCGGCATCGAAACCGTGGTGCTGGCCGGCGCCGCCGACGCGCGGCAACGCCTGCTGCCGCCCATCCTGCTGCTGGAGCCGGGCGACGACGCGGCCGCGATGCAGGAGGAAATCTTCGGGCCGATCCTGCCGATCAGGTCGTATACGACGCTGGACGAGGCGATCGCCTGCGTCAACGCGCACGACCGGCCGCTGGCGCTGTATCCCTTCAGCTTGGATGCCGCCACCGTGGAGCGGATCCTGCACGAGACCCTGGCCGGCGGCGTGTCGGTCAACGACACCCTGTTCCACTTCGCCATCGCCGAGCTGCCGTTCGGCGGCGTGGGCGCCAGCGGCATGGGCGCCTACCACGCGCGCGCCGGGTTCGATGCCATGAGCAAGCAGCTGCCGGTGCTGTGGCAGGCGCGCTGGAGCGGCGGCGACCTGCTCAAGCCGCCCTACGCCCGGGCGAAATGGCTGCTGGACCGGGTGATCGGCTGAAGCCGGGGTCGCGCGCCCGTAGACTTGCGCCATGAAGATCGCCAGCTGGAACGTCAACTCGCTCAACGTGCGGCTGCCGCAGCTGCAGCAATGGCTGGGCGGCTTCGCCCCCGACGTGGTGGGGCTGCAGGAAACCAAGCTGGAGGACCACCGCTTCCCGGACGCGGCGCTGGCCGCGCTGGGCTACCGCAGCGTGTTCCACGGGCAGAAGACCTACAACGGCGTGGCGATCCTGGCGCGCGACCGGGCCATCGAGGACGTGCAGGTGGCGGTCCCCGGACTCGAGGATGCGCAGGCGCGCGCCATCGCGGCCACCGTGGCCGGCGTACGCATCGTCAACCTGTACGTGGTCAACGGCCAGGCCGTCGGCAGCGAGAAGTACGCCTACAAGCTGCGCTGGCTGGAGGCGGTGCACGCCTGGCTGACCGACGAACTGCGGCGGCACCCCAGGCTGGTGGTGCTGGGCGACTTCAACATCGCCCCCGACGAACGCGACGTGCACGACCCGGCGGTCTGGCACCAGGACCACATCCTGACCTCGACCGCCGAGCGCGCCGCCCTGCAACGCTTGCTTGGACTGGGACTGCACGACGGCTTCCGCCTGCACCACGACGCGGGCGGCGTATTCAGCTGGTGGGATTACCGGCAGGCGGCCTTCCGCCGCGACCTGGGCCTGCGCATCGACCTGACCCTGGTGTCCGAAGGGCTGCGCGGCGGCACCGTGGATGCCGGCATCGACCGCGAGCCGCGTACGTGGGACCGCGCCAGCGACCATGCGCCGGCGTGGATCACGCTGGGGACGTAGCGCCGGCGCACCCGGCGCGTGGCGTGGATGGACCCGGTTCCCGGATTCCGGACACGCGAAGGCCCGGCGCGGGGCCGGGCCTTCGGGCGCATCCGTGCGCGGGTCGTGTGCTTAGCGCACGCGGCCGCGGCGGAACAGGTTGACGATGGCCAGCAGGAT
>CBFGMM010000137.1:0-4976 GCA_965649855.1 uncultured Thermomonas sp. | reverse complement strand
GGCTTGTCGTGGTCCCTGGGGTTGATGCAGTCGGTGGCGCCGAACTGCCTGGCCATCTCGAACTTCGACGGATTGGTGTCGATCGCGATGATCCGGCCGGCCTTGGCCTGGCGCGCGCCCTGGATCACCGCCAGGCCGATCCCGCCGAGCCCGAACACCGCCACCGAATCGCCCGCCTGCACCTTCGCGGTGTTGTGCACCGCGCCGATGCCGGTGGTCACGCCGCAACCGAGCAGGCAGACGTGCTCCGGGTTGGCGTCCGGATTCACCTTGGCCAGCGAGACTTCGGCGACCACGGTGTATTCGCTGAAGGTCGAGCAGCCCATGTAGTGATGCAGCGGCTGGCCTTCGTAGCTGAAGCGCGAGGTGCCGTCCGGCATCACGCCCTTGCCCTGCGTCGCGCGCACCGCGGTGCACAGGTTGGTCTTGCCGGACTTGCAGAACAGGCACTCGCCGCATTCGGCGGTGTACAGCGGGATCACGTGGTCGCCGGGCTTCACCGACGTCACGCCCTCGCCGACGTCGACCACGATGCCGGCACCCTCATGGCCCAGCACCACGGGGAACAGGCCCTCCGGATCCTCGCCGCTCAGGGTGAAGGCATCGGTGTGGCAGACGCCGGTATGGGTGATGCGCACCAGCACTTCGCCGGCGCGCGGCGGTTCGACGTCGATCTCGACGATCTTCAGCGGCTGCCCTGCGGCAAAGGCGACGGCGGCTCTCGATTTCATGCGTGCATCCCCCGGATGGCGATCATCAGTAGGCGAATTCGCGGAACACCGGATCGACGCTCCCGCCCCACTCGCCGTGGAACAGGGCGAGCTTGCGCTCGGCCGGGGTTTCGCCCGCCTGCGCGATCTCGATCAGCGGCTCCAGGAAGCCGGACTCGTCCACGCCGCAGGCGTCGGCGCGCGCGCGGCGGCGCAGGCCGGCGTGCGCGATCTTCAGCGCCTCGACGGCGAGGTCGCGCAGGGTGCCGGCGCGGAACGGCGTGCCCAGCGCGAGCTTCGGCACGGTGTCGCGCAGCGCGTTGCGCTCGGCCATCGAGACATCCCTGACCAGGTCCCAGGCCGCGTCCAGCGCGGCATCGTCGTAGAGCAGGCCGACCCAGAAGGCCGGCAGGGCGCACAGCCGGTTCCACGGGCCGCCGTCCGCGCCGCGCATCTCCAGGAACTTCTTCAGCCGCACTTCCGGGAAGGCGGTGGTCATGTGGTCGTTCCAGTCGCGCAGGGTCGGCAGCGCGCCGGGCAGCACGTCCAGCTCGCCGCGCAGGAACTTGCGGAACGACTTGCCGCTGGCATCCACGTACTCGCCGTCGCGGTACGAGAAGTACATCGGCACGTCCAGGAGGTAGTCGACGTAGCGCTCGTAGCCGAAGCCGTCCTCGAACACGAAGTCCAGCATGCCGGTGCGGTCGCGGTCGGTGTCGGTCCAGATGTGCGACCGGTAGCTGAGGTAGCCGTTCGGCTTCCCATCGGTGAACGGCGAATCGGCGAACAGCGCGGTGGCGACCGGCTGCAGCGCCAGCGACACCCGGAACTTCTTCACCATGTCCGCTTCGCTGGCGTAGTCCAGGTTGACCTGCACCGTGCAGGTGCGGGTCATCATGTCCAGGCCCAGGCTGCCGACCTTGGGCATGTACGCGCGCATGATCTTGTAGCGGCCCTTCGGCATCCACGGCATCTCGTCGCGCCGCCACTTCGGCTGGAAACCCATGCCGAGGAACCCCAGGCCCAGCTCGTCGGCCACCTCGCGCACCTCGCGCAGGTGCCCGCCGACTTCCTTGCAGGTGTCGTGGATGGTCTCCACCGGCGCGCCGGACAGTTCCAGCTGGCCGGCCGGCTCCAGCGTCACCGAGGCCATGTCCTTGGTCAGCGCGATGACCCGGCCATGCTCCTCGTAGGGCGTCCAGTCGAAACGGGCCAGGCCTTTCAGCAACGCCTCGATCCCGCGCTCGCCGTCGAACGTCGGCGGGCGCAGGTCGTCCAGGCGGAAGCCGAACTTCTCGTGCTCGGTGCCGATCCGCCAGGCAGCGCGCGGCTTCTCGCCGGAGGCCAGGACCTCGGCCAGCTGGCGGTGGTCGGTGATCGGGGTGTCGCTGGCGCTGCTGGGTCCGGACATGGGGCGATCCGCTGGGAAGCCGGCAGCATACCGGGCGGGGGGCGTGGTCGGCGGTGCGCCCGGGCACCCGCAGTGTTCCGGCCATGCGCGCCTTGCATACGTTTTCCGCGGGCGCGGGCTGTCGCGCGGGGCCGGCCGCGGGTAGCCTCGGCTGCGACGCCGGAGCGGGGAGTGGCCATGCGCGTGCTGCTGTTGCTGTTGTGCTGGGCGATGCTGGCGCCGGCATGGGCGGGCGTTGCGCGCGTGGAGCCCGCCAACTGGTGGGTGGGCATGCGCCACGACCGGGTCCAGCTGATGGTGCACGGGCCGGGCATCGCCACCGCCAGCGCGCGCATCGACCGCCGCGGCGTGCGGGTCCTCGAGACCGCCCGCGGCGACAGCCCGAACTACCTGTACGTGACCGTGCAGGTCGCCGCCGATGCAACGCCAGGGGAAGTGCCCATCGCCTTCCTGCGCGGCGGCACGGTCATCGCCACCCACGCCTGGCGGATCGATGCGCGCGAGGCCGGCTCCGCGCAGCGTCGCGGCTTCGACGCGCGCGATGCGATCTACCTGGTCACCCCCGACCGCTTCGCCAACGGGGATCCGTCCAACGACAACGTGGCCGGCCTGCGCGAGTCCGCCGACCGCGCCAGCCCGGGCGGCCGCCACGGCGGCGACCTGGCGGGCATCCGCAGGCACCTGGACTACATCGCGGGCATGGGCTTCACCCAGATCTGGCCGACCCCGTTCCTGGAGAACGACCAGCCGGCGTACTCCTACCACGGCTACGCGATCACCGACCTGTACCGCACCGACCCGCGCATGGGGAGCAACGCGGACGTGGCCGCCCTGTCCCGCGAGGCGAGGGCGAAGGGCATCGGCCTGGTGATGGACATCGTGCTCAACCACATCGGCTCGAAGCACTGGTGGATGGCCGACCTGCCGGACCGCGACTGGATCAACAACGGCGGCAGGTTCACTCCCACCAACCATCGCCGCACCACCGTGCAGGATCCCTACGCCGCGCCGGCGGACCGCGCCGGTTTCACCGACGGCTGGTTCGTGGACGCGATGCCCGACCTCAACCAGCGCAACCCGCGGCTGGCCCGCTACCTGATCCAGAACACCCTGTGGTGGATCGAGCATGCGGGGCTTTCCGGCATCCGCGAAGACACCTTCGGCTATGCCGATGCGGATTTCCTGAGCGCCTGGGCGAAGGCGGTGCTGGACGAATACCCGGACTTCGCGATCGTCGGCGAGGAGTGGAGCGCCAACCCGGCGACCGTGGCCCACTGGCAGCGCGGCCAGCGCAACGCCAGCGGCCACGTGCCGTACATGCCCAGCATGATGGACTTCCCGCTGCACATCGCGCTGCGCGATGCACTGGTGCAACCCGAAGGCTGGGAAGGCGGCTGGGTCGGCCTGTACGAAATGCTGGGCAACGATGTCCTGTACCCGGATCCCGGCAGGCTGGTGACCTTCGCCGAGAACCACGACACCCCGCGCCTGCTGGCCCACGTGGATGGCGACCTGGGCCTGTGGCAGGTCGGCATGGCGTACCTGGCGACCATGCGCGGCATCCCGCAGTTCTACTACGGCTCCGAGGTGCTGCTGCGCGGCCCGAAGGAGCGCGACGACGGCCGCCTGCGCGCCGACATGCCGGGCGGCTGGGCCGGCGACGCGGCGAACGCCTTCAGCGGCGCGGGCCTGAGCCAGGCGCAGCGCGCCGCGCAGGCGTACGTCCGCGCGTTGTTCAACTGGCGCAAGCGCAGCCCGTTGCTGCACGACGGCAAGCTGATGCACTTCGCGCCGGCGGACGGCGTCTACGCCTACCTGCGCTACGCGGGCGAACCCGGCAGCGGGGGGGCAGTGCTGGTGTTGCTCAACAAGGCGGACGCGCCCAGGAACGTGGCGCTGCAGCGTTTCGATGACTTCCTGCAGGGAAAGCGCGCGCGCCTGGCCCTCACCGGCAAGCCCATCGTGCTGGGAACGACCCTGCAGGTACCCGCCAAATCGGCGACGTTGATCGAACTCTCGTAGGAGCGCACTGGGGCGCGACCGCGACATCACGAGATCGCGGATGATCTCCGCCACGCGGGGGCCAGGTCGCGCACCAGCGCGCTCCTACAATTCCAGCCAGCCCGCCACGATCGCGCGCAGTTCGTCCACGCCCTGCCGGGTCTCGCCCGAGAAGCCCTGCACGCTGACGCTGTCGCCGTAGGTCGCCGACAGGTCCTTGCGCACCGCCTGCACGGTGTTCATCGCCGCGCCGCGCGAGAGCTTGTCGGCCTTGGTCAGCAGCGCGTGCGCCGGCAGCCCGCGACGCATCGCATAGCCGATCATCGAACGGTCGTAATCCTTCAGCGGGTGGCGGATGTCCATCACCACCACCAGCCCGGCCAATGCCAGCCGGCTGCCGAAATAGCCGTCCAGGAAGGCCTGCCAGTGCGCCTGCAGGTCCTGCGGCACCTTGGCGTAGCCGTAGCCGGGCAGGTCGACCAGGTACTTGTCCTCGTGCGGGGGCAGTCCGAAGTAGACGAGCTGCTGGGTCCGGCCCGGGGTCTTGGACACCCGCGCCAGCGCGTTGCGCCCGCACAGCGCGTTCAGCGCGGAGGACTTGCCTGCGTTGGAGCGGCCGGCGAACGCGACCTCGCGGCCGCCGTCGGGCGGCAGCTGGCGATGGGTATGCGCGGCCAGCAGGTAGTCGGCGCGGTTGAAGGGATTGGGCACGGCCATGCCCATTAGGATGACACGATGCTGGCCCCCCGCTGTTCCGGGCCCCGACGCCGGAACGTCGCAGTGGCGTGCGTGGGGAGCCGCGACGGATTCGCCCCGGTTTGACCGCCCCGGGCGCCACGACGATAATTCGCAGG
>CBFGMM010000136.1:0-4986 GCA_965649855.1 uncultured Thermomonas sp. | reverse complement strand
GGCATGCGCCTGCGCCAGCGTCCGCGCCTCCGCGAAGGCGGGGTTGGCGGCAACTGGCCGCACCGGGGCCTGCACGTCGACGCTGGCACAGCCCCCTAGCAGCGCCAGCAACAGCGCGCAGGACACGGCTTGGACGGATCGCTTGAGGGGCACGGCGCGGCGCTCGTTCGGGAACCGGCTAGGATTCTACCCGCGACCACAGTGAAGGAAGGCGATGCGAACTCCCGGCGGCACGGGTCCCGGAACGCTGTACGTGGTGGCCACGCCGATCGGCAACCGGGGCGACCTGTCGCCGCGCGCGCTGCAGACCCTGAAGGCGGTGGACGCGATCTGCGCGGAGGACACCCGCCATACCCGCCCGCTGCTGGCGCACTACGGCATCGGCACCCCGCTGCTGGCGGTGCACGAGCACAACGAATCGGAGGCGGTCGCCCCGCTGCTGGCGCGGCTGGCCGCCGGGCAGTCGCTGGCGCTGGTCTCCGATGCCGGCACCCCGCTGGTCAGCGACCCCGGCTACCGCCTGGTGCGGGCGGCGCGCGCGGCCGGCGTGCCGGTGAGCCCGATCCCCGGGCCCAGCGCCCTGGTGGCCGCGCTGAGCGTTGCCGGGTTGCCCAGCGACCGCTTCGTGTTCGAGGGCTTCCTGCCGGCCAAGCCGGGGGCGCGGCGGGAACGCCTGGCCCAGCTGGCGGCGGAGCCGCGCACCCTGATCTTCTACGAGTCCTCGCACCGGATCGAGGATGCGCTGGCCGACGCCGCGGCGGCCTTTGGCGGCGAGCGCCCGGCGGCGCTGGCGCGCGAACTCACCAAGCTGTTCGAGACCGTGCTGGATGGCCCGCTGGACGCGCTGCTGGCGCGGGTGCGCGCCGACCCCAACCAGCGCAAGGGGGAGTTCGTGCTGCTGGTGCAGGGCGCGGGCGAGGGCGCGGACGCCAAGGTGGCGGAAGGCCGCCGCCTCTACGCCCGGCTCAGCGAACACCTGCCGCCATCCACCGCCGCGAAGCTGGCCGCCGAGCTGTCCGGCGCGCCGCGCAAGGCGCTGTACGGTGGCCAGCAGGCGGACCACGACCAGGCATTCCACGAGGGGAACACACGATGACGCAATCCATTTCGCGGCGCGGCTTCATGCAGGCCGGCGCGGGCCTGGCGGCTGCGGGGCTGGTCCCGGGGACCTCGGCGCAGGCGCCGGCCGTCCGCCGCGGCGGCACCCGGCCGCTGGTGGTCGCCTCCGGCAACGGCCACCAGTACCGCAACGGCGGCAAGCTGACCTGCGTGGAGACCGCCTACGCGCAGATCGCCGCCGGCACCGACGTGCTGGACGCGGTCATCGCCGGGGTCAACATCGTCGAACTGGATCCGCTGGACACCAGCGTGGGGTACGGCGGCCTGCCGAACGCGGACGGCGTGGTCACCCTGGACGCCTGCTGCATGCATGGCCCGCTCAAGCGCGCCGGCGGCGTGGCCGCGTTGCAGGGCGTGCGCATGCCCTCGCAGGTGGCGCGGGTGGTGGCGCACCAGACCGACCACCACTTGCTGGTGGGCGAGGACGCGCAGGCGTTCGCGCGGCAGATGGGCTTCACCATCGAGGACGACCTCAACACCGAGACCTCGCGCCGCCTGTGGCTGGACTGGAAGCGGCGGCTGGACCCGAAGCGCTGGCTGGACCCGGCCACGCGCGCGCAGGCGGGCTTCGACGCCGGCAAGGCGATGGTGGCCGACGGCCTGGTCGACCCCGAGCACTACTACGGCACCATCAACTGCTCCGGGCTCAGCGCGAAGGGCGAGGTCTGCGGGGTCACCACCACCAGCGGCCTGGCCTGGAAGATCCCCGGCCGGGTCGGCGATTCGCCCATCCTGGGCGCCGGCCTGTACGTGGACAACGGCGTCGGCGCCGCGGGCAGCACCGGGCGCGGCGAGGCCAACCTCTACAACCTGACGTCCTACCTGATCGTGGAAGGGATGCGCCGCGGCCTGCACCCCAAGGATGCCGCCATCGAGGGTCTCCGGCGCATCCAGGCCAATACCGTGGAGCAGCGCCTGCTCAATGGGCGCGGGCTGCCCAATTTCGGGATCAGCTTCTACGTGCTGGACACCCAGGGTCGGCACGCGGGGGTCTCGATGTACCCGGGCGGCAAGTACGCCGTCTGCGACCACAACGGCGGGCGCCAGGTGGCGATGGAGGCGCTGCTGGACGGCACGCCCGACGGCTGAACCGGCCGCATCGCCCGTGGCCTGCGGACCGCGGGCGCGTGCGACAATGGGCGTGGCGGAGTCGGCCAGGCAGTCGCGTCACCGGGCAACCGGTGCCGAGGAAAGTCCGGGCTCCACAGGGCACGGTGCCAGGTAACGCCTGGGCGGCGCGAGCCGACGGAAAGTGCAACAGAAAGATACCGCTGACGTTCGCGCAAGCGAGCAAGCAAGGGTGAAATGGTGCGGTAAGAGCGCACCGCGAGCCTGGCAACAGGCCGGCACGGCAAACCCCACCGGGAGCAAGGCCAAATAGGGAAGCGATGCCGTGGCCCGCGGCGCTTCCGGGTAGGCTGCTTGAGCGTACGGGTGACCGTGCGCCTAGAGGAATGACTGTCCACGACAGGACCCGGCTTATCGGCCGGCTCCGCCACTTTCTGTCGCGCAGCGACAGAAAGCGGCCCACGCATTCGCACGTGCCGCCTGCGGCGGAACGTGCCAATCCACGGGTCCCGCTAGCGTCTCCAAATCCCCGCCGCTTCGCGGCGCCCCCTTTACTAAAGGGGGCTTGGCGTTGCGGACTTGCTGGGTTGCCCGAGCCATGTCCCGTTGCCGGTCGGTCGCGACGGTATCCCGCGGGACCCGTGACGCCATCCCCTGTAGGAGCGCACCCAGTGCGCGACCCGTGCGTGTTCCGGTCCTGCGTCCCCCAGTCGAAGCCTGCCCGTGCGCGTCACCCGCCGTGGCGGCGTGAGCCCGCGCAGGAATTTTTGCGCCGCAACATGGGTAGCGAGTGGCCGGCGCGCCCCGCCAAGCCCTGTGCCGGAAGTCACGCATTCTCAAAAGGTGAGACGAAACAGCAGCTTGTGGATAAAGCTTGAACAAGTCTCTGAAGTTCGCTGCAAGTCATTGACGCGGCAGGCGAAAACATCCCGCACAAGTTGTTGACAAGGGTGGGAGGGGTGCCTACTGTGGCGACAAGTGGGGAAACCGGGAATTTCGTGGTTTTCCATAGATGAACTCCGCACAAGACGGGGGCCACAGGGCAGGGGCATGTTCCAGGGCGAAACCGCCATCACGATCGACGACAAGGGCCGGCTGGCGATTCCCACCGCCTACCGGGAGCTTGTCGCGCAGGCGTCCGGCAACCGCCTGGTCCTGACCTACAACCCGTTCGAGTCGGGTTGCCTGTACCTGTACCCGCAGCCGGTCTGGGAAACGCTGCGCGACCAGGTCAACGCGCTGCCCCGGATCAAGGAAAACAACCGCCTGCTGCAGTTCAAGCTGGTCGGCGCCGCGGCGTTCGTGGAACCCGACGGCAGCGGCCGCATTTCCATCCCGGCCAGCCAGCGCAGCGCGGTGGGCATCGACCGGCGCGCGGTGCTGCTGGGGATGGGCGAGAAGTTCGAGCTGTGGAGCGAGCAGGCGCACCACGCGCAGGTCCGGCGGACGCTTGGCGACGCCGACCTGGGCGAGGACCTGCTGGACCTCGCGTTGTGAACGCGGGTGGCGCGGACGCCGCGTCCGCCCACCTTCCGGTGATGGTCGCCGAGGTCATGGAGGGCCTGGCGGTGGAAGGGGATGGAACCTGGCTGGATGGCACCTTCGGGCGTGGCGGACACGCCCGCGCGGTGTTGCAACGACTGGGGCCGGGAGGCCGCCTGCTGGTGATGGACAAGGATCCCGACGCGATCGCCGTGGCCGCGCAGCTGGCCCGGGACGATGCGCGCGTGGCATTCCGCCGCGGCAGCTTCGCGGGACTGGCGGACTGGGACGCGACCGCCGGCGGCCTGGACGGCGTACTGCTGGACCTGGGCGTGTCCTCCCCGCAGCTGGACGTGGCCGCGCGCGGCTTCTCGTTCGGCAAGGACGGCCCGCTGGACATGCGCATGGACCCGGACGCCGGCGAAAGCGCCGCCGATTGGCTGGCGCGCGCCGGCGAGCGCGAGATCGCCGACGTGCTGTTCACCTATGGCGAGGAACGCCAGAGCCGCCGCATCGCCCGCGCCATCGTGGCCCGGCGCGAGGAGGCCCCGCTGCTGCGCACCGCGCAGCTGGCCGAGCTGGTCGCCTCGGTCATGCCGCGCGGCGACAGCCGGATCCACCCGGCCACCCGCAGCTTCCAGGCGATCCGCATCTTCATCAACCGCGAGCTGCTGGACCTGGAAGCCGGGCTGGACGCCGCGCTCGACCGGCTGAAGCCGGGTGGCCGGCTCGCGGTGATCAGCTTCCATTCGCTGGAAGACCGGATCGTCAAGCGCTTCATGGCGCGCCATGCCAAGGCGCCGCCGGCGAACCGGCGGATGCCGGAAATCGCCTTCACCCCGGTGCTGCGCCTGGTGGGCGGGGCGCAAAAGGCCGGGCCGGCCGAACTGTCGGCGAATCCCCGCGCGCGCAGCGCGGTGTTGCGCGTCGCCGAGAAAATGGCCGCCGGCCACGCGGAGGCGGCATGAAGCGCACCCTGCTGCTGGCCGCGCTGGTCCTTGCGAACGTGGCGACCGCCTTGCTGGTGGTCCGCGACCGCCACGAGCACCGCCAGGCCTTCGTGGCGCTCAACACGCTGGAAAAGGCGCGCGACGAACTCAACATCGAGTTCGGCCGCCTGCAGCTGGAGCAGGCCACCTGGGCCGAGAGCAACCGGGTCGACCAGGTGGCGCGGGTGCGGCTGGGCATGGCCTTCCCGCGCACCGAGGACATCGTGGTGCTGCGCCGATGAAGTTCCCGCGCCTGCCCCTGACCGGCCCGGTCCGCACCGGCGACGAGCGCCGCGAACGCGCACGCCGCGAGGCCGCGCCGCGGGCC
>CBFGMM010000135.1:0-4987 GCA_965649855.1 uncultured Thermomonas sp. | reverse complement strand
CCTGCGCACCGTGCAGGGAGGCGGCCACCCGCGCCGCGAAATCGGCCGGCAGGCGCTGCGCGGGGGCCAGGCCGCGCATCACCTCGCCGGCCAGGCGCCAGCGGTCCCAGCTGGCGGCCAGCGACGCATCGTGCTGCAGGCGGCGCAGCAGGAAGCGGGTCTGGTCCGCCGGCAAGGCGCTGTCCATCAGCGCGGACAGCTGCTCGCGGCTGCTGAGCTGGGTCAGGTCGATGGCGTGGCGGTCGTGGTCGGTGGTCATGCGCGTGCGCGTTCGGTGGCGTCGTCGTGGTCGAGCAGGGGCTTCATGCGGGCGTCGATCGCCTCGCGGGCACGGAAGATGCGCGAACGCACCGTGCCGATCGGGCAATCCATGCGCTCGGCGATCTCCTCGTAGCTCATCCCTTCCACCTCGCGGAAGGTGATCGCATCGCGCAGTTCCTGCGGCAGTTCTTCGACCGCGCGCAGCACCGTTTGTTCCAGCTGCTGGCGCATCAGTTCGCGCTCGGGGGTGTCGTTGTCGCGCAGTCGCAGGCCGGACTCGAACTGCTCGGCGTCCTCGATCCCCACGTCGTCCGCCGGCGGCTTGCGGTTGTGCGACACCAGGTGGTTCTTCGCGGTGTTCACCGCGATCCGGTGCAGCCAGGTGGAGAACTGGGCGTCGCCGCGGAAGCCGCCGATCGCGCGGTAGGCGCGGATGAAGGTGTCCTGCGCCACGTCCTGGACCTCGGCCCAGTCGTGGATGTAGCGCGAGATCAGCGCAGCGGTCCGGTGCTGGTACTTGCGCACCAGCAGGTCGAAGGCGGCGTTGTCGCCGCGCTGCACGCGTTCAACAAGGTCCTGGTCCAGCGCTAGCGACACGTCATCCTCGGCCATCGCGCACCGGCACCTCGGTAGTGGGTCCCGGTCGTCCGGGGGTGGGACAGCAGGGACGCGGGGAAGTTCCGCAGTGGTCGACGCGGGTTGGCGCTGGATCCGGCGACGCCGCGCCCGGGTTCGTGCACGCGCCGCTTTCGGGGTACCTTCGACGACCGCCAGCCTGATCTGAAGGCGACATTGACGGCATTCAAGCCGCCCCCGGATCATACGGCCCATACCCGACCGAATGGCACGCCCATGACGACGCACGACCACGTCCCCGGCTTCGACGGCCTGCGCTTCGCCCACTGGCGCCTGCAGCGGCGCGGGGACGGCATCCTGCTGGCGGGGCTGGACCGCGCCGGCGAGTCGGTCAATGCGCTGGCCCAGGAGGTGCTGCTGGAACTGGACGCGCTGCTGGAGCGGGTGGCGCTGGATCCGCCGCCGGGCCTTGTGATCCATTCGCTGAAGGACAGCGGCTTCATCGCCGGGGCGGACATCCGCGAGTTCCGCGAGTTCGATGCCAAGGGCACCACCAACGACGCCATCCGCCGCGGCCAGCAGGTGTTCCAGCGCCTGGCGGAACTGCCCTGCCCCACGGTGGCCGCGATCCATGGCTTCTGCATGGGCGGCGGCACGGAACTGGCGCTGGCCTGCCGCTACCGCGCGGCCAGCAACGCTGCGTCGACCCGCATCGGCCTGCCCGAGGTCAAGCTGGGGATCTTCCCGGGCTGGGGCGGCAGCGTGCGCCTGCCGCGGCTGGTGGGGGCGCCGGCGGCGTTCGACATGATGCTGACCGGCCGCGCGCTGTCGGCCACGGCGGCCCGCGCGATCGGACTGGTGGACAAGGTGGCCGACCCGGCAGTGCTGCTGGACGCCGCCGCCGAACTGGCCCTGCGCGGCGCGCCGCGACCGTTCAGGCAGCGCGCGCTGGCGTGGGCCAGCAACCTGTGGCCGGTGCGCCAGGCGCTGGCGCCCATGCTGGCCAGGCAGGTCGCGCGCAAGGCGCGGCGCGAGCACTACCCCGCGCCCTACAGCCTGATCGAGACCTGGCGGCGCGCCGGTGGCGGCGCGCAATCGCTGCTCGCCGCAGAGCGCAAGGCGGTGGTGCGGCTGGCCGGCACGCCCACTGCGCGCAACCTGGTGCGCGTGTTCTTCCTGATGGAGCGGCTGAAGGGCATGGGCGGCAGGCAGGCCGATCCCATCCAGCGGGTGCACGTGGTCGGTGCCGGCGTGATGGGCGGCGACATCGCGGCGTGGAGCGCCTACAAGGGCTGCACCGTGACCCTGCAGGACCGCGAGCAGCGCTACATCGATGCCGCCCTGCAACGCGCGCAGGCGCTGTTCGCGAAGAAGGTGAAGGACGACGCCAGGCGCCCGCAGGTGGCCGCGCGGCTGACCGGCGACCTGGCGGGCGACGGGGCGGCCGCCGCGGACCTGGTGATCGAGGCGATCATCGAGGACGCGGACGCCAAGCGCGCGCTGTATGCGGACCTGGAGCCGCGGCTCCCGCCCGGCGCGCTGCTGACCACCAACACCTCGTCGATCCCGCTGGACGCGCTGCGCGGCCACCTCGCCCGGCCCGCGCAGTTCGCCGGGCTGCACTACTTCAACCCGGTGGCGCAGATGCCACTGGTGGAGATCATCCACCACGCGCAGATGGCGCCGGAGACGCAGCAGCGCCTGGCCGCGTTCTGCCGCCAGCTGGACAAGCTGCCGGTGCCGGTTGCCGGCACCCCGGGCTTCCTGGTCAACCGCGTGCTGTTCCCGTACATGCTGGAGGCGATGACGGCGCTGGCCGAGGGCATCCCGGGTCCCGCGATCGACCGGGCCGCGGTGCAGTTCGGCATGCCGATGGGCCCGATCGAGCTGGTCGACACCGTGGGCCTGGACGTGGCCGCCGGCGTCGGCGGGGAACTGGCACCCTTCCTCGGCCTGCCCATCCCGGCCGCCCTGCAGGCGCCGCCGCAGCCCGGCAGGCGCGGCAAGAAGGACGGCCAGGGCATCTACGCCTGGGTGGACGCCGGCAAGGGCAGCAAGCCGCGCAAGCCGGAGCTGCCCAGGGACTACCGCGCGCCGGACGACCTGCAGGACCGCCTGGTCCTGCCCCTGCTCAACGAGGCCGTGGCCTGCCTGCACGACGGCGTGGTCGCGGATGCCGACCTGCTGGACGCCGGCGTGATCTTCGGCACCGGCTTCGCGCCGTTCCGCGGCGGCCCCATCCAGTACATCCGCGAGACCGGCGTGGACGCGGTGCTGGCGCGGCTGCGCGCCCTGCAGGCAAAGCATGGCGAGCGCTTCGCGCCGCGTCCCGGCTGGGACAACCCGGCGCTGCGCGAGTCCGCTCGCTAGGGCGGCGCCAGGCGATCTGGACCCCGCGCGACGCGCTACATCGTCTGCGTGGCCTGCTCCGCGTTGAGCACGCCGGCCAGGATGGTCTCGATCTTGCCCTTCACCGCTTCGCCCTCCGCCGTGTCGGCGAACTGCACGCCGATTCCCGCCGGGCGGTTGCCCTGGGCACCGGTGGGCGTGACCCAGACCACGCGGCCGGCCACCGGCAGCCGCTCGGAGGACTCGGGCAGGGTCAGCAGCAGGAAGACTTCGTCGCCGATGAAATACCGGCGCGGGGTGGGGACGAAGATCCCGCCCTGCCGGATGTACGGCATGTAGGCGTTGTACAGCCCGGTCTTGTCCTTCACGACCAGCGACAGGATGCCCTGCCGTGCGCCACCCGCTCCATTCATGCGCGCTCCCCTCTCATTCGACCAGCGTCATCCGACCCGCGTCACCCGTACAGCCCGCACATCCCCTAGTCGCGCCAGCCGAGCAGCGCCTCGGTGACCGCGAGGTCCGCGCGCACCGTGCTGCGCAGCAGTTCGCGGGTGCGGTTGGCGGCGTCGTACCGCGCGGCCAGCGTGCGGGTTCGCCCGGTCCCGGTCAAGCCCGCGGCCAGCGCCAGCGCATGCTCCGCGAGGTGCCGCAGGCGCTCGTCGGCGCGTCCGTCCGCCACCCAGCGCTGGGCCACCTCCGCGGGCATCGCCGCCTTGCTGCACAGCGCGCGTGCATCGGCTTCCACTTCCCGACGCAACGCCAGGCCGTCGCCCGATGCCCATGCATCGGCCAGGCCCGGATGGCCGCGCGCAGCCTCCAGCGCCTCCGCGGCCAGGCCCGGGCGATGGCCGCGCGCCTGCAGCCACGCCAGCGCCTCCGCGCGTGGCGGCAGCCGCAGTTCCAGGCGCTGGCAGCGGCTGCGGATAGTGGCCGGCAGCCGCGCCGGGTGCGATGCCAGCAGCCACAGGTAGCGCCCGGGCTGCGGCTCCTCCAGCGTCTTCAGCAGGGCGTTGAACGCGCTGTAGTTGATCGCGTCGGCGGGATCCACGATCACCACCTGGGCGCCGCCCAGCTGCGCGGTCAGGCCCATCCGCGTGGACAGCGCGCGCACCTGTTCGATCACGATCTCGGCGCGTGGCTTGCCGGTCTTCTGGTTGACCTCGTAGCCCACCAGGTGCAGGTCGGGATGCGCGCTGTGGCCCCACGGATGCGCGGGCGCGCCGTCCGGCCGGGTCTCCACGGGGTCGTACTGCGAGCGCGCCGCGAACAGCGCGCACGACTTGCACTGGCCGCAGGGCGACCCGTCCGCCAGCGGCGTCGCGCAGAGCATGCGCTGCGCCAGGTGCTCGGCCAGCAGGCGCTTGCCGATGCGCTCCGGCCCCACCAGCAGGGTGGCGTGCCCGAACTGGCCCGCGGCCAGCGCGGCAGTCGCCTGGTCCAGGGCGCGTTGCTGCCATGGCGCCAGTGGCGGCAGCGCGGTCATGCCAGGCCCCGCCGGTAGCGCGCGAGCGCCTGCGCCGCCGCGGCTGCCACGCTGTCGGCGTCCGCGCTTGCATCGAGCACGACGATGCGCGCGGGCGCCTGCGCCGCGCGCGCCAGGAAACCGGCGCGCACCCGCTCGAAGAACTCGTCGCGCTCGCGCTCGATGCGGTCGGGCGCCGCGCCCCGGGCCTGCTCGCGGCCGCGCGTGCGTTCGCGCCCGTGGGCCACGCCCAGGTCCAGCAGCAGGGTCAGGCCCGGTTCGATCCCGACCACGCGGCGCTCCAGTTCGGCGATGAAGGCGGCATCCAGGCCGCGCCCA
>CBFGMM010000134.1:0-5006 GCA_965649855.1 uncultured Thermomonas sp. | reverse complement strand
TCAGTCGTGGTAACCCAGCGAGCGCAGCGCGGCCTCGTCGTCGCTCCAGCCCTCGCGCACGCGCACCCAGGTCTGCAGGAACACCTTGGCGTCGAACAGGCGCTCCATCTGCAGGCGCGCGCGGCTGCCGATCTCCCGCAGGCGCTCGCCGCCCTTGCCGATCACGATCGCCTTCTGGCCGTCGCGCTCGACCCAGATCACCGCGTCGATGCGGTACATGACGCCACGCGTCGGCGACGGCTCCTCCTCGAACTTCTCCACCTCGACGGTGGTCGCGTACGGCAGTTCCTCGCCCAGCTGGCGCATCAGCTGCTCGCGCACCAGCTCGCCGGCCAGGAAGCGCTGGCTCTTGTCGGTGATCTCGTCCTCCGCGAACGCCGGCGCCGCCTCCGGCACCAGCCCCAGCAGCGTGTCCACCAGCGACTCCAGCCCCTTGCGCTTGAGCGCGGACAGCGGATGCACCGCGGCGAACGCGCGGCCTTCGCTCACCTTGGCGATGAACGGCAGCAGGGCGCCCTTGTCCTTGACCTTGTCGACCTGGTTGACCACCAGCACCACCGGCAGGCCGGCATCGCGCAGGGCGTCGAAGGCCAGCCCGTCCTCGGCGTCCCAGCGCCCGGCCTCGACCACCAGGACCGCCGCGTCCACGCCTTCCAGCGCGCCACGCGCGGCCCGGTTCATCATCCGGTTCATCGCCTTGCCGGAACGGCGTCCCTGCTCGCCGTGGATGCCGGGGGTGTCCACCAGCTGCAATTGCCCGCCGGGGAAGGTGGCGATGCCCAGCAGCCGGTGGCGCGTGGTCTGCGGACGGTTGGAGGTGATGCTGACCTTGGCGCCCACCAGGGCGTTCACCAAGGTGGACTTGCCGACGTTGGGCCGGCCGATCACGGCGACCGCGCCGCTGCGCGCGGCGTCGGGGGCGGGGGGACTGGATGCGTTCATGGGTTCTCGATGAGGTTCAGCGCGGCCTCGGCCGCCTGTTGTTCGGCGGCGCGGCGCGAACTGCCCTCGCCCTCGGTGTGCAGCGGCGGCTCGGCAAGGGTGCAACGGGCGCGGAACACGCGCGCATGGTCCTCGCCGCCCTCCTCCACCACCGCGTAGACGGGCAGCGGCCTGCCGCGGCCCTGCAGCCATTCCTGCAGCCGCGTCTTGGGATCCTTGCCCACGCGGTTGGGGGCGGGCAGCGCGTCGATCAGCGGCGCGAACCAGGGCAGCACGGCGGCGCGGCACGCCTCGAAGCCGGCATCCAGGTGGATCGCCGCGACCACCGCCTCCACCGCGTCGGCCAGGATCGAATCGCGCCGGTGGCCCCCGGTCTTCAGTTCGCCCGGCCCCAGCACCAGCCGCGCGCCCAGGTCCAGGCGGCGGGCGATGCCGGCCAGCGCGGATTCGCGCACCAGCTCGGCGCGGGCGCGGGTGAGCGCGCCCTCGTCGGCGCCGGGCCAGCGCCGGTACAGCGCCTCGGCGACGAACTGGTTGACCAGCGCGTCGCCCAGGAACTCCAGGCGCTCGTTGTGCGGCGCGCCCGCGCTGCGGTGGGTCAACGCCTGCGCCAGCAACGCCGGGTCGGCGAAGGCATGGCCGGCGAAGTCGTGGCTGGGCGGGTTACGGGGCAGCGGCTGCGCCACCGCGCACCAGTTCCTGTTCCGCGTGGTACTTGCCCACCACGTCGAGGTTGGCGACCAGCGGCTCGCGCCGCTCGTAATCCACCACCATCAGGTAGCCGTTGTCGCGCGTCTCGATCTTCAGCGCTTCCTTCTTCACGTTGTTCGCGTAGCTCATGTACAGGCGCTTGAAGAAGAGTTCGCGGATCTTTTCCTTGGACGCGGTCTCGATGCCGGGTTCCGCGGCAAGGCTGGCCAGCGCCTTCTTCACCGAATAGAACTCGGTGTACATGGGCACGATCTTCATGCCGCAGTAGACGAAGAAGATCGCCACCGACAGCACGATCAGGAACCCGATCAGGGTCATGCCGCTTTGCGTCCGCCTCATGTCTGTTCCCCTACGTGCGTGGTGGTGGTGGTGCTACGGAATACGCGTGCCGAGCCTGGTGGCGTCCACCCAGCGGTCGGCGCTGGCATCGAAGTTCATCCAGACCAGGAAGGCCTTGCCGCGCAGGCTGGCTTCCGGCAGGACGCCCCAGAACCGGCTGTCCTCGCTGTTGTCGCGATTGTCGCCCATGACGAAATAATGCCCGGCCGGCACCGTCCAGTCACCCTCCCCCTGGAAGGCCATGGCCGACTCGGTCCGCTCCAGCACGGGGTGCGGCCGTCCCGGCAGGCCCTCGGTGAGCAGGGTGGCACCGGTCATCTCGCTGCCCTTGCCGCTGGCGCGGTAGGCCCCGTCGATCCGGTACGGCAGCGCCGTGCCGTTCAGGAACACCTGGTTGTCGCGGTAGGAGACGGTGTCCCCCGGCAGCCCGATGACCCGCTTGATCCAGTCCTGGCGCGGGTGGTGCGGCGGGCGGAACACCACCACGTCGCCGCGCGCGGGCGCGCCGTTGGCGAGGAACTTCCGGTTGGTGATCGGCCAGCGCAGGCCGTAGGCGAACTTGTTGACCAGGATGAAGTCCCCGATCATCAGGGTGGGCATCATCGAGCTGGACGGGATGCGGAAAGGCTCGGCCACGAAGCTGCGCAGGCCCAGCACGATCGCCAGGATCGGGAAAAAGGCCTTGGAGTAGTCGACCAGCACCGGCTCCTTGGCGTCCTCCAGCGGCCCGGCCAGCGCCGCGCGGCGCTTCGCCAGCACCAGCCTGTCCAGCAGCCAGACCAGGCCGGTGAGCGCGGTCAGCGCCACCAGGATCGTTTCGAACCAGACCATCATGCGGACCTCTCCATATGCCGTGTGCCCGCCGGGGCCCGCGCCCCGGCGGTGCGCCCCTACTTGTTGTCGACCTGCAGCACGGCGAGGAAGGCTTCCTGCGGGATCTCCACCCGCCCGACCTGCTTCATCCGCTTCTTGCCTTCCTTCTGCTTCTCCAGCAGCTTCTTCTTGCGGGTGGCGTCGCCACCGTAGCACTTGGCCAGCACGTTCTTGCGCAGCGCCTTGACCGTGGTCCGGGCGATCACCTGCGCGCCGATCGCGGCCTGGATGGCCACGTCGAACATCTGCCGCGGGATCAGGTCCTTCATCTTCTCGGTCAGCTCGCGGCCGCGCCTGTCGGCATGGCTGCGGTGCACGATGATGCTCAGCGCGTCGACCTTGTCGCCGTTGATCAGGGTGTCCACGCGCACGAACGGGCCGGCCTCGAAGCGCAGGAAGTGGTAGTCCAGCGAGGCGTAGCCGCGGCTCACCGACTTCAGCTTGTCGAAGAAGTCCAGCACCACCTCGGCCATCGGCAACTCGTAGCTCACCTGCACCTGGCTGGCCATGTAGGTGATGCCCACCTGCACGCCGCGCTTGTCCTCGCACAGCTTGATCACGTTGCCGATGTAGTCCGGCGGGGTGAGGATGTTGGCGCGGATGATCGGCTCGCGGATCTCGGCCACCATGTTCGCCGGCGGCAGCTTGGCCGGGTTGTCCATCGGCACGATGCCGCCGTCGGTCTTCAGCACCTCGTAGACCACGGTGGGCGCGGTGGAAATCAGATTCAGGTCGTACTCGCGCTCCAGGCGCTCCTGCACGATCTCCATGTGCAGCATGCCCAGGAAGCCGCAGCGGAAGCCGAAGCCCATCGCCTCCGAGCTTTCCGGCTCGAAGCGCAGCGCGGCGTCGTTGAGGCGCAGCTTGTCCAGCGCCTCGCGCAGGTTCGGGTAGTCCTCGGCGTCGACCGGGAACAGGCCGGCGAACACGCGCGGCTGCATTTCCTGGAAGCCCGGCAGCGGGCCCGGCGCGGGATCGTTGGCCAGGGTCAGGGTGTCGCCCACCGGCGCACCGTGCACGTCCTTGATGGACGCGTGGATCCAGCCCACCTCGCCTGCGCGCAGCCTGGGCAGGTCCTTGCGCTTGGGCGTGAACACGCCGACCTTGTCCACCTGGTGGGTGCGGCCGGTCGACATCACCAGGAGCTTGTCGCCGGGCTTGATCTCGCCCTGCATCACGCGCACCAGGGACACCACGCCGAGGTAGTTGTCGAACCAGGAGTCGATGATCAGCGCCTGCAGCTTGTCGGTGTCGCGCGGCACCGGCGGCGGGATGCGCTTGACGATGGCCTCCAGCACGTCGCCGACGTTGAGGCCGGTCTTGGCGGAGATGGCCACCGCGTCGGCGGCGTCGATGCCGATCACCGCCTCGATCTCTTCCTTGACCTTGTCGACGTCGGCGGTCGGCAGGTCGATCTTGTTCAGCACCGGCACCACTTCAAGGCCCTGCTCCACCGCGGTGTAGCAGTTGGCGACGGATTGCGCCTCCACGCCCTGCGCGGCATCGACCACCAGCAGCGCGCCCTCGCACGCGGCCAGCGAACGGCTGACCTCGTAGCTGAAGTCGACGTGGCCGGGGGTGTCGATGAAGTTGAGCTGGTAGGTCACCCCGTCCCTGGCCGTGTACGGCAGCGAGACCGACTGCGCCTTGATGGTGATGCCGCGCTCGCGCTCGATCGGGTTGGAGTCCAGCACCTGCGCTTCCATCTCGCGCGCCTGCAGGCCGCCGCACAGCTGGATGATGCGGTCGGCCAGGGTCGACTTGCCGTGGTCGACGTGGGCGATGATGGAGAAGTTGCGGATCAGCCGCATCGGATCGTGCTGCATGGGTGCTGTGCTTGGCCTGGCGACGGCAGCGGGGTCGCGGCCGCCCGCACCGATCAGTGCGTGGGGTAAACCGCGGATTATCGCACAGCGCAGGCCGCGTCCCGGCGGGCGCGGCCTGCCGGATCCGTCATTCGCCCGCCGGGTTGACGGTCACGTACTGGGTGCCGGCACCGCGGCGCACCAGCAGCATCACCGGCTTGCCCACGCCCGCGGCGCGCAGTTGCGCATCGAGCGCGGCCGCCGTGGCCACGCCGGCGCGGCCCACCGCCAGCACCACGTCGCCCGGGCGCAGGCCGGCTTCGCGCGCTGCCACCC
>CBFGMM010000133.1:0-5038 GCA_965649855.1 uncultured Thermomonas sp. | reverse complement strand
AGTCGCTCCCCGATACTCGCTTGGTTGACCGCACCCCCCGCGCCCCCGGCACCCCCGCAGCGTCCGCACGGGAGCCCAATGCCGTCATCGCCAACCTCTCCAGCGTGATGGGTTCCATCGCCAGCCGGCGCGAGTTCCGTTCGCCCAGCTACTGCGCCAGCAAGGCCGCGCAGAACATGCTGACGGTGCAGCTGGCCCATGCGCTGGCCGACCGCGGGATCGTGGTGCTGGCCCTGCATCCGGGCTGGGTGCAGACCGAGATGGGCGGCAGCAGCGCCAACGTGACGCCGCAGGAGGCGGTGCGCGGGCTGCTGCAGGTGATCGATGGCGCCACGCCCGCGCAGTCCGGCGGCTTCGTGGACTGGCGCGGCGAACCGCTGCCGTGGTGACGCGCGGCCGGTGGCCTGCGTGATCGACGTCATCCTGCACCGCCCCGAGATCCCGCCCAACACCGGCAACGTGATCCGCCTGTGCGCCAACACCGGCGCGCGCCTGCACCTGGTGCGGCCACTGGGCTTCGACCTCGCCGACCGCCAGTTGCGGCGCGCGGGCCTGGATTACCACGAGTACGCGGCCTTGCAGGTGCACGACGACCTGGACGCCGCGCTGGCGGCGATCGCGGCGGCCAACGCCGGCCAGGCCCCGCGCGTGTTCGCGCTGTCCACCCGCGGACAGGTCCGCTTCGACGCGCCCGCCTATCGCGCGGGCGACGCCCTGCTGTTCGGCAGCGAGACCGCCGGCCTGCCGCACGACGTGCTGGAGCAGGTACCCGTCGGTCAACGCCTGCGGCTGCCGATGCGCCCCGGCAACCGCAGCCTCAACCTGTCCAACGCGGTGGCGGTGGTGGTGTTCGAGGCCTGGCGCCAGGCGGGGTACGCGGGCGGCAGCTGACCCGCCAGCGCCGACCATGCGGCACCCGAATGGTTCCTGTACCAACCGGTTTTATATTCATCCTGGGTTGTGAAGGCCGCTCCAGAATGCGCCCCACGCCGGCGCTTGCCGACGTGCCAACAACAATAACGAGGCCTTCCCCGATGAAGCGTAACGCCCTGAGCAAGCTTGCCGCCCTGGCCCTGCTGGCCGCCACCCCCTTTGCCGCCTCCGCGGCCGACGGCGTCTCCTACAACTTCGTGCAGGGTGGCTACGTGGCCACCAACACCGACGGCGGCGACGCCGACGGCTGGGGCCTGAACGGTTCGGTCGCCGTGCACCCGAACGTGCACCTGTTCGGCGGCTACTCCAACCAGAAGCTCAAGAACACCAGCTTCGACTTCGACCAGTGGAAGATCGGCGCCGGCTACAACACCGCCATCTCCTCGCGCACCGACTTCGTGGCCAACGTGGCCTACGAGAAGCTGGACGCGGGCAGCGGCTTCGACTTCAGCGGCTACAGCGCCGAAGGCGGCGTGCGCAGCGCGCTGGCCAGCAACCTGGAGGGCTACGCCCTGCTGGGCTACGAGGATGGCGGCGACTTCGAGGGCGACGTGTACGGCCGCGTCGGCGGCCTGGTGAAGTTCAACCAGAACTGGGGCGTGACCGCGGACGTGAAGTTCGCCGACGGCGACACCCAGTACATGGTGGGCCCGCGCCTGACCTGGTAAGCGCATCGCGCAGCAAGGCGGCGGTCCGATCCCTGTCCGGCCCGCCGCTGCCAACGCAGGCGCCCCCCTCCCCTGCGATGGTCAAACGCCCGGCTCCGGCCGGGCGTTTTCTTTGCGGCTCAGCCGAACAGCGACTGCGGGTATTCGGCCTTCTGTTCCCGGGCCATCAGCCGCGCAAGGCCTTCGGCGGGGGTGATGTCGCCGTGCAGCACGTCGCGCACGGTGGAGGAGATCGGCAGTTCCACGCCATGCGCGTCGGCCTGGCGCATCACCTCGTCGGCGGTCTGGATCGATTCGACCACCTGGCCGATCTCGCGCACCGCCTCGGCGATCGAACGCCCGTGGCCCAGGGCCAGGCCCAGGCGCCGGTTGCGCGACAGGTCGCCGGTGCTGGTGAGCACCAGGTCGCCCAGGCCGGCCAGGCCCATCAGGGTCTCCGGGCGGCCGCCGATGGCGATGTTGAGCCGCAGCATCTCGTTGAGGCCGCGGGTGATCAGCCCGGCGCGCGCGTTCAGGCCCAGCGCCATGCCGTCGGCCACGCCGGTGGCCACCGCCAGCACGTTCTTCATCGCGCCGCCCAGCTCGGCGCCGCGCATGTCGTCGCCGGTGTAGGCACGGAACGACGGGCCATGCAGCACGCCGGCGACCCGGCGGGCGAAGGCGGGATCGTCCGAATGCACGGTCAGCGCGGTGGGCAGGCCCTGCGCCACTTCCTTGGCGAACGAGGGACCGGTCACCACCGACAGCGGCACCGCGCCGCCGAACACCTCGGCAGCCACCTCATGCAGGAAGCGGCCACTGCCGGGCTCGAAGCCCTTGGTGGCCCAGGCCACGCCGGCGGCGGCGGGCCGCCATGGGGCCAGTTCGCGAAGGGTGTCCGCGAACGCATGCGAGGGCACCACCACCAGCACCAGGCCGGCGCCGGCGAGGGCGTCGGGCAGGTCGGTGGTCGCGCGCAGCGACGCCGGCAGCGGGATGCCGGGCAGGTAGCGCGGGTTCTCGCCCGTGGCGCCGATGGCGGCGACCACGCCGGCATCGCGGCCCCACAGCACGGTGGGATGCCCATGCCGCGCGATCAGCGCGGCCAGCGCGGTGCCCCAGGAGCCCGCGCCGAGTACCGCGACCGGGACGTGGCCGTTGTCGTCCTGCATGCCAGCGAGTCGTCCGCGGCCGGCGCGCGGCGCTCGCGGCGCCACGCGCGGCCGATCCGGGTCAGGCGTTGCCGGCGGGTTCGGAATTGGCCAGCGCGGCCTGGTCGCCCTGCTGCGCCATGCGCTGGCGCAGGCCCTCGGCGTACAGGGCCTCGAAGTTCAGCGGCTGCATCGGGAACGGCGGGAAGCCGCCGGACTGGATCAGCTGGCTGATCGCGGCGCTGGCGTAGGGATACAGCACGTTGGGGCACTGGATGCCCAGCATCGCGTCCAGGGTCTGCTCGTCGAAGCCTGCCAGGCCGAACACGCCGGACTGCTCCACCTCGGCCAGGTAGGCGGTCTTGCCGTTCAGGGTGCAGGTGATGGTGATGCCCAGGCTGACCTCGAACGCCGTCTCCGCCAGGCGGTTGACCTTCTGGTTGAGCTTCATCTGCAGGTCCGGCTGGCCCTGTTCGTTGAACACCAGCGGCGCATTCGGGGCCTCGAAGGACAGGTCCTTGGTGTAGAGCTTCTCCACCGAGAAGGTGGGACCCTGCGGCTGCGGCTGCGTGTCGGCGGCCAGGGCTGCGCCGTTCAGGTTTTCGTCGGACATTGCGTGTGGCTCCAGAATGCGGTTGCTGCGCGGAAAAGAGGGCGATTATCGCACCGTTCGGCGCGATCTGCCCTGCATGGGGTCAGCGCTTGCCTTTCACCAGTGGCAGGTCGGTGCCCTGCCAGGCCTGCATGCCGCCTTCCAGCACGCCCACGTTCTGGAACCCCGCCTTGCGCAGGCGCCTGGCGGCCGCGGTGGCGCTCTGCCCGGTCTTGCAGACCATCACCACCGGCAGCGCCTTGGCCGCCGCCAGCTGCTTGTGTTCCGGGTCGAACTGGCTGGGCTGCACGTTGCGCGCGCCGGCGATGTGGCCCTTGTCGAACTCGGCGATCGGGCGCAGGTCCACCACCAGCGCGTCCTCGCGGTTGACCAGCGCGGTCAGCTGCGCCGGGGTCAGGCGGCGCAGGCCGGACAGGCGGCCGGCCACCTCGTTCCACACCAGGGCGATGGTGATGCCGCCCAGGGCGAGCGACAGCAGGGGGTGGCGGCCAGCGAAGGCCAACAGTTCGGCAAGGGTCACGGGGTGGGCCGGGGATGCGGGGCGCCGATTGTAGCGAGCCGGCCGCACCGGGTGGCGCGGACGGGGCTATTCGCCCCAGAGGTCCGGCAGGCCGCTGACCAGCCACCAGCTGCTGGCGGCCGGGTCGTAGCGCCAGCGTTCGCGGTAGCGCACGGTGCGCTCGGCCAGGGTGTTGCGGTTGATCACGCCGATCTCGATGTCGCGCACCACCTCGCCGCTGGCCAGGGTGGTGCCGCCCTGCTCGCGGTAGCCCGAGATCTGCACCTGCTTGTAGCGCGAGAAGTCGATGTCGGTCAGCGGCCGCGCCTTGCGCACCTCGGGGTCGACCAGGTTCCAGGCGCCCTCGAAGTCGCCCCAGCGGATCGCCGCCGAATAGGCGTACTGCACTTCGTCCAGTGCGGTGCCCTTGCTGGCCGATTTCGGGCAGCCGGCCAGCGCCAGCAGGCAGCACAGCAGCAGGCAACGCAGCAGCAGGGGCATGGGGCGACTCCGCGGGGGACGCCCGCATCCTAACGCGCGCGGCCGGCTCAGCCGCGGACGATCGCCACGTACCGGCCGACGAAGGTGGCCGCCACGCCGCCGTCCTCCAGCAACGCGCGGGCCTGCAGGCGCACGCTGGCGCGGCCCTGCCGCCGCAGCTGCCCGGCCAGCGCGGCGCGCTCGCCCGGATCGTCGAAGTGCGCCTGCACCACCAGGTCCTCGAACACCGGCTTGAGGTAGCGCACGCGGTTGTCCGCCACGAAGATGTCGGCGGAAAGGCCGGCCTCGGCCAGCTCCAGGAACACCAGTCCCCACGCGGACAGCGTCATCAGCGAATTCAGGCTGCCGCCGAAGGCGCAGCCCTTGTCGTTGACGTTGGCGGCCAGCGGCGCGCGCAGGCGCAGGTGGCCGTCGCGCCACTCCTCGACCACGGGCGCCATCGCGGCCACCGGGGGCATGGCGGCGTAGTGGGCGACGAGGGCGTGCAGCGGCGGCGCGGGGGAGTCGGGCATCCGCACAGCCTGCAGGATCGGCGGGGCTTGTGCCAAGCTCGGCGCATGCAACGGGAGCCGCCAGGACGCGACTGGACGCTGGTGTCGCTGCGCCCGCGCGGGCAGCACGCGGGCCTGCGCCGGGCGGCGGCGCGCGGCGGCGCGCGTCTGCTCGCGCTGTCGCCGCTGGCGATCGTCGCGCG
>CBFGMM010000132.1:0-5081 GCA_965649855.1 uncultured Thermomonas sp. | reverse complement strand
GCGCGGTGCCGCGCGGGCAGGTCGCGGGCTACGGCGCCATCGCGCGGCGCGCCGGCCTGCCGGGGCGCGCCCGGCTGGTGGCCCGGGTGCTGGCCGGCAACGGCGAACCCGGCCTGCCGTGGCACCGGATCCTGCGCTCGGATGGGCGCATCGCGATGCCCCAGGGCTCCCCGGGGTTCATCGAACAGGCACGCCGGCTGCAGGCGGAAGGCGTGGAGGTGCGCAACGGACGGGTGCGCATGCCGATGGCCGATGCGTCGGGCGAAGCGCTGGATGCGGCGTTGTGGTCGCCCGGGTGAACCCGGTCATGGGATGATGCGCTGCACCGCAACAGGATTCCCGCACGGATGCCATTCCCCCTGCCGCGCATCACCAAGCTGCTGCTGATCGCCAACGTGGCGGGTTTCCTGCTGCAGTTGCTGCTGGGCGATGCCCTGATGGCGCTGGCGCTTTGGCCCTTGGGCGGGGACAACCTCGCGGCGCCGGGGTTCATGCCCTGGCAGTTGCTGACGTATGGCTTCCTGCACGGCGGTGCGATGCACCTGGCCTTCAACATGCTGGCGCTGGTGATGTTCGGCGCACAGCTCGAGCATGTCTGGGGCGAACGCCGCTACCTCACCTACTTCCTGGTGTGCGTGGCCGGCGCCGGCCTGTGCCAGTTGCTGGTGGGCGCCTGGTCGGTTTCGCAAGGCGGCGATCCCTATCCCACGGTGGGCGACTCCGGCGGCGTGTTCGGCCTGCTGCTGGCGTACGGCCTGCTGTTCCCGAACCAGCGGGTGATGCTGCTGTTCCCGCCCATCCCGATGCGCGCGCGCACCCTGGTGATCCTGTACGGGGTGTTCGAGCTCTACCTGGGCGTGACCGGGCTGCAGCCCGGGGTGGCGCACTTCGCGCACCTGGGCGGCATGCTGTTCGGCTGGCTGCTGATCCGCCACTGGCGCGGCCAGCCCCCATTCGGCAGGCCGCGGCCGCGCAGCGTGCGTTGAGCGCCCGCCGCGCCAGCGGCGCGCGAACGGTCAGCGGAAGATGGCGATGCGCTGCGGCGCCTGCGGTTGCATGGGCGTGCCGGGCTTGCAGGAGAACGCGCTGCCGAAGGCCTCCTGCTGCATCAGCGGCACGTTGGCGCGCCAGGGGCCGGGTGCGCGCACGTCCTGCAGGCTGCGCCGCTGGGCTTCCTCCGGGGTGACCTGCTGCGCCCACAGCTGCGCCCAGCCGCGGTAGAACGCCGCGTCCGCCTCCGGGCCGCCGGACGGCAGCGCGGCGAGCATGGCGGCGCGCGCAAGTTCCACGCCCGCGAGGTCCGCCAGGTTCTCATCGCGGCTCAGCCGGCCATTGACCTTGACCCCGTTGAGCTGCGGGTAGGGCAGGGCGTCGTACGCGGCCGCCACGCGCTGGCCCAGGGCGTCCCATGCACCGGCCTCGGCGCTGGTCCACCAGTCGCGCAGCCCGCCGCCGGCATCCACCATGCGGCCACGCGCGTCCACCGCGTGGCTCAGTTCGTGGCCCACCAGCGCACCGAACGCGCCGTACTGCCCGGCCACCGGCAACGCCGGATCCAGCACCGGCGCCTGCAGCATGGCGGCGGTGACCACCAGCCGGTTGTGCGCCAGGTCGTAGGCCAGCGCGGGTTCCTGCGGCAGCACGTTCCAGCGGCGTTCCGCATTGCCGCGGCCGATCCGCTTCATCTCCTCGCGGTGCCGCCAGGTGGAGGCGATCAGCATGTTGCCGCCGAAGCTGCCGCGCCCCATCGGTTGCACGGTGTAGTCCAGGTCGCGGCGCGGGGTCCCGACCTCGATGCGCAACCGCCCCAGCTTGGCGCGCGCCTCGGCCTTGGCCGGGTCGGACATCCAGGTGCTGGCCTCGATGCTGCGCACCAGCGCATCGCGCACCTGGCCGGCGATGGCCTCCGCCTGCTGGCGCGTGGCGGCGGGCAGGTAGCGCGCGGCGTACTCGCGTCCCAGCATCGGCCCGGCGGCCAGGTTGATCGCGTCCAGCGCCTGCTGCCAGCGCGGCGGCGGCGCGGCCTGGCCGTGCAGCACCTTGCCGCGGAACTCGAACGCGGCGTCGCGCCAGGGCTTGGCGAGGTAGGGCGCCATCGCATCGCCCACCCGCCAGCGCAGGTAGCTCTTCCACTGCTGCGGCTTCAGGCCCGCCACCAGCGTGTCCAGGTGCGCGAACAGCGCGGGGTTGGCGATCGACACCGTGTCGTCGCCGACGTCCTGCGCCTTCAGGAAGGCGTCCAGCTGCAGGTTGCGGTACTGCTTGCCGAGGCCGGCGGTGGGCACCGGCGCGAAGTTGGCGCGCGGATCGCGCAGTTCCACCAGCGGGCGCGACGCCGTGGCGATCCGCGTCTCGAGCTCGAGCACGGAGCGCGCCTCCGCGGCGGCCTGCTGCGCCGGCACGCCGGTCAGCACCAGGATCTTCTGCACGTAGTCGGTGTAGCGCGACAGCAGCGCGCGCGTATCGGCGTCGGTCCGGGTGTAGTACGCCGGATCGGGCAGGCCCAGGCCGCCCTGCGCGAAATACCCCAGGTGCCGGTCCAGGTCGCGCAGGTCGATGTCGGCCTTGAAGTCGAACAGCACCGGGATGCCGACGTGGTGCAGGGCGGCGATGGCCGGGGCCACGTCCTTGGCCCGGCGGATGCCGTCGATGCGCTGCAGCAGCGGCGCCACCGGGTTGGCGCCGTCGCGCTCGATGGACGCCTCGTCCAGGCCGCTGGCCCAGAAATCCCCCAGCAAGGCCTGCACCTGCCCCTGCGGCGCCGCCATCGCCGCATCCAGCAGGTCGCGCTGCTGTTGCTGCGCGCGCGCGGCCAGCTGCCCCAGCGCCGAGACCGCGCCGCTCGCAGGCATCGGGTTGGCCTGCAACCACGCCGCGTTGGCATCCGCGTAGAAATCGGTGCAGGCCGCGCTGACCGCGGGCGCCTTGGCGCGCTTGGCGCTGGCCTTCCTCTGCGCGTCGGCATCCGGGGCGGCTGCGGCGGCGATGGCGACGATCAGGGCGATGGCGAGCGGTCGCGCGTGGGGCATGCGGGGGCCTCGTTCAGGTGTTTCAGTGAGTGTAGCAGCGGTGCGCTACCATCCCTGGACGCTGTCCGCGCGCGTTTCGTGAACGCCGCCGTGGTCAGTTCAGGGAAATCACCAGGGGAAGGAATCCATGCAGTTCTTGAAGTCGTTGCTCGCCGGCATCGCGATGCTGGCGCCCATGCAGGCCGTGTCCGCGCAAACCGTCGATGTCGCCCCGTTCGTGGCCGAGGACACCGTGCGCGACCTGCACATCTCGCCCACCGGCGAATACTTCGCCGCCAGCGTGCCGCTCGCGGGGCAGGGCCAGACCGCCCTGCTGATCTACCGCCGCGCCGACATGAAGCCCACCGCCACGCTGCGCTTCCGCCGCGACACCCATGTCCACCAAATCTGGTGGGTGAACCCGACGCGCGTGCTGCTCTCGGTGTCGGACACCTTCGGCAGCCGCGACGAGCCGCTGCCCACCGGCGAGCTGTACGGCATCGACGTCGACGGCGGCCGCAAGGAGCTGCTGGTGGGCTGGCGCGTGCAGGAGGACAAGACCGGCACCCGCATCCGCACCGGGAAGAAGGAGGAGGAGGTCGCGGCGTTCCTGATCGACACCCTGCCGGACGACAACGACCACGTGCTGATCAAGGTGCAACCCTTCTCCCGCGACCCGGTCAATCGCGTGGACAAGATGAACGTCTACACCGGCAAGCGCACGCCCGTGGCGCGCATCCCCGTGCCGCACGCCGATTTCCACAGCGACAACGCCGGCGAGGTGCGGCTGGCGGATGCCCTGGGCAGCGGCAACTACAGCCAGCTGCACTACCGGGCCAGCGCGGCGCAGGACTGGACGCTCGTCAACGACGAGCGGGACAGCGGACGCGTGGAGGTCCCGCTGGGCTTCTCCGCGGACAATGCCACGGCCTACCTGCGCGTGACCCAGGCGCAGGGGCCGTCCAGCATCGTGGCCTGGGAGCCGGCCACCGGCAAGCGGACCGAGCTGGTGCGCGATCCGCTGCTGGATCCCTCGCCGCTGTACCGCACCGGCTGCAACGGCTGCGGCGTGCCGATCGGCGCGTACTTCATGACCGATACGCCGAAGCTGGCGTTCTTCGACGAAACCTCCGCCGATGCGCGCCTGCATCGCAGCCTGCAGAAGGCCTTCCCCGGCCATCGGGTGTGGATCACCTCGTCGTCCAACGACGGGCGCCACAAGGTCTTGCAGGTGGAGAGCGACCGCGACCCGGGCAACTTCTTCCTGTTCGACACCCAGGCCAAGACCGCCGAGCTGATCCTGCACCGCTCCAAGGGCATCGATCCGCAGAAGATGGCCGCGATGCGGCCCGTCACGCTCAAGGCGCGCGACGGGACCGCGCTGCATGGCTACCTGACGGTGCCGCCCGGCTCGTCCGGGAAGGGACTGCCGATGGTGGTGATGCCGCACGGCGGGCCGATCGGCGTGTTCGACGACTGGGCCTGGAACCCGGACACCCAGCTGCTGGCGCAGGCGGGCTATGCGGTGCTGCAGGTGAACTTCCGCGGCTCGGGCAACTACGGCCGCGCGTTCCGCCAGGCCGGCGCCCGCCAGTGGGGCGGCAAGATGCAGGACGACGTCACCGACGCCACGCGCTGGGCGATCGAGCAGGGCGTGGCCGATGCCGGCAGGGTCTGCATCTACGGCGCGAGCTATGGCGCCTACACCGCCCTGATGGGCGTGGCCAGGGAACCCGACCTGTACCGTTGCGCCGCCGGCTACGTGGGCGTGTACGACCTGCCCACCATGCGCAAGGAAGACCGCTTCGGCAGCCGTGCCTCGCGCACCTGGATGAGCGAGTGGGTGGGCGACGACGACGCCACCCTCGCGGCCAATTCGCCGAACCGCCTGGCCAGCCGGATCAAGGCGCCGGTGTTCCTCGCCGCCGGCGGCGACGACCTGGTGGCGCCGATCGAGCACAGCAAGCTGATGGAACGCGCGCTCAAGGCCGCGAACGTGCCGGTGGAGACGCTGTACTACCCGGGGGAGGGTCACGGCTTCCACGTGCCGGAGCACCGGCGCGAGTTCTACAC
>CBFGMM010000131.1:0-5178 GCA_965649855.1 uncultured Thermomonas sp. | reverse complement strand
TTGTAGGAGCGCACCCTGTGCGCGACCAGCGCCATGCCGGTTGCGAGCGGTTGCGCCCGTCGATACATCTGGTCGCGCACAGGGTGCGCTCCTACAGGGGTGCGGGTCCGCGGGTGGCGTGTCGCACAAGGCGCGCTCCGACAGGAACCCGACGGGCCGTTGCGCCCCGTTGACGCGCGCATCGGCACTGTCCGCCGATGCCGCGCCGCGCCACCCCCGCCATCGACCCCGCCGTCGCCTCCGCGCTGGATGGCGGGCTGGTCTACGTCAGCGACACCGACCCCGGCCTGCGCCGGCGCGCGCTGGCCGAGGGCACCTTCCGCTACGTGGACGCCGCCGGCAAGGCGGTGCGCGACGCCGCCACGCTGCAGCGGGTGCGCGCGCTGGCGATCCCGCCGGCCTACCGCGACGTGTGGATCTGCGCGCTGCCCAACGGCCACCTGCAGGCCACCGGGCGCGACGCGCGCGGGCGCAAGCAGTACCGCTACCACCCGCGCTGGAGCGAGGTGCGCGACCGCGAGAAGTTCGGCCGCATCGTGGACTTCGGCGCCGCGCTGCCGCGCCTGCGCCGGCGCCTGCGCAAGGACCTGGCCCTGCCCGGCTTCCCGCGGCAGAAGGTGGCCGCGATGGTGGTGGCGGTGATGGCCGACACCCTGGTGCGGATCGGCAACGCCGGCTACGCGCGCGACAACAAGTCGTTCGGCCTGACCACCCTGCGCAACCGCCACGTGAGCTTCCTGCGCGGCGGGCGCGCGCGCTTCCGCTTCCGCGGCAAGGGCGGCATCGAGCACGACGTGGTGCTGACCGACGCGCGCCTGGCCGGGCTGCTGCGGCATTGCCAGCAGCTGCCGGGCCAGCACCTGTTCCAGTACCAGGACGACGAGGGCCGCGCCCAGCCGGTGGATTCCGGCACGGTCAACGAATACCTGCGCGGCGCGATGGGCGCGGCGTTCACCGCCAAGGACTTCCGCACCTGGGGCGGCACCCTGGCCGCGATCCGCCTGCTGGCGGAGATGCCCTGGGACGAGGAGGGCGTGAGCCAGCGCGCGATGGCGTCCATGCGCAAGTCGGTGGAAACCGAGGTGGCCCGCCAGCTGGGCAACACGCCCGCGGTCTGCCGCAAGTCCTACATCGACCCGCGCGTCTACGACGCCTGGCAGCGCGGCTGGCTGGCGCGCGCCAGCGCCGGCGTGCGCGGCCCGCGGCAGTGGGAGGCGCTGGCCCTGAAGCTGCTGCGGCGGCGCGTCACATGACCCTGCGGCGCACGGTGGCTAGACTGCGCGCATGACGATCCGCATCGCGATGGCGCAGTTCGACTTCCCGGTGGGCGACGTGGCCGGCAACGCCGCGCGCATCGCCGCCATGATCGCCGAGGCGCGCGACGAGTACGGCGCCGACGTGGTGCTGTTCCCGGAGCTGGCGCTGTGCGGCTACCCGCCGGAGGACCTGCTGCTGCGCCCGGCCTTCCTGCGCGACTGCGAGGCGGCGCTGCACGAGGTCGCCAGGGCCGCCACCGGCGGCGTGGTGGCGGTGGTCGGCTGGCCGCAGGCGGCCGGCAGCGTGGTCTACAACGCCGCCAGCGTGCTGCGCGACGGCGGCATCGCCCACACCTACCGCAAGCGCGAGCTGCCCAACTACGCGGTGTTCGACGAGCGCCGCTACTTCGCGGTGGATCCGGACCGCGAGGACTGCGTGTTCGAGGTCAAGGGGACCAGCGTGGGCCTGGTGATCTGCGAGGACCTGTGGTTCCCCGAGCCGGTGGCCTCGACGGTGGAGCGGGGCGCGCAGCTGCTGCTGGTGCCGAACGCCTCGCCGTTCGAGCGCGACAAGCACGCCCAGCGCGACGCGCTGCTGGCGGAGCGCGCGCGCGAGACCGGCGCGGCGATCGCCTACCTCAACCTGGTGGGCGGGCAGGACGCGCTGGTGTTCGACGGCGCCAGCGTGGTGGCCGACGGCGACGGCAGCGTGCACCCGGCCGCCGCCGCGTTCACCGACCAGTGGCTGGTGGTCGACTTCGACCATGAAACCCGCCGCTTCGCCGCGGTGCAGTGGATCGAGGACGGCGACGAAAGCCGCGATGCGCTGGCCTGGCGCGCGGTGGTGCGCGGCACCCGCGACTACTGCCGCAAGAACGGCTTCGAGCGGGCCTGGCTGGGGCTGTCCGGCGGCATCGATTCGGCGCTGGTGCTGGCGGTCGCCGCGGACGCGCTGGGCGCGGAGAACGTGACCGCGGTGCGCATGCCCAGCCGCTACACCGCGGACCTGTCCAACGACCTGGCGAAGGAACAGTGCGACGCGATGGGCGTGGCGATGGTCACCGTGCCGATCGAGAAGCCCTTCCAGGGCTACCTGGACGCGCTGGGGCAGGTGTTCGCCGGCCAGGCGGTCGACGTGACCGAGGAGAACCTGCAGTCGCGCGCGCGCGGCGCGCTGCTGATGGCGCTGTCCAACAAGTTCGGCGGGCTGCTGCTGACCACCGGCAACAAGAGCGAATACGCGGTGGGCTACGCGACCATCTACGGCGACATGTGCGGCGGCTACGCGCCGCTCAAGGACCTGTACAAGACCGAGGTGTTCGCGCTGGCGCGCTGGCGCAACACCGTGGGCGACCGGGTGATCCCGGAGGCGGTGATCGACCGCCCGCCCAGCGCCGAGCTGCGCGAGGACCAGAAGGATTCCGACTCGCTGCCGCCCTACGACGTGCTGGACGCGATCCTGATGCGCCACGTGGACCAGGAACAGTCCGGCGCCGAGATTGTGGCCGCCGGCTTCGAGGCCGCAACCGTCGAGCGGGTGCTGAAGCTGGTGCGCACCGCCGAGTGGAAGCGCCACCAGGCCGCGCCGGGCCCGAAGGTGAGCCGGCGCGCATTCGGCCGCGAACGCCGCTACCCGATCACCAACGGCTACAAGGCCTGAAAGAAAAGGGGGTCAGGTTCACTTCCGCGCGCGGAAGAGAACCTGACCCCCTATTGCTCTTACTGCGCGTTGCCCGTGAACGGATTCAGCCGCGCGATCACGCTGGCCTCGCGCGGCCACTTGCCCGCCAGCCACGGGTGGCTGGGGTCGTTGGCTTCCAGCACGCGGCGCGCGTCGGCGGCCAGGGTGGCGTTGCCCAGGCGGGTGTAGGCCTCCGCCAGCACCGCCACCGCGTCGTTCTGGTGCGCGCTCTGCGGGTAGGTCTCCAGCACGTAGGTGGCGCGCTCGGTGGCGGACACCCAGGCCTGGCGGCGCAGGTAGTACAGCGCGGTGTTGAGCTCGAAGCGGGCGAACTCGTTGCGCAGGTAGACCATGCGCTGGCGCGCGTCGGCGGCGTAGCGGCTGTTGGGGTAGCGCGTGGCCACGGTGTTGAAGTCGGCGTAGGCCTGCTGCGGCGAGGCCAGGTCGCGGCTGCTCATGTCGATCTTGAACGTGCGCGACAGGAACAGCGCGTTGCGGCTCATGTTGGACAGGCCGCGCAGGTAGTACAGGTAGGCGATGTTCTTGTGGGTCGGGTAGGTGCGGATGAAGCGGTCGATGGCGGACACCGCGTCGTCGTGCTTGCCGGCCTTGTAGTGGGCGTAGGCCTGTTCCATCAGCGCCTGCTCGGTGTACGGGCCGTACGGGTACTGCGCGATCAGGCGACCGAAGGTGGTGGAGGCCTCGCTCCAGCGCCCGTATTCCATGTAGTCGCGCGCGCGGTCGTACAGGGTCTCGACCGGCAGCCCCTCGTTCTTGTTCTCGTCCTTCACCAGGCCCTTGACCCGGGCGCAGCCGGTGCCGGCGATCAGGGCCGCCATGGCCAGCACGAAGAGGGGGCGGAGCAGCTTGGGACGCAGGGTCATGGGGAATGCGCGGACGCCGGGGGCATGAACGGCGGATAATAGCAGTCCGCCCCAGAGGCCGGGCCGCCCGGCCTGTGCCGCGCCTGAACCGACATGACCCAGCCAGAGCCGCGCCACGCCATCGTTCCAGACGCCCATGCCGGCCGCCGGCTGGATGCGGTGCTGGCCGACCTGTTCCCGGAATACTCCCGTTCGCGCCTGTCGGCGTGGATCAAGTCCGGCGACGTGCAGGTGGATGGCGCCCCGGCGCGCGGTCGCGATCCCGTGCGCGGCGGCGAAGCGGTGGTGCTGGCCGCGGTGGAGGAGGTGCAGACCACCGCGCTGGCCGAGGACATCCCGCTGGACATCCTGTACCAGGACGCGGACGTGTTCGTGCTGGACAAGCCGGCCGGGCTGGTGGTGCATCCGGGCGCCGGCAATCCCGCGGGCACGCTGGTGAACGCGCTGCTGCACCTGGACCCGCGGCTGGAGCTGCTGCCGCGCGCCGGCATCGTGCACCGGCTGGACAAGGACACCAGCGGGGTGATGGTGGTGGCGCGCACCCTGCAGGCGCACACCGCGCTGGTCGAGCAGCTGTCCAACCGCCAGGTGCACCGCCAGTACCTGGCGATCGTGGTCGGCGCGCTGGTCTCCGGCGGCACCGCCAACGCGGCGATCGACCGCCACCCGCGCGACCGCATCCGCATGGCGGTGCGCGAGGACGGCAAGGACGCGGTGACCCACTTCCGCCTGCGCGAGCGCTTCCGCAACCACACCGCGCTGGAATGCCGCCTGGAAACCGGGCGCACCCACCAGATCCGCGTGCACATGGCGCACCTCAAGCACCCGATCGTCGGCGATCCGCTGTACGGCGGCTCGTTCAAGCTGCCCAAGGGCGCGTCGGACGAATTCATCGCCGCGCTGCGCGGCTTCAAGCGCCAGGCGCTGCACGCCGAAGTCCTGGAGTTCGCGCACCCGCTGTCCGGCGAGCCGATCCGTTGCAGCGCCCCGGTCCCGGCCGACATGCAGCATCTGTTGCGGCTGCTGCGCGAGGACGCCGCCGCGCACGCGCACGCCGCCCGACGATGAGCGCGGCCTGGATCGACGCCGACTGGCCGCCGCCGCCGGGCGTGCGCGCGCTGACCACGCTGCGGGATGGCCTGGGCGTCTCGGCGCCGCCCTTCGACCGCCTCAACCTGGGCGCACGCTGCGGCGACGATCCGGCCGCCGTGGCGGAGAACCGCCGGCAGCTGGGCGAGGCGCTGGCCCTGCCGTCCGCCCCGCGCTGGCTGCGCCAGGTGCACGGCACGGTCGTGGCGCGCGAGCCCGGCGGCGATGAACCCGAGGCCGATGCCGCGGTGACCGGCGTGCCAGGCAC
>CBFGMM010000130.1:0-5187 GCA_965649855.1 uncultured Thermomonas sp. | reverse complement strand
GACCCGGGCCAGCTCGCGCTGGGCAGCGGCCCGCCACGCGCGCCATACGTCCACGTCCGGGTGCCCCAGCGCATCCGGCGGAAGGCTGGCGCGCACCAGCGCCTGCACCTCGGGCACGGACAGCTGCAGCACGTCGGCGGCGGCGGCTTCGTCCAGGCCCGCCACCAGCAGCAGCAGCACGGCAGCGCGCGCCTGCGCCGGCAGGCGGGCAACGCCGGCGAGCGGGAGGTCCGGCGCGATCGCGGCCTCGGCGCGCATCGACGGCGCGGCCAGCAGCATGCGCCAGTACTGCACGGGCCACCCCGCGATGGGCCAGCGCTGCGCCTCCGCCGCGAACACGCGCGCCGCCACGGCCATCGCCTGGCTGGCCGCTTCGCGCGAGCCCGATTGCACGTGGCACACCAGCCGGGCACGCCGGTCCAGGCCGCGCAGGAAGGCGGACACGGCCTCCGTCGGCGGGGCCACGGCGGTGGGCGAAGTCATCGTGCGAAACAATCCACGCGCAATCTTAGCCCCCGTGGCGCCGACGAACGGTACGGCGGAAGTGCTTGACAAGCGCCGTCCGGCCGGCTCCGCAAGCGTTCATGCGGGCTGTGGGTAAAACGGTTGTGCACAGGCGTCATGATTGCGTCATCGCACGAGGTTTCACGCGACTTTGACGCCGCGCAGTGGCCCGGTTTCACGAGCAAGTATTTGTTTTTGATAGAAATTGATGGATTGGCACTTTTTTCGCCAAGCCATCGCGCCACCTTGTGTGACGGCCTTCGCGCGGGTCTGCCGACCCGCGATGCACAGAGTTATCCACAGATTGTGTGGATAAGGCAGATTTCCGATGGCATACAGGTGCTTACGTGATTTTCGTGAACCCCGGCGCATCTTTGCGGTGTAAGCCCGCACGGCTGCACCCGCCGCGTGCGCGCGCCCGCCGTCGCCGCTGCGGGCGACGGCGGGAACGCGGGCCCATCGGTCAGAACTTCATGTCCGCGCGGACGTACCAGAAGCCGCCACCCGGGATGTCGTAGGTGGAGGCGTCATAGCCGTTGAGCGAACAGGTCAGGCACGGCGGCGGTTCCTTGCCGAACAGGTTGTTCGCGCCCACGCTCAGGCGCAGCCCGTCCATGAAGGTCGGCCGCCAGGCGACCTGCAGGTCGTGGTAGGTGACCGCGCCCAGTTCGTTGCGCACCCCGGGCATGGAGCACGGCAGGCCGGCCGGGCAGGCCTCGCGCAGGCGGTCGATGTGCCGCGCCGTCCACGAGGCGTCCAGGCTGCCCAGGGTCCACGCCAGCACCGCGGTGGAGGTCCACTCCGGGATCGCGCTGTCGTTGACCTCCAGCCCCGGGCGCCGCGGCTGGCGGGCACCGTTCGCGCCGAATGCCTTGTAGCTGCCCACCCAGGTGTTGCGCCAGTCGAGGCGGAACTTGCCCATGGCGCTGTCCGGGAAGACCCAGCCCACGTCGAAGTCCCAGCCGTCGGTCTCGATCACGCCGAGGTTGGTCAGGAAGTTGTTGAACTGGCTGATCGCACCGGTGCTGGCGCGCACGATGCCGTCGCAGTAGATGGGCTGCAGGGTCTGCACGCAGAGGTTGAGCTGGGTCTGCGCGTCGATCGCCTGGATCGCGCCGGTGATCTCGTGCTTGTAGAACGTGACCTCCAGGTCCACCCGCTCCGAGGCCCAGGTGTTCTCCAGCAGGGTCGGCGTCCACACCGCGCCCATGCTGAAGCTGTCCGCTTCCTCCGGTTGCAGGTTGGGGTTGCCGCCGGTGGACACCGAGATCTGCGAGTTGATCTGGCGCGCGCCGGCCGGCACGCCCAGGGTGCTGCAATTGCCGGCGTTGCCGGTGGGTGGGTTGCCGGTCGGGCTGATCAGGCAGGGGTCGGCCAACTGCGCATCGAAGCGGCTGGCGGAACCGAACAGCTCGCCGATCGAGGGTGCGCGGAAGCCTTCGGCCAGGGTGGCGCGTAGCAGGAATTCCGGCACCAGCTGCCAGCGCACGCCGAACTTGCCGGTGAAGTTGCCGCCGAAGGTGGAGTAGTCCGAATAGCGCCCGGCCAGGCTCAGGTCCAGCCGGTGGATGGCGTAGCGGTCGGCCACCAGCGGCACGTTGAGTTCGGTGTAGACCTCGCTCACGTCGTATTCGCCGCGCGTGGGCAGCGACGGCACGCCGTTGTACTCGCCGGCCACGGTGATCGGGTCGGGCTGGTAGAAACCGCTGTAGCGACGGTGCTCGAAGCCGCTGGCGAACGATAGCGGCCCGGCCGGCAGGCTCCACAAATCGCCGGTGAGGTTGGCCGAGAACAGGCGCAGGGTGTTCTCGCTTTCGTCGCGCACCACCGGCTGGATCCAGGCCAGCATCTGCGGGGTGATCGCGCCGGCACCGCCGAACAGGTTCAGCGGCACGCAGCCGGCGATCGCCGCGCAGCTGGCGGGCGTGCCCAGCGCCTGCACGATGCGACGGATGTTGTAGCTGCCGAAGTTGGTCTGCTCGGCGCGGTTGTCGCTGGCCGCGAAATTGACGTCCCAGACGTAGGTGCGCTCGCCCAGGTCGAACGCGCCTTCCAGCCCGGTGGCGACATACGTGGTCTCGACCTCCTGCTCGAAGATGCGCGGCCCGCCTTCCACCGGCCGCCGGCCGAAGAAGGTGATGTTGGCGCCGGCCCCGCGCGAGATCAGGTCGAAGCCGAAGGGGTTGAACGGATTGAGCCGGGAGACCACCGCGTTGCTGGCGTAGGCGTTGCCCGCGGCCGGGCCCAGCTGGATCGGCTCGGGTGCCGCGCGGTTGGTCGACTCGCGCCGGTTGTACAGCGCCTTGGCGTACCAGCGCGCGGTCGGCGAGATGTCGTAGCTGAACTGGCCGAACACGCCGGCGCGCCTGGACGGCGTCAGCAGCAGGTTGAACTGCGCGAAGTTGAAGCGGTCCGCGTTGGTGAAGCAGTGGAAGCTGTCGGTGCGGGTGCAGCCGGTCTGCGCCGGGTTGTAGACCGGGTTGGTGATGCCGTCGTTGGTGGTGAGGTCGACCAGCGCGCCTGTGTTGGGGTCGCGCACGATGAAGCGGCCCTGCCCGGTGAAACCGCTGCCGAAGGCGATCCCGCCGCCCGGGCGCGGGAACGAGGACAGCGCGCGGTCCTTGGACTCGATCACCTCCTGCTCGACCATGCTGGCGCCCAGGAACCAGCGCGCCGCGCCGGCGCTGCCGCCCCAGCCGGCATCCACGCTCCAGGTCGCGCCGTCGCCCGGCTCGTACTGCCCGTACTGCGCGCTGAGGGTCACGCCCTCGGCGTCGCGCCTGGTGATCACGTTGACCACGCCGGCGATCGCGTCGGAGCCGTACAGCGCGGACGCGCCGTCCTCCAGCACCTCGATGCGCTCCACGATCGCAAGCGGGATGGTGTTGAGGTCGGTCGCCGCGCCCACGCCGGAGGCGGAGGCCTCGTTGACCCAGCGGATCCCGTCCACCAGCACCAGCACGCGCTTGGAGCCCAGGTGGCGCAGGTCGACCTGGGCCGAACCCGCGCCCACGCCGCTGCCGTCCGGCGGGAAGCCGAAGTTGCCCGAGGAATTGAACTTGGTGTTGAGCGCCGAACCGGAGGCGGTCAACGCCTGCACCACGTCGCCCAGCGAGGTCAGGCCGGTGCGCTCGATGTCGTCGCGGGTCACCGTCTGCAGCGGCACCTGGCTCTCGATGTCGGCGCGCTTGATGCGCGAGCCGGTCACGCGCACCGTGTCCAGCGTGTTCGCCTCGCGCTCGGCGGGCGGGTCCTGCGGTTGCGCCGACGCGCCCAACGGCAACGCCAGCAGCAGCGACATCTGTATGGCACGCACCAGCGCGCGCCGACGGCAAGCTCTCATCGGTATCACTCCCTGAACTGACGATCGTTAGGATCGGCGACGGCGCGTGCGCCCCGCCGGACTGGTCGCGCGCGCTCCCCTAAGCACCAGGCGACAAGCCGCTTGTAATCCTTTCGCCATGCCCCCGCAAGAGCCCCGCCGGCCGGGGACGGCGCCCCGCTAGACTGCCCCGATGCCCGACCCCGTCCATGTCCTGCAGGTCGCCCTGCCGGTGCCCCTGCCGCGCCTGTTCGACTACCGTCCGCCCGCCGGCACGGCGGCATCGGGCGCGCTGGTGGGGCACCGGGTGCGGGTGCCGTTCGGCCAGCGCGAGGCCATCGGCATCGTGGCCGGCGTCGGGCCGGCGCAGGCGGCGGGCGACCTGCGCACCGCCCTGGCGCTGCCGGACCCTCATCCGCTGCTGGGCGGCGAGCTGCTGCAGTCCCTGCGCTGGCTGGCGCAGTACCTGCACGCGCCGCTGGGCGAGGTGCTGGCCACCGCCTTGCCCGCCGCGCTGCGTCGCGGCGAACCGCTGCCCGATACCACCGTGCATGGCTGGGTGCTCATCGAAGCCGGCCGCACCGCGCTGCCTGCGATGCGTGCGGGCAAGCCGCAGGCGCTGGCCGCGCTGCTGCAGGAACCCCGCGCGGAGGACTGGCTGGAGCAGGCCCTCCCCGGCTGGCGCACGCCGCTGCGCGCGCTGCGCGAACGCGGGCTGGTGGAGCGGATCGAGGCGATCCAGGCGACGGGGGCCAGGGGCGCGGCTGCCGGCTTCCTGGCCAACGACGAGCAACGGATCGCGATCGACGCGATCAATGCCGCCCCCGGCTTCCAGTCCTTCCTGCTGGACGGGGTGACCGGCAGCGGCAAGACCGAGGTCTACCTGCAGGCGATCGGCGACTGCCTGGCGCGCGGCCGGCAGGCGCTGGTGCTGGTGCCGGAGATCGGGCTGACCCCGCAGGCGCTGGCGCGGTTCCGCGCGCGCCTGGGCGTGCCGGTCCACGCGCTGCACTCCGGCCTGGGCGATGCGCAGCGCGCGGCGACCTGGATGGCCGCCGCGCGCGGGCAGGCACGGGTGGTGGTGGGCACGCGCTCGGCGGTGTTCGTGCCGCTGCCGGAGGCGGGGTTGCTGGTGGTCGACGAGGAACACGACGGCAGCTACAAGCAGTTCGACGGCATCCGCTACCACGCGCGCGACTTCGCCCTGGTGCGCGCGCGCGCGCTGGGCGTGCCGATCGTGCTGGGCAGCGCCACCCCGGCCCTGGAATCCCTGCACAACGCCGCCGCGGGCAGGCACGCGCACCTGCGCCTGCGCCGGCGCGCGGGCGAGGCGCGCCCGCCCGGCGTGCGCATCCTCGACG
>CBFGMM010000129.1:0-5315 GCA_965649855.1 uncultured Thermomonas sp. | reverse complement strand
CGAGAAGCAGAAGCTGGTCGGCGAGGTGTTCTCCTCGGTGGCGGGCAAGTACGACCTGATGAACGACGCGATGTCGCTGGGCATCCATCGGGTGTGGAAGCGCTACTTCACCGCGACCGCGCAGGTGCGCAGGGGCGACCGCGTGCTGGACCTGGCAGGCGGCACCGGCGACATCGCCGCGCTGCTGCGCGAGCGCGTCGGCCCCGATGGCGAGCTGGTGCTCGGCGACATCAATGGCGAGATGCTGCGCGTGGGTCGCGACCGCATGACCGACCGCGGGCTGGTGCGCGGTTTCGCCTACGTGCAGTGCAACGCGCAGGCGTTGCCGTTCCCCGATGCCAGCTTCGACCTGGTGACCATCGCGTTCGGCCTGCGCAACGTGACCGACAAGGACGCCGCGCTGCGCGAGATGCTGCGCGTGCTGAAGGTCGGCGGGCAGGCGCGGGTGCTGGAGTTCTCCGAGGTCACCGCCGACTGGTTCAAGCCGATCTACGACTTCCACTCCTTCAAGGTGCTGCCCGCGCTGGGGCGGCTGTTCGCGGGCGACGCGGACAGCTACCAGTACCTCGCCGAGTCCATCCGCCAGCATCCGCCGCAGGCCGAGCTGAAGGCGATGATGGAAGCGGCCGGCTTCGCGCGCTGCGATTACAGGAACCTCAGCGCCGGGATCGTGGCCATCCACACCGGCTACAAGGCCTGACATGGACCGCCCGCCGCTCCGGAGCTTCCGCGACAGCCGCTGGCGCTACTCCCAGTTCGTGGTGGCGGGCCTGCTGGCGGCAGGCCTGGTCGGGTGGCTCACGCCGCTGGGCTGGCCGGCAGCGCTGGCAATCGGCGCGCTGGCAGGCATCGGGCTGTGGCTCGTGGAAAAGCGCCGCGGCGTGATCTGAGCGCGGCGCCGCGACGGATGCCCGCTACTGCGGCTGCCAGCCGTAGCTGAACTTCAGGAACAGGCTGCGGGTGTTGCCGAACAGCTCGCGGTTGTCGTCGTCCATGAACGCGCCGGCCGACGCGCCCGCATACACCGCGGTGCGCGGGTTGACCTTGTACGAATACACGGCCTGCGCGCCCAGGTTGCGGGATACCCGGTTGACGAAACCGGTGTACAGCGCGGGGTCGCGGACCACCTCGCTGCCCTGCAGGGTCAGGCGCACGCGCTGGCGCGGGTCCAGCTGCCAGCCCATGCGCAGATCGGCGATGCTGGCCTCGAACGCGGTGCCGCCGTCGCGCTGCAGGCGCTGCCGGCTGAGGTCCCATTGCAGGGCGCCGCCGCGGCCGATGTTGACGTTGCCCCAGTGCCCCACCATCGCCCGGCGCCCGGTGCGCGACGCGCGCAGGTCCAGCTGCTGGCCGAAGTTCATGTAGGTGCCCAGCTGGAGGTCCGCGGTCGGGCGGAAGTTGCCCCACAGGTTGAGGTTGTGCTCGCGGAACATGGCGTTATCCCAGTACCGCTCCCGCGCCAGCGGGTTCACGCCGAACTGGCTCTGGCGCGGCCCCTGGAAACTGATGCTGCCTTCCAGCTCGCGCTCCAGCAGCTGTCCGTCATAGCGGTGGGTGATGTCCCAGTCCGCGTAGACGCTGACGCGGTTCAGCGCCTTGCCGTCGCGGAACCAGTTGTAGCCGGCGCCGACCAGCGACTGGTCGTAGCCCACCTGGCCGAAGAACCCCAGGTCCGCGCGGAACCCGGGATCGACCTGCTGGTGGCGCACGGTGGCGTTCCAGTTGCGCGTGTTGTACGCGTACTGGGCGCGCCAGGCATTGCCCGTCGGCGTGGCGTCGTCGCCCAGCTCGCCGCGGTAGCCGGCCACGATGGCCTGCGGGTATTCGGACTGGCTGCGCAGGACCTGGGCGGTGGCGGTGTGCCCGCCCTGGCGCCAGCGGCCGTCGACGCCGACCACGTCGTTGCCGTAGCCCTCGCCGTGGCGGAAGGTGCCGATGACACCCACGCTGGTGCTCGGGCTGAAGTCGTGGCGGTAGCGCCCGACGGCGACGTTCGCCTCCTGGTCCAGGCGGCGGAAGCCGGAACCCAGCACGCCCGGGACCAGCAGCAGGGTGGTGGCGTCGCGCGCCACGAACGCGCCGTACGCGCCCTTGCCGCCGCGCCCGGTGACCCGCAGGCCGAAGTCGGGATCGGCCACCTGGCGCGTGTAGAGCACGTTGAACTGGGTGTTGAAGTAGTCCGCGCCCTCCAGGAAGAACGGCCGCTTCTCCGGGAAGAACAGCGCGAAGCTGTCGTTGAAGTCGAGCTGCAGCTGGTCGGTCTCCACCTGCGAGAAATCCGGGTTCAGCGTCGCGTTGAGGGTCATGTCCGGCGTGGGCGCCCAGCTGACGTCCAGGCCCGGCTCGATCTCCGTGCGCGCGTCCTGCCAGTCCGCGCCCGCGGCGGGGCGCGCCTGCGAGGTGCCCATGGTCAGCGTGGGCACCACCTCCAGGTTGCGCCCCTGCTGGACGCCGGCCATGCCCTCGTACTTCTCCCAGGTGCAGACGAAGCAGTTGGAGCCGCGCGGCACCTTGCCGCTGGACAGCTGGTGGCGCTTGTCGCGCGGATAGTTGCGGAACAGCATCAGCGCCCAGCGCTTGGCCTCCTCGCCGCGGTGGAAGCGCAGGGTGGCGAAGGGGATGCGGATCTCGACCTCGTAGCCGGTGTCGGTCAGCCGGCCGGCGCTTTCCCACAGGCCGTCCCAGCTGGGATCCTCGTTGCCGGTGGTGGCGTCGTTGATCAGGTCGGCCTGCACGCCCAGCGGATTGACGATGAACTCGTAGCCGCGGCGCTGGTCGTCGAAGGTGTCGACGAACAGGCCCACCCAGTCGTCGTTGAAGGCGGAATCGCGGTCGCGCAGGTGGGCGCGGATGCGCGCCGGGTCCGGGTCGTCCGCGCGGAACGACAGGTACAGCGCGTCGGTGCTGTAGCCGATCCGCGCCACGGTGCGGACCGGGGCCGCGATGTTGTCGCCGGGGCCGATCTCGTAGGCGATCTCCACCTCCTTCGCCTGCGCCCAGGCCGCCTCGTCGGGCACGCCGTCGATGGTGATCGGGCCGTCGATGCGCGGGATCTGGTGCGGCGCGACCGCCCGGGCCGGGGGCGGGTCCGATTGGGGAGCCGCATGCAGTGGAGCGGCGGCGGCAAGGGCAAGCGCGCAGGCGGAGGCGAGGGAGCGGATTCGGGGGAGGGGCATGCGGGGACGGGTGTCGGGACTCCCGATTACGATGCCGTGAGCCGGCGAAAGGTTGCAGTGCTGCAAGTGGGGTTGACGAAAGTCACCTGGTGCTTGCGGCTACACTCCGGGTTCCGTTGACCCAGCGAATCCCGCATGCGCCAGTTGACCCTCGCCCTCTCCATCGCCGCCGTTGTGCTGTCCGCCAGCGCCTGCACGCGCGCGCCCACGCCGTCGGCCGAACCCGCCGCCCCCGCCGCCGCCCCGCAGCGCGCGGAGGAGACGATCACCGATGAAACCTCCTACGCCGAACCGCACAAGGTGCGCACCACCGACCTGGCGCTGGACCTGGCGGTGGATTTCGACAGCAAGCGCATCACCGGCACCGCGACCTATGCGCTGGAATGGCTGGACCAGGCCGCCACCCAGCTGGTGCTGGACACGCGCGACCTGACCATCCAGCGGGCCGAAGGCCTGGCCGCCGACGGCGCCTGGAAGGAACTGAAGTTCGCGCTGGCCGACGCGCATGCCGTGCTGGGCAGCAAGCTGACCATCGAGACCCCGGAGCGCCCGGCCAAGGTGCGCGTCACCTACGCGACCTCGCCGGAGGCCTCCGGCCTGCAGTGGCTGGAACCGTCGATGACCGAGGGCAAGCGGCAGCCCTTCATGTTCAGCCAGTCGCAGCAGATCCACGCGCGCAGCTGGGTGCCGCTGCAGGACACGCCGATCATCCGCTTCACCTACGGCGCGAAGGTGACCGCGCCGAAGGACGCGATGGTGCTCATGAGCGCGGACAACGACCCGGCCGCCGCGCGCGACGGCGAATACGCCTTCAAGATGCCGCAGCCGATCCCCTCCTACCTGCTGGCGATCGCCGCCGGCGACCTGGTGTTCAAGCCGATCGGCGCGCGCAGCGGCGTGTGGGCGGAGCCGGCGATGGTGGACAAGGCGGTGGCGGAGTTCGCCGACACCGAGAAGATGATCGACACCGCCGAGGCGATGTACGGCCCGTACCGCTGGGGCCGCTACGACATCCTGGTGCTGCCGCCCAGCTTCCCCTACGGCGGCATGGAGAACCCGCGCCTGACCTTCGCCACCCCGACCGTGATCGTGGGCGACAAGTCGCTGGTCTCGCTGATCGCGCACGAGCTGGCGCACAGCTGGTCCGGCAACCTGGTGACCTTCGCCACGCCCAAGGACGCCTGGCTCAACGAGGGCTTCACCAGCTACGTGGAGGCGCGCCTGGTGGAGGCCCTGTTCGGCAAGGAGCAGGCCGACATGGAGACCATGATCCAGCGCGACGAGGTGCTGGAGGAGTTCAAGAAGATCGAACCCAAGCTGCAGGTGCTCTCGCTGCGCCCCGGCGACGTGGAGGACCCGGACAATTCGTCCACCGCCACCGTGTACGGCAAGGGCGCGTGGTTCCTGTCGTTCCTGGAGCAGCGCTACGGCCGGCAGGTGTTCGATGCGTGGCTGAAGGGCTACTTCGAGCGCCATGCCTTCAAGAGCATGACCACCGCGCGCCTGCTGGACGACATGCGCCAGCACCTGTTGCCGAAGCAGCCCAACCGGGTGACCGAGGAGGAGCTGCAGGAGTGGGTGTACGCGCCGGGGATCCCGACCAGCGCGCCGCGCGCGGAGTCGCGCAAGTTCAGCACGGTGGACGCCGCGCGCATCGCCTGGACCGGCAGCGGCACCCTGCCGGCGAAGAGCATCACCGACGCGTGGACCACGCAGGAGTGGGTGCGCTTCCTGGAAGGCATGCCGGAGACCCTGACCCGCGAACAGCTGGCCCAGCTGGACACGGCCTACCAGCTGACCGGCACTGCGAACGGCGAGATCGCCCAGCGCTGGTACCCGCTGGCGGAGCGCAGCGGCTACGTGGAAGCGCGCCCGGCGATGGCGGCGTTCCTGGAGCGGGTCGGCCGGCGCAAGCTGGTGGTGCCGATGTACCGGGCACTGGTGGCCACGCCGGACGGCCTGGCGTTCGCCAGGCAGGTGTTCGCGCGCGCGCGTCCCGGCTACCACCCGATCACCACCGGCACGGTCGAGCAGGTGATCGCCGAGGCCAAACCGGTCGCGCCCGCCGCCACGCCTGCCGCAGGCGCCGGGCCGGCGCCCGCGGCCAGCGCCACGGGCGCACCGCAGGCGACTGACGCC
>CBFGMM010000128.1:0-5319 GCA_965649855.1 uncultured Thermomonas sp. | reverse complement strand
GATCCTGGCGCCCATGGCAGGCGTCACGGACAAGCCGTTCCGCCTGCTGTGCAAGCGCCTGGGTGCGGGCCTGGCCGTGTCCGAGATGACCACCAGCGACCCGCGCTTCTGGAACACCGCCAAGTCGCTGCACCGCATGGACCACGTGGGCGAGCCGGACCCGGTCAGCGTGCAGATCGCCGGCACGGTGCCGGAGGTGATGGCGGCCGCGGCCCGCCACAACGTGGCCCATGGCGCGCAGATCATCGACATCAACATGGGCTGCCCGGCGAAGAAGGTGTGCAACGCCTGGGCCGGCTCCGCGCTGATGCGCGAGCCCGCGCTGGTGGCGCGGATCCTGGATGCCGTGGTGCGCGCGGTGGACGTGCCGGTGACGCTGAAGATCCGCACCGGCTGGGACGCCGCGCACCGCAACGCGCCGGAGATCGCGCGCATCGCGCAGGACGCGGGCATCGCCGCGCTGGCCGTGCACGGCCGCACCCGCGACCAGCAGTACGCCGGCAGCGCGGAGTACGACACCATCGCCACGGTCAAGGCGATGCTGTCGATCCCGGTGATCGCCAACGGCGACATCGACTCGCCGGAGCAGGCCCGGCGCGTGCTGGACGCCACCGGCTGCGACGCGGTGATGGTCGGCCGCGCGGCGCAGGGCCGGCCATGGCTGCCGGGGCACATCGCCCACTACCTTGCCACCGGCCAGCGGCTGCCGGACCCGGACCCGGCCACCGTGCGCGACATCCTGCTCGGGCACCTGGCCCAGCTGCATGCCTTCTACGGCGAGGCCGCCGGCGTGCGGATCGCGCGCAAGCACCTCGGCTGGTACGCGAAGGACCGCCCGGAGAACGCCGCGTTCCGCGCGGTGGTCAACCGCGCGCAGACCGCGGCCGGGCAGGTCCGCCTGACCCGCGACTACTTCGACGCGCTGGCCGCCGGCATCGCGCCCGCCATGGCCGCCGCCTGAACCCGGAACCGAGCCAACGCACATGAGCCAGCCCACCGCCTCCGGCAACGACTTCCCCTACCTGCACGGCTTCTCGCCCACCGAACAGGCGCGCCTGGTGAAGCAGGCGCGGCTCGCGGAATCCACCATCTTCCGCAACATCGACTACACCGGCGCGCGCCGGCTGCTCGAAGTGGGCAGCGGGGTGGGCGCGCAGACCGAGATCCTGCTGCGCCGCTTCCCGGACCTGCACGCCACCTGCGTGGACCTCAACGCCGTCCAGGTGGAGGCGGCGCGCGCCAACCTCGGGCGCATGCCGTGGCTCGACGGGCGCTATGAACTCCACCAGGCGGACGCCACCGACCTGCCGTTCGAGGCGCGCAGCTTCGACGCCGCCTTCCTGTGCTGGGTGCTGGAGCACGTGCCGTCGCCCGCGCGCGTGCTCAGCGAGGTGCGCCGCGTGCTGGCGCCCGGTTCGGTGGTCTACGTGACCGAGGTGATGAACGCCTCGTTCCTGCTGGACCCGTACTCGCCCAACGTGTGGCGCTACTGGATGGCGTTCAACGACTTCCAGATCGACAGCGGCGGCGATCCGTTCGTCGGCGCCAAGCTGGGCAACCTGCTGCTGGCCGGCGGGTACCGGGACGTGGCCACCGAGATCAAGACCTTCCACTTCGACAACCGCGAGCCGGCGCGCCGCAAGGCGATGATCGCGTTCTGGGAGGAGCTGCTGCTGTCCGCCGCCGACCAGCTGGTGGCCGCCGGCAAGGTGGACGCGGCCACGGTGGCGGGCGTGCACGCGGAGATGCGCCAGGTGCAGAACGATCCCGACGCGGTGTTCTTCTATTCCTTCGTCCAGGCCAGCGCCAGCGTGTACTGAGCGTCGCTGGCGGCGCCGGACCACGGGCCGCTGTAATCGCTCCCCGCATTTCCTGAAGAACCCTGCTACCGGGGGATTGGCCGCATGGACAACGACCGGTCAACTCTTCACCACAGGAGATCTCCAGATGACGCGCTCGCATGCCCTGCTCGCCCTGTTGCTGGCCACCACGGCCGGTTCCGCCATCGCGCAATCGCCGATGCAGACCGGGCTGCTGCCCACCCCCGCCAACCGCCTGATCGGCAGCTTCGACGTGGACGTTGCGATCGGCCCCTGCAGCCTGCCGAATCCCGTCGCGTTCTTCTCGGCGCACAACACGTTCCACGCCGCCGGCACGATGACCGACGACAACTGGAATGGCCCCGCCACGCGCGCCACCGGCCACGGGACGTGGAAGCACCTGGGTGGCAACCGGTACGCCACGAGCTTCCGCTTCTTCCGCTTTGACAGCCCCGCGCCGGCAACGGCCTCGGGACTGCAGGACATCCGCACGGAGATCACCCTCTCGGCGGACGGCAACAGTTACGTCGCGCGCATCAACGCGCAACAGAAGACCCTGGGCGGCGCGCCGGTTGGTCCTCCGCTGTGCGGCGAAGCCGTCGGCGAGCGCGTCGGCCTCTGACACGCGGCGGTGGGGGCCGGCCATACCGGAAGATGGCCGGCCTTCCCGTCGCGTTCCGCCGATGCAGGCAGGCCCGCCATGGCGCTTGAACTCGCTGCACGCCGGGCGCAATACTCGGCCGGCACGCGTCAGCGCACGCCGGGCAAGCCCACCGTGAGCAGAGCTTCTCCGATCAGGGACGTCGCGATCCCGGCCGGATCACCCGGCCCGGGCGAAGCCATGCCAGGCGTCCCGTTGCCCGCGCGTTCGCCGCGCCAGTTCGCGACCACGCGCTGGAGCGTGATCCTGGAGGCGCGCGGCGCATCCGGGGACGCGCGCCGGGCGTTGCAGGACATCTGCGCGGCCTACCGGTTGCCAGTGCTGGCCTATATCCGCCGCCACGGCCCCGCGGGCGAGGCGGAGGACCTGGCGCAGTCGTTCTTCGCCCGCCTGCTGGAAACGCGCTGGGACGCGAATGCCGACCCCGCGCGCGGGCGTTTCCGCGCCTTCCTGCTGACGGCGCTCAAGCGCTTCCTGGCGAACGAGGCCGCGGCCGCCGCGGCCTGCAAGCGCGGCGGGAACCAGCACCGGGTGGACTACGACGATGTCGCGGGCTACCTGGCCGCGCCCGAGGCGCAATCGCCGGAACAGGTGTTCCACCGCGCCTGGGCGATGACCGTGCTGGAGCGCGCGCATGAGCGCCTGCGCGACGAAACCGCCGCCGCCGGCAGGCAGGCGCTGTTCGCGGCGCTGGCCCCGCACCTGGGCGAGACGGTGGACAACAGCGCGTACCGCCTGATGGGGGAGGAACTCGGCATGCGTCCCAACACGGTGGCCGTGGCCATGCATCGCCTGCGCCAACGGCTGCGCCAGCTGGTCTGGGACGAACTGGCCGACCAGACCGACAGCGAGGCGGGCCTGCAGGACGAACTGCGGGTGCTGCGCGACGCACTGCTGGGCGGCGCAGGCGGGGGAGGCGCGCATGGCCCGGGCTGATGCCCCCGTCGACGCGTTCGCCAGCACCCAGTGGTCGCTGGTGGGGCGCGCCGCCGGCGACGCGCCCGGCGCGCAGTCCGCGCTGCTGTCGCTGTGCCTGCGGTACTGGTATCCGGTGTACGCCTACCTGCGCCGCAGCGGACATGCCCCGGCGCACGCGCAGGACATGACCCGCGCCTTCTTCCAGTCGCTGCTGCGCACCCAGCGCGTGCACGCGGGAGTGGCGCGGCACGGGCGGTTCCGGCAGTTCCTGCTGGCGGAACTGCATCGTTTCCTGGCGGGTGATCCGGCGCCCTCGCGCGCTGGTGGGCCGCCGGACGGTCCGGAACTCGACACGCTCGAGGCCCGCCTGCGCAGCGACGCAGGCGCCGCGCTGTCGCCCGAGCGGTCGCTGCACCGCGGCTTCGCGGTGGACCTGCTGGGCGCGGCCCGCCTGCGCCTGGAGCGGGAAGCGCGGGAAGCCGGCCGGCTCGCCATGTTCGACGCCCTGCAACCATTCCTGGGCCGCGAGCCGGAGCCCGGGGAGTACGAGGCGGTCGCGCGGCGGCTGGACGTGAAGCCGATGCTGGTGTCGATCGCGGTCAGGCGGTTGCGCCAGCGCTTCCGCGAACTGGTCGACCACGAACTCTCGCAGACCCTGGCCAGCGGCGAGGACGCGCAGGGCGAACGCCAGGCGCTGTTGCAGGCACTGGGCAACGAGGGCGGATGAGCACGCCCGGGTTCCCGCCCGCGGGCGAGCCAGCGGCGGGGCCGTCGCGGCCGGGGCAGGCATGGCAACCGGAACCGGGCCTGGCGCTGCTGGCGTTCGGCTCGCGCGCGCCGCGCGCGGCCTCGGGCGCGGGCACGCAACACCTGGCGTTCCTGCCCACCGAGGCGCTGGAACTCGACCTGTCGGACCCGGCCCAGCGCGACTTCGGCGAATACGAGTTGCTGGAGCAGATCGGCCAGGGCGGGATGGGCGTGGTGTACCGCGCGCGGCAGAAGCGCCTGGAGCGCGACGTCGCCCTGAAACTGCTGTCGGCCGGGCCCTGGGCCTCGGAGGACTTCATCGCCGGCTTCCGGCGCGAGGCGCGCAACGCGGCCGGGCTGCAGCACCCCAACATCGTGTCCGTGCACGAGATGGGCGAGCAGGACGGCCTGATCTTCTACGCGATGCGCCTGGTCGCCGGGCAGAGCCTGGCCCAGCGCCTGCAGGCGGAAGGACGGTTGCCGCCGCAGCAGGCCGCGACGCTGCTGCGCACGGTGGCGGAAGCGGTGGACTACGCGCACCGGCTGGGCGTGCTGCACCTGGACATCAAGCCCGGCAACATCCTGCTGGACGTGGACGGCGTGGCGCAGGTCACCGACTTCGGCCTGGCCCGGCGGCTCGGCCAGGCGCCCAGCCTGGAGAACGAGCAGGTGTCCGGCACCCCCAGCTACATGGCGCCGGAACAGGCCCGGGTCCGCAGCCTGCGGCTGTCGCCGGCCACCGACATCTGGGGCATGGGGGCGGTGCTCTACGAGGCACTGACCGGGGTGCCGCCGTTCCTGGCCGATACGCCGGACGCCACGCTGCGGCTGGTCGTGGACGGCACGGTGCGCAACCCGGGGCGCTATGCGCGCATCCCCCCCGACCTGCAGGCGATCTGCCTGAAATGCCTGCGCAAGGCGCCCGCGGAACGCTACGCCACCGCGCGCGCACTGGCCGACGACCTGGGCCGGTTCCTGGAACACCGCAGCGTGCAGGCGCGCCCGCTCAATCCCGCGCAGCGCGCCGTGCGCTGGGCACGCCGCGAACCCGCCATCGCCGCGGCCTCCGGCCTGGCCGCGCTGGCGCTGCTCGCCGGCATGGCGGCGACCACCCACCAGTGGCGTCGCGCCGAGGCCAGCGCGGCGGCCGCGCGCCAGCAGACATGGCAGACC
>CBFGMM010000127.1:0-5345 GCA_965649855.1 uncultured Thermomonas sp. | reverse complement strand
CCCAGCACCGAGCCTTCCCCGCGCGACCCGCCCTTCTGCGGCGCCGCGGCGAGCATGCGCCCGGCCAGGCGCGAGAACGGCAGCGACTGCAGCCAGACCTTGCCCGGCCCGGTCAGCGTGGCCAGGAACACGCCCTCGCCGCCGAAGAACATGCTCTTCAGGCCGGCCACCGGGCGCACGTCCATGTCCACGCTGGCGTGGAAGCCGACCACGCAGCCGGTGTCCACGTCGATGCGCTCGCCCGCGGCCAGCTCGCGCTCCACCACGCAGCCGCCGGCATGGATGAACACCCAGCCGTCGCCCTCGAGCTTCTGCATGACGAAGCCCTCGCCGCCGAACAGGCCGGTGAGGATCTTCTTCTGCAGGTGGATGCCGACCTGCACGCCGCGCGCGCCGGCCAGGAAGCTGTCCTTCTGGCAGACGATGCGGCCCCCGTGCTCGTCCAGCTTCATCGCCATCACCGTGCCCGGGTACGGCGCGGCGAACGCGACCCTGGCCTTGCCGCTGCCCGAGTGCGTGTACATGGTGGTGAACAGGCTCTCGCCGGTGATCACCCGCTTGCCGGCGGACATCAGCTTGTCCATGAAGCCGCCACCGCCGTGCGACCCGTCACCGAACACGGTGTCCATGCGCACCGCGCTGTCCTTGAACATCAGCGCGCCGGCCTCGGCGATCGCCGACTCGCCCGGGTCCAGCTCGATCTCCACGAACTGCATTTCCTGGCCGTGGATGCGGAAGTCGATCTCGTCCGCGCGGCCCTTGCCGCCGTTGCGCGGCGGCGGCGGCGGGGTGGCCGGCGGATCGCCCGGCACCCCGTCCACCAGCTCCGCGATGTTGCGCACCGGCAGCCAGTCGCCCATGCCCTCCTTCCATGCCAGCAGGCCCGGGTCGCGCGCGGCCTGCGCGCGCGCGGCGTCGGTGTCCATCGGGCCGCGGCGCTGGTTGGCGGCGGGGTCGTGCAGGTGCCACTGGGTCATCGGCGCATCCTTCGCATCGGCGGATGCGCGCAGTGTACGGCGCGCGCCAGGGCGTGGCAGCAGGCGGGCGCGGCTGCTGCCAACACGGCTGCCGCGCGGTGCGCTAGCGTCGGCCCATCACCACGTGCGCGGGGGCAACGATGGCTGAAATCAGGCAGGGTGCGGGGATGGCGCTGTGGCAGGCGGCGTTGCGCGAGTCGGCCGGGCGCGCCGGGACCACCCTCGACGAGGCGCAGGAGAGCTACCTGGTGTTCGTGCTGCTGCGCCACCAGCGCGATGCCCAGCTGCTGGCCCGGACCCAGGCCCTGGAGTGGTTGCGCGCGAACGCCTGCGCCGGCCGCCAGCGCGCCGACGCGCTGCGCGACGTGGGCGACCACTGCCTGCTGATCGCCGGGCTGTACCCGGCGCTGGCGGAGCGGCGGCGGGTCAGCGTGGACTATTTCGTGGACCTGGGCCGCGGCGCCTACCAGGGCGTCGCCGAGGGCTGCCGCGACGCCTACGCGGCGCTGTTCGCGCACCTGGCGGCGCACTACCACGCGCTGGTGCGGACCCTGCGCGGGGTGCGCCCCGACTTGCCCGCGCTGGCGCTGGCCCTGGCCCCGGCGCCCGCGCGGCCGCTGAACCAGCGCATGCATTGAGGCGCGCGCCTGGCTAGGCGGCGGCGTGCGGTGCGCGGCGCGCGTCCGCGTGCAGCGCCTCGTTGAGTTCGTCCACCACGATCGCCCAGTCGGCGTCGACCACCCACTGTTCGCGCAGGAACTGGCGCTGGCCCGCGTTCCAGAACGGCGCCTCGGACACGCGCACGTCCTCGGGCAACTGGTGCGCGCGGATGAAGGCGGCGATCTCGTCGCCGCCGGCCGGCAGGCCCAGCTGCAGGAACAGGTTGGTCATGTTGCTTTCGGTGGTGTCCATGCGCGGCTCCGGGATGCGTGGCCGCCAGTGTGGGGCGCGCCGCGTCAATGCCGCATCGCGGCGTGCGCCGCGCGGGTCGCACCGCGTCAGCCGTCGCGCGCCTGCGCCCGGGCCGCCGCCTCCTCCAGCACCTCGCGCAGGGCGGCGTAGTCGAGCGGTTTCACCAGGTGGTGGTCCAGGCCGGCCTCGCGCGAGGCGGCCAGGTCCTGCGGCTGCCCGTAGCCGGACAGGGCGGAGAGCACGCAGGCGCGCGGCCCCAGCTGCGCGCGGATGCGTCGCGCAAGCTCGTGGCCGGTGATGTCGGGCAGCCCGATGTCCAGGAACGCGATGTCCGGGGGCTGCGCGCAGATCGCCTGCAATGCGTCCAGCGCCCGGTGGTAGACGCGCACGCCGTGCCCCAGCGCCTGCAGCAGGCCCTGCAGGGTGCGCGCCGCATCCACGTTGTCGTCCACCACCACGATGTCCAGGCGCCCGCTGCCGTGGAACCCCGCCACCGACTCCGCGGCGGGTTCGGGCAGCGCCGCCACGCTGCGCGGCAGGTGCACGGTGAACGTGGCGCCGCGCCCGCTGCCGGGGCTTTCCGCGCGGATGGTGCCGCCGTGCAGGTCCACGAGGCTGCGCACCAGCGCCAGGCCGATGCCCAGGCCGCCCTGGGCACGGTCGGGTGTGCGCTCGGCCTGGGTGAACAGCTCGAAGATCTGCGGCAGCAGGGCCGGTTCGATGCCCTGCCCGTTGTCGCTGATGCGCACCGCCACCCGCGCGCCCTCCACGTCCAGCTCGACCTGCAGCTCGCCCGCCTCCGGCGTGTACTTGGCGGCGTTGTTGAGGATGTTGGCGAACACCTGGGTCAGCCGCGTGCGGTCGCCGCGCACCCAGGTCGGCGCCGCGGTCATCCGCGTGCGCAGCGACTGCCTGCGCGCGTCGATCAGCGGCCGCACCTGTTCCACCGCACCCACCAGCGTTTCCTTCAGGTCGACGTCGTCCAACTCCAGCTGGACCAGCCCCCGGGTCACCCGCGACACGTCCAGCAGGTCGTCCACCAGCGAGGTCATGTGCCGCACCTGGCGGGTGATCACCTCGCTGGCGGAACGCACCCGGCCCGCGTCGGCGTCCAGCATCAACAGCTGGGCGGCGGTGCTGATCGGCGCCAGCGGGTTGCGCAACTCATGCGCCAGCATCGCCAGGAACTCGTCCTTGCGGCGCCCGGCGTCGCGCAGCGCACGCTCGCTGCGCTGCAGCGCCTCCTGCGCCATGTACTGCGCGTGGATGTCGGTGCAGGTGCCCAGCCAGCGCCGGATGGCGCCGCGCTCGTCGCGCACCGGCAACGCCCGCCCCAGCACCCAGCGGTATTCGCCGCTGCGGTGGCGCAGCCGGTAGTGCACCTCGTAGTCGTCGCCGGTGGCCAGGCTGTGGCGCCAGCGCGCCCACGCCTCCGGCTGGTCCTCCGGATGGAACACGTCCGCCCACTTCTCGCCGTCGGTGGTGCCTTCCGGCAGGCCGGTGTAGTCGTACCACTGGCGGTTGAAGTAGTCGTGGTGGCCATCGGGCCGGGTCGACCAGACCATCTGCGGCATCGCGTCGGTCATGATCCGGAAGCGCACCTCGCTGGCGCGCAGCTCGTCCTCCGCGCGCACCTGGTCGGTGATGTCGGTGCCCTGGATGAAGATCCCGTCCACCCGTCCCGCCTCGTCGACGATGGGCTGGAACACGAAATCGACGAAGCGATCCTCCAGCTGCGCGCCGCGCTGCAGGCCCACCGGGATGCGGCGCCCGATGTACGGCTCGCCCGTGTCGTAGACCCGGGTCAGCTGGTCGATGAACCGCTGGTCCAGTTCCGGCAGCGCCTCGCGCACGCTCAGGCCCAGGATCTCCCGCCGCCCCACGAACGCGAAGTAGGCCGGGTTGGCCAGTTCGTAGACGTGGTCGCGTCCGCGGGTCACCGCGGCCAGGCCCGGCGCCTGGGCGAACAGCGCATTGAGGCGCTGGTTCTCGGCCGTGCGCAGGCGCTCGGCCAGCACGTTGGACGTGGTCTCGCTGCAGGTGCAGACCATGCCGGCCACGTCGCCCTGTTCGTCCACCACCGGCGAATAGGAAAAGGTGAACCAGGCGGCTTCCTCGAACCCGTTGCGCAGGATCGTGAGCGGCAGGTCCTCCATGTACGTGGCCTCGCCGGCCATGGCGCGCTCCACCAGGCCGCTGATGTCCGCCCAGATCTCCGCCCAGATCTCGCGGAACGGGCGGCCGATGGCGTCCGGATGCTTGGCGCCGAGGATCTGCGCGTAGGAATCGTTGTACAGGAACCCCAACGACGGCCCCCAGGCAACGAACATCGGGAACTTCGAACGCAGCATCAGGCTGACCACGCTGCGCAGCGACTGCGGCCAGCCCGACGGCGGACCCAGCGGCGAGCCGGTCCAGTCGTGGTCGCGCAGCAGCGCGGCGACCTCGCCGGGCGCATCGAGGAATCGCAGATTGGCGCGTAGCGGCATGGGCGGGACTCGCAGGGGCCGGGGATTATTGCCGATGCCCGGACCCGGGCGTTCACGCCCGGCCTGGCATGGCCGGTACCGCGCGCCCACGCCGTATTCCCCCGGAACAACCCCGCGTGGACACCCGTGACATGCCGCAGCACCGCCGTTGGCTCCGCATCGCCGGGTGGTTCGCCGCCACCGTCGTCGTCCTGCTGTTGCTGGCCTGGCTGGCGCTGCACGCGCATACCGAGCGCCTGCTGCAGGGCGCGTCCCTGCCCCCGCCGCTGGCCACGTTGCCGCAGGGCGACGCGGTGCGCGGCAAGCGGCTGGGCCAGGTGCTGGGCTGCAGCGGGTGCCATGCGGAAACCCTGGGCGGCAACGTGTTCATGGACGTGCCGCACGTCGCCCGCCTGGTCGCGCCCAACCTCACCCGGGTGCGCGATCGCTACGACGAAGCCGCCTTCCTGCGCCTGATGCGCGCGGGCACCAAGGCCGATGGCCGGATCGCGCTGGTCATGCCGAACAAGGCGCACCAGCGACTGACCGACCAGGAACTGGCCGACCTGTGGGCCTATGTCGGTGCGGCTCCGGTGGTTGCCGACAGCCTGCCCGAATCGCGGATCGGGCCGCTTGCGCGCGTGGGCATCCTCAGCGGGCAGTACGACATCGAGGCGCTGCGCGCCGACCCACCCGAATCGCCCGGTGTGCTGGCGGACCGCCTGGCCGGCGCTCCCGGCAGGCGCCTGCTGCAGGTCGCCTGCGGCGAGTGCCACGGGGTGGACCTGGCCGGCAGCGCGAAGGACGCGGTGCCATCGCTGCGGGTCCTGAAGGGCTACACGCACGCGCAGTTGCTGCGCCTGATGCACGAAGGCAAGACCGCCGCGGGCGGCGAGTCCGCCACCGGCTTCATGAGCCGCGTCGCGCGCCACCGCTTCACCGCGCTGACCGAGGCCGAGGTGCGCGCGATGAAGGACTACATCGACGG
>CBFGMM010000126.1:0-5387 GCA_965649855.1 uncultured Thermomonas sp. | reverse complement strand
GAGCCGCATCGCGGCGGGCGGCGCGCCTGCCGCGGCGCTGGCCGCCGCCGGGGTTTCTCCCGCGCCGGCGGCGGGGCGCAACACGCGGTAGCCGACCAGCGCGGCGACCACGGCCAGGGCGAGCAGGGTGCGATGCTTGCGGGAGATCATCGAAGCGATCCTTCGTGGGTCATGGACAGGCAGGTCGGGACACGGTGCATGCGCACCGGCGGTGGCTCATGTGCCATCGGGCATGAACACGTCCTCGATGCGCAGCGCGAACAGCCGCGCGATCCGGAAGGCCAGCGGCAGCGAGGGGTCGTACTTGCCGGTTTCCAGCGCATTGACGGTCTGCCGCGACACGTCCAGCCGCTCGGCCAGCTCGCCCTGCGACCAGCCCCGGACGTCGCGGAGTTCGCGCAGGCGGTTGTTCACAGGTAGCGCTTGGTCAGGGCCATCTTGGCCACGCCGTACACCAGGCACAGCAGCGGGAACACCCAGATCATCGCCATCCCGGCGTCCACCTCCACCACCCTGGCCTGTTCCAGCAGGCCGCCGCCGAAATACACCAGCGCCACCAGCAGGCTGGCGATGCCGATCGACTCGGTTTCGATCCGGCGCTGCAGCTCGTCGATCTCGCGCAGGTAGCGCAGGGCGGCGCGCATGAACAGCGCGATCGCCAGCACCGGCAGCAACGCCACCGCGGCCCGCAGCGGCACCGGTTCGATCCCGCGCTTGATCAGCCAGGTCGACAGGAACAGGGTCAGCGCGTAGCCGATCATGATCGGCCACATCGCGCGCTGGTAGCGGCGCGAGGCCGGCAGCGCGTACATCTCGTCGCAATGGGTGCGCCACCAGCGCGGCAGCAGCAGGAGCAGCAGGCCCCCGAACAGGTAGCCGGCGCCGATCCCGGTCCACATGCCCACCACCCGTTGCGGCCAGTCCAGCAACCAGCGCCCGGCAGCGGCCAGCGCCAGCGCCCCCAGGCTGATGGTGACGAAGATCCACATGAAGCGGCGCAAGGTCATGGCCGGGCCGCCGCGCCGCGTGTTGGCCAGCCCGCCGATGGCGAGTGGCGCTTTCGGTTCTGTTTCCGCCGTCATTCCGTGCTCCCGCGTGTCAAGCACGCTTGACAGAAACGATACCGGCGGGCCCAGGCGCTTGTCAAGCGTCCTTTACATAAACCGCATCATTTGTTGCTGACGTACTTCTCGCGGCGGATCTGCGGGATGGGCAGCCCGGCGGCCTTCAGCGCCTCGAAGCAGGCGTCCACCATGTTCGGGTTGCCGCACAGGTAGGCGATGTCGCGCTCCGCCGCCGGGTGGAACTCGGCCAGCGCGTTCTGCACGTAGCCGCGGCGCACGTCCGCATGCGCATGGGGCGAGCCGGGCTCCGGCAGCTCGCGGGAGAAGCAGGGCACGAAGCGGAAGCGCGGATGCGCATCGGCGAAGGCGCGGAACTCGTCGCCGTACAGCAGTTCATCCGGGTTGCGCGCGCCCTGCAGCATCACCACCTCGATGCCGCGGCTGGCGATCAGCTCGGCGAGCAGCGGCAGCATCGCCCGGTACGGCGTGATCCCGGTGCCGGTACCGATCAGCAGGTAGCGGGGGTTGGCGTCGGACGGCATCAGGCAGAAGCGCCCGTACGGGCCGCTGGCGGTGACCGCGCCGCCCTCGGGCAGGCCTTCGAACAGCGCGGTGGCGGCCCCGCCGGGCACGTAGCTGACCGCGATCTCCACCGCCTCGCCCGGGCCGAGCGCATGGTCGTGCTGGGTCGCCAGCGAATAGCTGCGGCGCGCCGGGGTGCCGTCGGCGTAGGCGAAGTGGACCTGGATGAACTGGCCGGGGATGTAGTCCAGCGGCATGCCGTCGTCGCGCACGAAGGACAGGTGCGCCACCGACGGCGCCAGCATGCGCCGGCCGGTCAGCCGCATGGGGAAATGCACGATCGCCACGTGGGCCTGCCGCTCCGCTGCAACACGGCGTGGCGCCAGTGCCCGCCCGTGGCCGCCTATACTAACCGCAACGTTTTCCTGCCTTGCCGCGCCACGCGCGGTTGCGGAGCCCCGATGAACCTGTCCCCGGACGGCGCGCCGACCGCGCCGGCGCTGCGCGTCAGCGACCTGCGCAAGACCTACGACAACGGCGTGCAGGCGCTCAAGGGCGTCAGCCTGGACGTCGTGCCCGGCGACTTCTACGCGCTGCTGGGCCCGAACGGCGCCGGCAAGTCCACCCTGATCGGCATCGTCAGCTCGCTGGTGAACAAGAGCGCCGGCAGCGTGCAGGTGTTCGGCATCGACATCGATGCCGACCGCGACGCCGCCATGCGCCAGATCGGGCTGGTGCCGCAGGAACTGAACTTCAACATGTTCGAGAAGCCGCTGGACATCTGCGTGAACTACGCGGGCTTCTACGGCATCCCGCGGCGGCAGGCGCTGGCGCGCGCCGAGCAGGTGCTCAAGGACGCGCTGCTGTGGGACAAGGCGGACACGATGAGCCGCACCCTGTCCGGCGGCATGAAGCGCCGGCTGATGATCGCCCGGGCGATGATGACCGCGCCGCGCCTGCTGATCCTGGACGAGCCCACCGCCGGGGTGGACATCGAGATCCGCCGCGGCATGTGGAAGACGCTGAAGGAGATCAACGCAGCCGGCACCACGATCATCCTGACCACGCACTACCTGGAGGAAGCGGAGAGCCTGTGCCGCAACCTGGCGATCATCGACCGCGGCGCCATCGTGGAGCAGGGGCCGATGAAGTCGCTGCTGGCCAAGCTGGACGTCGAGGGCTTCCTGTTCGACATCGACGGCGGCATCCCCGCCGTGCTGCCGGCGATCGAGGGCGCGACCCTGGTGGCCAGCGACGACCACACCCTGGAGCTGGACATGCCCCGCGCGATGGACCTCAACCGGGTGTTCGGCGCGTTCGACGCCGCCGGGATCCGGGTGCGCTCGATGCGCACCAAGTCCAACCGGCTGGAGGAGCTGTTCGTGCGGATGACGGCGCGGGAGGGCGCGGCATGATCGCCGGCCATCCGCACCTGGTGGCGCTGGGCACGATCGTGCGGCGCGAGGTCACCCGCATCCTGCGCATCTGGGGCCAGACCCTGATGCCGCCGGCGATCACCATGACGCTGTACTTCCTGATCTTCGGCGGGCTGATCGGCTCGCGCGTGGGCGAGATGGACGGCATCCGCTACATGGACTTCATCGTCCCCGGCCTGGTGATGATGAGCGTGATCCAGAACAGCTACGGCAACATCAGCAGCTCCTTCTTCGGCGCCAAGTTCGGCCGCCACATCGAGGAACTGCTGGTCAGCCCGATGCCCAGCTGGGTGATCCTGACCGGCTACGTGGCCGGCGCGGTGCTGCGCGGGGTGATCGTGGGCGCGATCGTGCTGTGCATCGCGATGCTGTTCACCACGGTGCGGGTGCCGCACCCGCTGGTGATGGCGAGCTCGGTGCTGCTGGGCGCGGTCATCTTCTCGCTGGCCGGTTTCGTCAACGCGGTCTACGCGAAGAAGTTCGACGACATCGCCATCGTGCCCACCTTCATCCTGACCCCGCTGACCTACCTGGGCGGCGTGTTCTATTCGGTCAAGCTGCTGCCCGACTGGGCCGAGGCGGCCACCCACCTCAACCCGGTCTTCTACATGGTCAACGCCTTCCGCTACGGCCTGCTCGGGGTGAGCGACGTGTCGATGTGGACCGCCTACGCGCTGATGCTGGGCTTCGTGCTGGCGCTGGGCGGCCTGGGCCTGTGGCTGCTCAACCGCGGCGTGGGCATGCGCGGCTGACTCAGCCGGCGGGACGCGCCAGCCGCTGGCGGATCTGGCCAAGGCCAAGCGCGGTGCTGCGGCGCGGATCCGGCAGCCCGATCCGCCGGCAGAACGCGATGAAGCGCGGGTCCTCGCGATGCTCCAGCAGCAGCGGGTCGTACAGGGTCTGGTGCAGGTTGGTGTCGCGCCGCCGCCACGCGAGTTCCAGCCATTCGACCATCGCGCCCGGATCGCCACGCAGTGCATGCGCCTGGGCCACGAGGTAGGGCGTGGTCCGACGCCACGTGTCGTCCGCCATCACCGCCGCGAGCGCCGCGCGCGCGTCGGGGCGCGCCGGGGCGAGTTGCGCCGTCAGCGCCATCGTCATCCGCCGCCACGGCTCCGGCTGCTGCGCGGCGATCCGTTGCGCCGTGTCCATGTCCCCGCGCAGGATGGCCACCTGCATCGACTGGTGGCTGGGGTATGGGCGCGGCGACAGCCTGCGGTGGAAATGGATGCTGGCCTCGGCCTCGTCCAGCGCGCCGGCGGCCATCTGCAGTTGCGCGTGCAGGTAGTGGTTGGCCACCATCAGCGGTTCGATGCGCAGGAAGCGCTGGCGTTCGCGCACGGCTTCCTCGAGCAGGCCACTGGCGGCCAGCGCGCGGCTCAGGCCGCCGCGCACCTGTCCATCGTCGGGCGCCAGCGCTGCGCCGCGGCGCAGGGCGGCGATCGCGCCGTCCCAGTCGAACTCGGCCGCCAGCAGCAGGTTGCCCAGCGCGCCGTGGGCGATGCCCAGGTCCGGCGCCAGCCGCAAGGCCTGGTCCACAGCGGCGCGTGCGTGCCGGTAGCTGGCCTGCTGCTCGACCAGGTGCTCGGTGGCGGCACCTTGCAACGCCCAGGCGATCGACAGCTGGGCCCAGGCCACGGCATAGCCGGGCTCGATCCGCACCGCCTCCGCCTGATGGCCGGCGGCGGTCCGGTAGTCGCCGGCGTAGAACGCCTGCATCCCCAGCAGATAGGCGTTATAGGCCTCGATGCTCCCCCGTGGCGGGCGGTCGCCCTGCCCGGCCGCGCCGCCTGTCGGCAGCAACTCGGCATGCAACGCCCCCGCCACCGACTGGGCGATCTCGTCCTGCAGCGCGAACAGGTTGCGGTACGGCCGGTCGTAGTGGTCCGCCCACAGGGTGGCGCCGTCCGCCGCGCGCACCAGGGCGGCGCTGATGCGCACCACCTCCCCGTCGCGCTGCACGCGCCCGCTCATCAGGTAATCGGCGCCCAGGCGCTCGCCGATCACCCGCGTCGACAGCGGGCTTTCACGGAACTGGAAGGCGGACGCGCGGCCGATCACCTTGAGACCGTCGGAGCGCGAAAGCGATGCGATCAGGTGTTCCGACAGGCCGTCGGCGAAGAACGCCTGCTGCGGATCGTGGCTGGCGTTGACCAGCGGCAGCACGGCCACGCTGCGCACCCGGCCGGGTACACCGGGCGGCTCTTCCCCGGCAGCGGCGCCCGCCAGCGGCCAGTACCTGGCGATGCCCGCGCCCAGCACGACCACCACCGCGATCGCCAGCGCGGCACGGACCCAGCGCGCGCGCGCGGCCGGACGGGTGTCGGTGGCACGACGGCACGGCGCACCGTGCGCGATGGACGCG
>CBFGMM010000125.1:0-5399 GCA_965649855.1 uncultured Thermomonas sp. | reverse complement strand
CTGCTTCAGCGCCCGAAGATCTGCGAGATCAACCCGCTGGCCAGCTGCACCAGGTAGTAGGTGTTGTCCTGCGGGTACGGTTGCACGTACACGTAGCCGGACGGCGGCGGGGCGAGGTTGTAGCTGGCGTAGTCGCGGACGTAGTAGTCCTGCACCAGGTAGTCGCGCGGGATGTGCTGGCCCTTGGCCCAGCGCTTGTAGGCCTTGGCCTGTTCCTTCTGCGCCTTGCGCACGTCCTTGCGGTATTCCTTGTGCGCCTTTTCCTGCGCCTTGGCATGCTGCTTCTGGTGCTTGTCGTGCCCCTTGCCCGGGCCGTGGTCGTGGGCGAAGGCGGTGGGGGCGGCGACGGTCAGGGTGCCGATGGCGGCCGCGAGGGCGAGCTGCTTGAGCGATGCGTGTGCGGTCTTCATGGTGTCCTCCGTGGATTGCACCGGCCACGCTAGTGGGCGCGGCCTGAACACCACGCGAGCGCGGCGCGTGGCCGCGGGCGACGGCTCAGGCAGTTGAAGGGCGCGTGATGCGCTACCAGCCGGTGGCGCCCTGTTCCTCGACGCGGCTGAAGGCGGAACGCGCGCCGGGCGCGGGCGCATCGTTGCCGGTGGCGAAATACACCACGCCGGTGCCGGCGGCGCGGTCCACCCACAACCCGGCCAGCAGGCCATAGGCATTGCCGCTGTGGCCGACGCGCTGGATGCCGTCCCCGAACGGATCGTCGCCACAACCGGGCAGGCCGCTGGCCAGGCTGTGCACCGCAAGGCCATAGGCGCAGGTGAAGCCCTGGGTGGCGCGGATGGGGTCGTCTTCCTCGATGGTCAGGCCGTTGCCGTCCTTGAGCGTCCAGTGCGGCCCGACCAAGGTACGAACGGAGGCGGGCGTCAGCAGGCGCACGCCGTCCACCTGGCCATCGCCCAGCAGCAGGCGGCCGATCTTCGACAGGCCCGCCGCGGAGATGCGCAGGCCGCCCTGCGGGCCGAACACGTTGCTGGCCATGCCGGCGCGCCAGGTGGACAGGTCGCAGCTGCCGTCCTTGGCCTTGGTGATGCCGCATTCGGGCTTGCGGCCTTGGTGGTCGTCCACGATCGGCTTGCCGTCGCGATACAGGACCACGGCGCGCGCGGCGGTCGCGGCGTCGCAGCTGGGCCAGCCGTAGCAGGCCGCAAGGCCCAGCGGCTGCAGCACCAGCCGCTGCATCAGCAGGTCCAGGCGCTCGCCGGTGGCGCGCTCCATCACCGCGCCGACCAGCGGGAAGCCGACGTTGGCGTAGCGCCAGTAGGTGCCGGGCGCGTGCTGCGGATCCCAGGCCCTGGGGTCGTCGGTGACGTCCTTGAAGTGGCCGTCCAGCGGCACCTGCCAGTAGCCGGCGGCATCGGTCAGGCTGGCGGTGTGCGAGAGCAGGTGGCGCAGGGTGATCGTCGCGCGCGGGAAGGCCGGGTTGCGCAGGGTCCAGCCGAGCGCCTTCGAGACGTCGGCATCGAGGTCGAGCGTGCCCTGTTCGACCAGCCGCATCACGCCGATCGCCAGCACCAGCTTGCTGATGGAGGCGATCCGCACCGGGTCGTCCACGCTGATCGGGCGTTTGGTCGCCGGGTCGGCATGGCCGAAGGTCTGGGTGGAGGTGATGCCGTCGCGGTCGAAGGTGACGCGCACGCGCGCTGTGGGCGTGGCGGCATCCGGCTCGGCCGCATGGGCGGTCGCGCACGCGGCGATCAGCAGGGCGAGGGCAAGGCGGCGCATCGGCAGGTTCCCGGTGGAGTGCGCCCGTTGTGCCATCCGCCCGGCCGGCGCGCAAATCGCCGGAGGCGGCGGCTAGTGGAAATCCCGCGAGGCCGCCGGCAATCCGCCCAGCAGATGGCTGAGGTCGCGCAGGTCGCGCGCGATCAGGTGGCACACGCCGTCCACCTGTTCCCAGCGCCCGCGCACGCCCAGCAGGCGCGCGCCCAGCAGGGCCTTGCGCGCGCGCAGGGCGATGTCGCGCCAGACCACCACGTTGACCATGCCGTGCTCGTCTTCCAGGGTGACGAAGATGGTGCCGCCGGCGGTGGCCGGGCGCTGGCGCTGGGTGACCAGGCCGGCCGCCTGCGCGCCGCGGCCGTGCGGCAGGTCCCGCAGCTGGCGCGAGTCCAGCACGCGTTCGCGCTGCAGGCGCGCGCGCAGCAGGGACATCGGATGCGCCTGCAGGGTCAGGCCGGTGGCGCGGTAGTCGGCCAGCACGTCCTGGCCGGCGGTGGGTGCGGGCAGCTGCACCGCGTCCTCGTCCGGGCTGCCGGGTAGCAGCGGGCGCTGGCGTTCGATGCCGGCCACCGCCCAGCGCGCGGCGTGGCGGTGCCCGGCCAGCGCCTGCAGCGCGCCGGCCTCGGCCAGGGCAGTGCGCGCCTTTTCGTCCAGCGCGGCGCGCAGGCACAGGTCGCGCAGGTCCGCGAACGGCCGCTGCGCGCGCGCGGCCATGATCCTCAGGCCCGCGGCCTCGGGCAGGCCCGCCACCTGGCGCAGGCCCAGGCGGATGGCCGGCTGGCCGCCATCGTCCACCCCGCGCCGGGCGTGCCCGCCCTCCAGCGTGCAGTCCCAGTCGCTGCGGGTCACGTCCACCGGGCGCACGTCCACGCCCACCCGCGCGCCGTGCCCGCGCCGCGCGTCCTGCACGATCTGGCTGGGCGAATAGAAACCCATCGGCTGCGCGTTGAGCAGGGCGCAGGCGAACGCCGCGGGCTCGTGCCGCTTCAGCCAGCAGCTGATGTAGACCAGCTTGGCGAAGGACGCGGCGTGGCTCTGCGGGAAGCCGTAGGACCCGAAGCCCTTGATCTGCTCGAAGATCTGCTCGATGAACTCGGGCGCGTAGCCCTTGCCCTGCATCAGTTCGCGGATGCGCGCGCGATGCGGCTGCATGTCGCCGCCACTGCGCCATGCGGCCATCGAGCGGCGCAGGTTGTCGGCCTCGTGCGGCTGGTAGCCGGCGTGGATCACCAGTTCCATCACCTGTTCCTGGAACAGCGGCACCCCCAGCGTGGGTTCGAGGATGGCGCGAATGCCTTCGGAGGGGTAGGTCACCGGTTCCTTGCCCTGCCGCCGCCGCAGGTAGGGATGCACCATGCCCCCCTGGATCGGGCCGGGCCGCACGATCGCCACCTCCACCACCAGGTCGTAGTACTTCGTCGGCTTCAGGCGGGGCAGCATGCTCATCTGCGCGCGCGACTCGATCTGGAACACCCCCACCGTGTCCGCGGCCTGGATCATGGCGAAGGTCGGCGCGTCGTCGTTCGGCAGCCGCGCGAGGTCCAGCGCGAATCCGCGATGCCGCTCCACCAGCGCCACCGCCTTGCGGATGCAGGTCAGCATGCCCAGCGCCAGGCAGTCGACCTTGAGCAGCTTCATGGTCTCCAGGTCGTCCTTGTCCCACTGGATGATGGTGCGGCCGGGCATCGATGCGTTCTCCACCGGCACCACGGTGGACAGCGGCGCATCGCCGATCACGAAGCCGCCCACGTGCTGCGAGAGGTGGCGCGGATGGCCCTCCAGTTGCGCGGTGATCGCCAGCACCCGCGCGATCAGCGGGTTGCCGGGGTCGAAGCCGGATTCGCGCAGGCGCTGGTCCATCGGCGCATCGCCGTTGCCCCAGCCGAAGCACTCGGCCAGCAGCGCCAGCTGGTCCGGCGGCAGGCCGAAGGCCTTGCCCACGTCGCGCACCGCGCTCTTGCCGCGGTAGCGGATCACGGTGGCGGCCAGCGCGGCGCGCTCGCGCCCGTACTTGGCGTAGACGTACTGCAGCACCTCCTCGCGCCGCTCGTGCTCGAAGTCCACGTCGATGTCCGGCGGCTCGTTGCGCTCCTTCGACAGGAAACGCGCCATCAGCAGCCGGCTCTCCGCCGGGTTCACCACGGTGATCCCCAGCGCGTAGCAGACCGCCGAATTGGCGGATGACCCGCGGCCCTGGCAGAGGATGTCGCGCGAGTTGGCGAAGCGGACGATGTCGTCCACGGTGAGGAAGAACGCCTCGTACTCGAGATCCTCGATCAGCGCGAGTTCTTCGTCGATCTGCGCCACGATCCGCGCCGGCGCGCCTTCCGGCCAGCGCGCGCGCATGCCCTGCAGCGTGCGCGCGCGCAGCCAGCTGGTGGGGGTGTGGCCGTCCGGCACCAGTTCCGCCGGGTAGCGGTAGGCGATGTCGCGCCGCAGGTCGAAGCGGCAGCGCCGCGCCAGCGCCGCCGCGGCCTGCAGCAGGGCGTGCCCGCCATCCGCGGTGGCATGGATGTTGGCCAGCGCGCGGCGGCTGCGCAGGTGGCGCTCGCCGTTGCGGAACAGGAAGTCCCCGCAGTCGGCCAGCGGCCGGCCGTGGCGGATCGCGGTCATGGTGTCCTGCAGCGCGCGCTGGCGGCGGTGCGCCATGTGCACGTCGCCGGCGGCCAGCGCGGTCAGGCCCAGCCCGGCGGCGAGCGCGAGCAGTTCATCCAGGCGCGCGGCGTCGTCGCGTTCGCGGTGCAGTTCCACGGCCACGAACGCGCGCTCGCCGAACACGCCGCGCAGCCATTCCGCCTCCGCGGGCGCGATGGCCTGGCCCGGGATCCACAGCGCGAACAGCCCGCACGCGTCCGGCGCGACGCCGGCCAGCAGGCGCTCGATGTCCGCGCGCCGCAGCCGGTAGCCCTTGCCCTGCACCGTGCGGCGCGCCGTGGTGATGAGTTCGCACAATCGCGTGTAGCCGGCCGCGTGTTCGACCAGCAGCACCAGCTTCAGCCCGCAGTCCAGGGTGAACTCGCTGCCCACCACCAGCTTCAGGCCGGTGGCGATGGAGGCCTCCAGCGCGCGCACGATGCCGGCCAGCGAGCACTCGTCGGTGATCGCCAGCGCCTCGTAGCCGCAGGCCTGCGCGCGCGCGAACAGCGCCTCCGCGCTGGCCGCGCCGCGCAGGAACGAGAAGTCCGACAGGCAGTGCAGTTCCGCGTAGGCGGGCAGGGCGTCGTCGTGCGCGGGATCGTCGTTGGCGGCGGGCAGGCGCAGGCGCCGGGCGGTCTGCCAGGCGCGCGGCATGCGCCCGCCGGGGGTCTCGCGGTCCACGCCGTCGATCGCATCGTCCCAGCTCATGCAGGCAGGCTCATGCGAACCAGCCGTGCAGCATCCAGCCGCCCTGCTCGCCGGGCGGCGCGAACGCCCACGCGCGCTGGCCCTGCGCGGTTTCCAGCACGTAGTAGTCGCGCCGCGCGTCGGCGCCGTCCCACCAGCCGCTTTCCAGCCGCTCCGGGCCGGACACGATGCGCAGCCGCGGATCGCGCAGCGGCACCGGCTGCGGCAGCAGCCACGCCGGGCGTGGCGGGCGCGGCGGCGCCTGGTGGATGGGCGCCTCGTCGCCGTCCACCCGATGCCAGGCGCGTTCCGGACGCGGGTCGCCGGCGGGCGCGATGCGATGC
>CBFGMM010000124.1:0-5416 GCA_965649855.1 uncultured Thermomonas sp. | reverse complement strand
GGGTGGCCGGGACGGCAGGCGTCCTGTCACCGGTCTCGCTACGGACCGGCGGCGGGGCGGGCGTCGCCGGCACGGCGGGCGTCGCGACCCGTGCATCGCCGTGCAGGCCCACGTGGGCCTGCGCCACCGGGGTCTGCGCGCGGACGGCGGCGCCCAGCTTGGCCTGCGCCAGGGCCGCGGGAGCGGCGGCGCCCAGGCCCAGGGCGATGGCGATCGAGAGGAGCGTGTTGGTCTTGGTCATGGGGAAGTACCTCGTTCGTTCTGCGGGGGATCAAAACGTTGGATCGTGTGGTGCGGTGGACCTCGTGCAACTGACCGCGGCGTGCGCCGCTGACAGGACCGGCGCAGCACGCGGATCGCATCCTGGAGGCGTGCGTCTGAATCCGTCCCACCCGCGAATCTGAATGTCGACGCGGCCTTAACCAGCAGCGCCCGCATCCACGGTATGCGCACGTGGCTGCGGGCGCCTTCCGGGCCAACGCGCAGGATCAGCCCATCGCACCGTCTGCCATCGCATGCCCGTCCCGCCAAGCCAGCCAGCGCGTCCGACGTGGGCAGCGTGTTGCAGCGCGCCGCCCGGGGCGCTGTACGCCGCCAAGCGCAACGGGTGCAACCGCGTGGAAAGCGCCTGATGCGCCTCAGTCGGCCAGCGGCGCCGCCATCACCAGGTTGTCCACCGGGTAGCCGCGGCGCGCGGCGCGTGCCTTGATGGCCTCGAACAGCGCGCGGTCCATCGACGGCGTGCGCGACAGCACCCACAGGTACCTGCGATCGGGGCCGCCCACCACCGCCCAGCGGTAGTCCGGGTCCAGCTCGATCACCCAGTAGTCCGCCCAGGCCAGCGGCGCCCAGGCCAGCCAGCCCGGCAGGAAGCGCACCTGCAGCCGGCCCGGGTGGCCGGCCACCGGGCGCGCCACGCCCTCCGAGGCGACCAGCCGGCCGTCCTTGTCGCCGCAGGCATTGCGCACGCCGATCGTGCCGTCCGCGCGCAAGGTATACGTGGCGGTGATGTTGGCCACGCACTTGCGCTGGAAGAACATCGGCAGGTGCGCGATCTCGTGCCAGTCCCCGGCGTAGCGCCTCAGGTCGAGCACGGGCACCGGGGCGTTGGGCAGCGGCGCCTCCTGCGCGTGCACGGCGAGCGACGCTGCATACAGGACGAGCGCGAGGAACAGGGTGCGCAGCATGGCGACGCGTCCGCGGGTTGAGTGGCCGATGGGGCGAATATCCGGCCCGGCCGTTGCGGCGCAGTGAATGGGGTGCTGGCGCAGGTTCCGGTGCGGCCGATTGGTGCCGGGAAGTTCACGCCGGCATCGCCCCGGCGCGCGGAGCATGCGCGCACGCCCGATGGAGGCCCCGGCATGCCCCACCACATCCTGATCGTGGACGACGCGCACGAGCTCGCGCGCATGTTCGCGCAACTGCTGGGCGATGCCGGCTACACGACCGCCACCGCGGGGACCGGGGAGGAGGCGCTGGCGCAGGTCCAGGCCCGGGCCCCCGACCTGCTGCTGCTCGACGTGAACCTGCCGGAGCTGGACGGGTTCGCGCTGGCGCAGATGCTCAAGTCGGACCCGGCCACCGCCACCGTCCCCATCATCATGGTGTCCGCGCAGGACGGCCGCGGCGCCCGCGTGATCGGGCTGGAAAGCGGCGCGGAGGACTACCTGGCCAAGCCGGTGGATCCCGCCGAACTGCTGGCCAAGGTGCGCAACCTGCTGGCGCTGCGCGACCGCACCGCGCACGCCGCGCGCGGTTGATGCAGCGGATGCCGCCCTATCGCGTGCAGGCGCCGGCGGCCGATGAGGTCGCCGCCATGCGCGGCCTGGTGTTGCTGGAATTCGGCACCGACTGGTGCGGGCACTGCAGCGCCGCCCATGCCGCGGTGCACGAGTGGACCGCCGCCCATCCCGACATCGCGCACCTGCGCATCGAGGACGGGCGCGGCCGGCCGCTCGGGCGCGCCCACCGCGTCAAGCTGTGGCCGACCCTGGTGCTGCTGCGCGACGGCGAGGAGATCGCGCGCGCGGTGCGCCCGCGCGAGGCGCGCGACCTGTGGCCGCTGGATGACGCGTTGCGCTAGCGGCTCGCCGGCCAGGGCGGGCGCTCACCCCGCCTTGGCGGGCCACGCCGCACGCTGGGCCGGATGAGCCGTCGAACCACCCCGCCAGGCCGCCAGCGCGGCGTGCGTGCCAATGCCGCCGGACGCGACAGGCGCGCGGCTTCGCAGCTGCGCGCGGCCCGGGCGGAACTGGCCGCGGCCAAGGCGCGCCTGGCGGTCCTGGACGAGGAGAACGATCGCAACCTCAGCGCGTTGTGCGCGATCGCGGACGGCATCGCCGTGGTGGACACCCATGGCCGGGTGACGTGCTTCAACCCGATCGCCGCGCACCTCACCGGCTGGAAGGAGGACGCGGTGCTCGGCCAGCCGCTGGAGGACGCGGTGCGCTGCATCGACCACCAGGGACGCGCGCTGGACGTGCTGGCCGACGGCTTCTCCGGCGACCCGGAAGCCACCGTGTCGCTGGTGCGGCGCGATGGCCACGTCATCCATATCGACGGCGCGGTGGCCCCCGTGCACGCGCGCGACCACCGCACCCTGGGCGCGGTGGTCACCTTCCGCAACGTCACCGCATCCATCCGCCTGGCGCGCGAACTCGCCTACCAGGCCAACCATGACGCCCTGACCGGCCTGCACAACCGCCGTGCGTTCCTCTCGCAGCTGCAGCGCACGCTGGTCAATGCGCGCAAGTTCGGCAACTGCACGGCGCTGCTGTACCTGGACCTGGACCAGTTCAAGGCCGTCAATGACGGCGCAGGTCACGTGGCCGGCGACGAACTGCTGCACCAGCTCGCCGCCCTGCTGCGCACCCAGCTGCGCGAGCGCGACGTCGTGGCGCGACTGGGCGGCGACGAATTCGCGGTGCTGCTCGAAAACTGCACGCCGGCGGACGCCGCGCACGTGGCGGAGAAGATGCGCCACGCGGTGGAAGGCTTCGAATTCCAGTGGGACGGGCGCAGCTACCGCGTGGGCGCCAGCATCGGGCTGGTGCACTTCGACGACGACAGCCGCTCGGTGGACGAGCTGATCGACCTGGCCGATCGCCTGTGCTACGCGGCCAAGGACGGCGGCCGCAACCGCGTGGCAGGGCATGGCATGGCGTCGCCCGGCCCGCTATCCGACGCGCGCGACGTCTCGCATCGCCCCGGTGCGCGGTGGAACGACGTGGACAACGCGCAGGCGCGGCGAGATTCCTGAATCTGCTGAACCGTGTTCACGGTCACATTTCGCCTGCACCCCGAGCATTCGGCGCATCCCCACGACGGAGCGCCATCCATGCGCCACCAGATCCTGGTCGTCGACGACCAACCCGCCCTCGCCGGAATGATCGCCCAGCTGCTGAGCGACGCCGGCTACCGGACCCGCACCGCCGACGACGGGCGCGGCGCGCTGGCCGAGATCCGCTCGAACCCGCCCGACCTGCTGGTCACCGACGTCTACATGCCCGAGATGGACGGCTTCGCGCTGGCCTCCTCGCTCAAGGCCGACCCGGCCACCGCCGCGATCCCGATCATCATGCTCTCCGCGAAGGACGGGCGCGCCTCGCGGGTGATCGGCCTGGAAAGCGGCGCCGAGGACTACCTGGCCAAGCCGGTGGATCCGGTCGAACTGCTGGCCAAGGTCCGCAACCTGCTGTTGCTGCGCGAGCGCAGCGCTGGGGACGCCGCGCATTGAGGCCGGTGCGGGCGCATCCAGCGCGCGGGTGCATCCGGTCGGCCACCAGCGCCGTACCACCCATGGTCACGCCGCACAGCCTCCGCGCGGATGTGCCATCCCGTTCCCACGCCCCTGGAGCTCACCCATGAAGACCAGCCTGACCCTGCCCATCGCCATCGCCAGCGCGCTGGCCCTTGCCGCCTGCGGCGCCAGCGACGCGCCCGCGCCCACCGATCCGGCCCCGGCCATCGAGGCCTCCGCCGAGCCGATGCCGGCCGAGCCGATGCCCGCGACCCCGGCCAACCCCAGCGTGGGCGGCGCCGCGATGGACGCCGGCAGCGACATCGTGACCAACGCCTCCGCCGCGCCCAACCTGAGCACCCTGGTGGCCGCGGTGAAGGCCGCCGACCTGGTCGCCACCCTGCAGGGCGCCGGTCCGTACACCGTGTTCGCGCCCACCGACGACGCCTTCGCCAAGCTGCCCGCGGGCACCGTGGACGGCCTGCTCAAGCCGGAGATGAAGTCCGACCTGGCCGGCCTGCTGACCTACCACGTGGTCGCCGGCAACGTCGACGCCGCGGCGCTGACCCAGCAGATCGAAGCCGGCGGCGGCAGCGCCACGCTGACCACCGTGCAGGGCGCCACCCTGACCGCGACCCCGGACGGCGCCGGCGGCATCACCCTGACCGACGCCAAGGGCGGCACCGCCAAGGTCACCACCGCGGACGTGCGCCAGAGCAATGGCGTGGTCCACGTGATCGACAGCGTGCTGATGCCCAAGTGAGTTGACCGTCGCCTTGGTGTGGTGCGGTTGCGCGGGCGGCTTCGGCCGCCCGTTTTTATGGCCGGCCGTTTTTATGGCCGGCCGCTCGATGGCGGGGCGATCGCATCCGTTAAAGTCGGCGACGCCCCTCCCCTGACGCCGCGAGCGCCATGCACGAACCCGCCATCGACCTGCGCAGCGACACCGTCACCCGTCCCACCGCGGCGATGCGCGCCGCCATGCACGCCGCGCCGGTGGGCGACGACGTGTACGGCGAGGACCCCACGGTCAACGCCCTGCAGCAGCGGCTGGCGGACGAACTGGGGTTCGAGGCCGGGCTGTTCGTCCCCACCGGCACCCAGTCCAACCTGCTGGCGCTGATGGCGCACTGCCAGCGCGGCGACGAATACCTGGTCGGCATGGAGGCGCACACCTACAAGTACGAAGGCGGCGGCGCCGCGGTGCTGGGTTCGATCCAGCCGCAGCCGATCGTCCAGGACGCCGACGGCAGCCTGCCGCTTGCGCGCATCGCCGCGGCGATCAAGCCGATCGACCCGCATTACGCGCGCACCCGCCTGCTGGCGCTGGAAAACACCTGGCACGGCCGCGCGCTGCCGCTGGCCTACGTGCGCGACGCCTGCGCACTGGCGCGCGAGCGTGGCCTTGCAACGCACCTGGACGGCGCCCGCCTGTACAACGCCGCCACCGCCTGCGGCGTGCCGGCGCGGGAGATCGCGCGCCATTTCGACAGCGTGTCGGTATGCCTGTCCAAGGGCCTGGGCGCGCCGGTGGGCTCGGTGCTGGTGGGCACGCACGCCCTGGTCGAGACCGCGCGCCGCTGGCGCAAGGTCTGCGGCGGCGTCCATCCACGCATCGGCCCAGCCGCCGGGCGTCCACGTGGCGGGCCGCGCGGCGAGGTGCATCAGGCGCATCGG
>CBFGMM010000123.1:0-5573 GCA_965649855.1 uncultured Thermomonas sp. | reverse complement strand
CGACCCAGGTGGAGCACCTGCTCGTCAACCAGTTCAAGTCGCGGGGCTTCGACGCCAAGCACGCCCCGATGTACGCGCAGATGCTCGTCGGCATGGTCGCGCTCACCGGCCAGTGGTGGCTGGACGCGCGCCTGCGCCCGGGCGCCGATGCCGGCGCGCTGGCGGAACGGGTCGCGCTGCGCGACGTGGACTGCGCGACCCTGCGCTGACCGCGGGCTGGTCGCGCCGGGCTAGAATCCCGGGCCAGCGCCGCTTTAGCTCAGCTGGTAGAGCAACCGCCTTGTAAGCGGTAGGTCGTCCGTTCGAATCGGACAAGCGGCACCACGCGCACGCGTCGCCACACCCCGCGCGCTCCGGCGCCCGCCGCCCGAGGACCCCGCCATGCAACGTCGCCATCCCCCCGTGTCCGTGTTCGGCGTGCCGACCGACATCGGCGCCGCCCACCGCGGCGCGTCCATGGGGCCCGAAGCCCTGCGCGTGGCCGGCCTGGTGGAGGCCATCGCCGCGCGCGGCGTGGAGGTGCGCGACCTGGGCGACCTGCAGGGTCCGCGCAACCCGGTGGGCGCGCCGGTGGACGGCTACCGGCACCTCGAGGAAGTGGCCGCCTGGAACCAGGCGGTGTTCGACGCCAGCGCGCGCGAACTGGCGGGGGGCCGGATGCCGATCCTGCTGGGCGGCGACCATTGCCTGGGAATCGGCTCGATCGCCGCGGTGGCGGCGCATTGCCGCGCGCGCGGCCTGAAGCTGCGCGTGCTGTGGCTGGACGCGCACGCGGATTTCAACACCCGCGAGATCACGCCCTCCGGCAACATCCACGGCATGCCGGTGGCCTGCCTGTGCGGGCTGGGCCCGGAACGCCTGACCACGCTGGGCGGCACCCGCCCCGCGATCACCGCGGGCCAGCTGCGCCAGATCGGCATCCGCTCGGTGGACCCGGGCGAGAAGCGGCTGGTCAAGGAACACGGGCTGGACATCTACGACATGCGCTATATCGACGAGGTGGGCATGCGCCGCGCGATGGAAGAGGCGCTGGACGGGGTGGACGAAGCCACCCACCTGCACGTGAGCTTCGACGTCGACATGCTGGACCCGGCGATCGCGCCCGGCACCGGCACCCGCGTGCCCGGCGGCATCAACTACCGCGAGGCGCAGCTGATCATGGAGATGGTGGCCGACACCGGCCGCCTGGGTTCGCTCGACGTGGTCGAGGTGAATCCCGCGCTGGACAAGCGCAACGCCACCGCGGAACTGGCGGTCGACCTGGTGGAGAGCCTGTTTGGCAAGTCCACTCTGATGCGGGACTGAGGCGCCAGCTGAACGCCAACGTGCGGCGTTCATGTTGCTTTGCCCGATCCGCCGCCACTTCCACGTTCGCTTCACGGGTGGGTGCGCTTCCATGCACGGGCGGACCGCATCGCCGGTTCCCGGACACCCCATCCACCAAGGAGCCCCCCATGAAGCGTCTGTTTGCCCTGCTGCTGCTCGCCGCGTTCTCCACGTCCACCCTGACCGCCTGCAACACCATGGCCGGTGCGGCCAAGGACGTGCAGAAGGTCGGCGAGAAGGTCGAGGAGAAGGCCGAAGACTGCAAGGACGGCCGCTGCTGAGGCGGCAAGGCCCCCGCGTCGGATGACGCGGGCGACCGTCAGGACCGAGCCAGGGATGGGTCACATGCCAGGAAGCGCGGCGGGCCGGGAGCAATCCCGGCCCGCCTTTTCGTTTGCCGGTCACCAGCCCCGGGGAGGATCCGGGACGAAGCCGCCGGGGAACGCCCGGGGTCCCGGCTGCGGCCGCGGGTACGCGCGCGGCAGCACGCCCAGCGCGGCCAGCCGGCCGATGTCGTCGTAACGCAAGGTGCTGACCTGCTGCGGCTGCGATGACAACCGTTCGAAGCGGGTGCGGCGCACGGGCGCCCATTCGCGCTGGCCATGGCCGGTGCCCAGGCGCTGCGGCGTCGATTCCGCCAGCGCACGGTCCGCCTGGGCGGCCACGGCCGGCGCGCGCGCCGACGTGCCTGCCCTGGCAGCGGCCTGTTCGCCCACGCGGGTGCCGCTGACCTCGATCGGCGGCGGAGGCGGAGCCGGCGGTGCCGGCGGGGGCGCGGGACGCTCCCGGAACACCGCGATCCCGATCACCCCCACGTTGTCCGGCCGGCCGGTGCGCGCGGCATAGCTGTCCGGCAGGTCGGTGAACACGAACTGCGCCACGTCGTCCATCGACTTGCGCCAGCCGGCGACTTCCATGCGCTGCCACGGTCCCAGCACGTAGCCCGCCTGCGAGGGAGCGGCGGTCTTGCCGGTGAGCGCGTTCACTCCGTCGACCGAGAGCACCACCAGCACCCGCTCGCCGGTGGTGTTGGACAGGCGCACCGCGTAACGGTGGCCCGGCGTGCCGGCGATCCACGACTGGCCGCGGTGGGGATACGCGGCCAGCCACTCGCCACGGTCGCGGTCGATTACGTCCAGTTGCACGAGTGGACCGCCGGCGGTGTCGCGTGCCGGCAGGGGCGGGGCTGCCGCGCTGGCGGCCAGGCACAGGGCAAGCGCGAAGCGGCGGGACGGGGTGGCTCGGGACATGGCGGTTCTCCAGGAGGACGCGGCGCGGTGGGTTTGCCTGCCTGCCAACGCACCGGGCACCGCAACGGGGTTGCCGGCCGTGGTCGCTAGAATGCGACTCCGCCACAGCGCCCTCCCGCCGATCCCGAATGAGCAAGACCCGCGTCCTCACCGGCATCACCACCTCCGGCACTCCGCACCTGGGCAACTACGTGGGCGCGATCCGTCCGGCGATCGCCGCCAGCCGCGCACCCGGGGTGGAGAGCTTCTACTTCCTGGCCGACTACCACGCGCTGATCAAGGTGCAGGATCCGGCGCGGGTGCAGCGCAGCACCCTGGAGATCGCCGCGGCCTGGCTGGCCTGCGGGCTTGAACCGGACACGGTGTGGTTCTACCGCCAGTCGGACATCCCCGAGATCCCGGAACTCACCTGGCTGCTCACCTGCGTGGCCGGCAAGGGCCTGCTCAACCGCGCCCATGCCTACAAGGCGGCGGTGGACCGCAACCGCGCGGAGGGCGAGGACGACGATGCGGGCGTGTCCGCCGGGCTGTTCATGTACCCCGTGCTGATGGCCGCGGACATCCTCATCTTCGATGCGCACAAGGTTCCGGTGGGCCGCGACCAGGTCCAGCACATCGAGATGGCGCGCGACTTCGGCCAGCGCTTCAACCACCTGTATGGCGAGCCGGCTTCAGAACTATTCTTCACGCTCCCGGAAGCCGTCATCGAAGAGCAGGTGGCCACGCTGCCCGGCCTCGACGGTCGCAAGATGAGCAAGAGCTACGACAACACCATCCCGCTGTTCGCGCCGCCGGGCGAGCTGAAGAGGCTGGTCGCCGGCATCCGCACCGACTCGCGTGCGCCGGGCGAACCCAAGGACACCGAAGGCTCGGCGGTGTTCCAGCTGTACCAGGCGTTCGCCAGCAGGGACGAAACCGCGGCCTTCGCGCAGGCCTACGCCGACGGCATCGCCTGGGGCGATGCCAAGCAGAAACTGTTCGAGCGCATCGATGCCGAGCTCGCGCCGATGCGCGAGACGTACGAGGCGCTGATGGCCCGGCCCGGCGAGATCGAGGCCATCCTGCGCGATGGCGCCGAGCGGCTGCGCGCGGAGCACGCGACCCCGATGCTGCAGCGCCTGCGCGAGGCGGTGGGCCTGCGCGACCTGTCCCGCGTCTCCAATGCCCAGGCCCGGGCCGCGGCCGGCAAGGCGGCGGGCGTGGCGGCGCCGGTGTTCAAGCAGTACCGCGACGCGGACGGCAAGTTCTACTTCAAGCTGGTGCAGGGCGAGCGGGTGCTGCTGCAGAGCGTGGGCTTCGCCTCGCCGCGCGACGCCGGCCAGCGCGTGGCCGCGATCAAGCAGGGCGAGGTGGGCGATGGCGCCAGCGACTTCATGCTGGGCGAGGGCGTGGGCGAAGACGAGGTCAACGCCGCGCTGGCGGCCTTCGTCGCCGCGCAGCTGGACGGCGAGGCCGGCAGCGCGTGAACCTGGCCGGCATCCCGGCGCTGGCGCTGGTGCTGTTCGCGCCATGGTTCCTGATCCTGTCGGCGCTGTACTGGCATTACCCGCGCGAACCCCGCGGCGCCGCGCGCACGCGCTTCGACGCCGCCGCGCTGCTGCTGGCCTTCGCCGCGTGCGTGCTCAGCCTGTACTGGAGCTTCGGCTGGGCCGATCGCGCCCACGGCACGCTGTGGCCGCAGATCCTGGCGACCTCGATCGGCTACGGCGTGTTCCTGGCGGTGCTGGGCGGCGGGTTCTGGCTGCGGCGGCGGGTCCTGCGCGCGTAGGGCGGCGCACGCCGCGCACGCAACGAACTGATCGCGCCTGCATCCGGCGCATGCCGGGCGGGCTCAGTCCCAGCTGTTCCAGGCGACGCCGCGGTCCGGATACTTGGTGCGCACCACGCAGAAGCGCTGCCCGCTCGGCGCTTCCATCACCCACCAGCGCTTGACGAACCCGATCCTCCTGGCCCCGAGCGCCTCGAGGCGGTCCGCCTCGGCGTCGATGTCGTCTGCCTCGATGTCCAGGTGCACGCGCGAGGGATGCGCCACCTTCTGCACCTCGATGTGCAGGTCTGCGGGCGTATCGCCCAGCATCTGGTATTCGGCGCTCGCGTCCCCGGCCTCGCGGTCGGCGACGCTGCAGCCCAGCGCCCGCGACCAGAAATCGGCGGCGACGCCCAGGTCGTCCGTGTTGCAGTCGATGATGAAGCCCGACAGGCGGCTGCGATGACCCATGGCGCGCTCCGGCGGTCCCGCTGCGTCAGGCGGGCTGCGCCAGGTCGTCCAGCAGCGCCGCCAGGAAGCGCGCCGCCTCGCCGCCGGTGCAGGCGCGGTGGTCGAAGGTCAGCGAGATCGGCATGCGCCGGTGCACCTCGATGCCGCCCATCACCGCCACCACGTCGTGCGAGAGCTTGCCCGCGCCGACGATGGCCACGCACGGCGGCACCACCACCGGGGTCGCGTAGCGGCCGGCGAACATGCCGAAGTTGCTCAGCGAGATGGTGTAGCCGCTGAGTTCGCCGGACGGGATCGAGCGGTCCTCGACCTGCGCGCGCAGGCGCTTGATCGCCGCGCGCACGCCGCCGGCGTCCAGCATGTCCGCGTTGCGCAGCGCCGGCACGAACAGCCCGTCGTCGGTGTCCACCGCGATGCCGATGTCCACGTGCGGGTGCAGGGTGCGGGTCAGGTTCTTGCCGTCGAACCAGGCATTGAGTGCCGGCACCGCCTTGCACGCGGCCACGATCGCGCGGACCAGGCGCGCGGTGATGTCCTGGCGGCCGCTCCACGCGTGCAGGTCGGCGTCGTCCACCAGGGTGGTGGGCACCACCTGCGCGTGCGCGTCGGCCATGACCCGCGCCATGTTGCGGCGCACGCCCTTGAGTTGTTCCGGCTGGCCGCTGGCGGCCGCGCCCGGTGGCTGGGTGCGCATCGGCTTGCCGGCCTGCGACAGGGTGCTGCGCGCGGCGGGCGCGGGCTGCCCGGTCTGTGCGGCCACCGCCGGGCCGGGCTGCGCG
>CBFGMM010000122.1:0-5639 GCA_965649855.1 uncultured Thermomonas sp. | reverse complement strand
CTGAAGTACGGCGCGCCGCCGCACGGCGGGATCGCGTTCGGCATCGACCGCATCGCCGCGCTGATGGCGGGCACCGAGTCGATCCGCGACGTGATCGCCTTCCCCAAGACCACCGGCGCGCAGTGCCTGATGACCGGCGCGCCCAGCCCCATCCCCGACGCGCAGCTGGCCGAAGTGCACGTGCAGGTGCGCGCGGTGCGGGCATAGGGCGATCCGGGAAGCACCCGCCATCGCGCCCATGGGTCCTTGGTCGCGCACAAGGTGCGCTCCTGGAGCGTCGCCGCGATGGATCCCCCTGTAGGAGCGCACCCTGTGCGCGACCGGAACATTCAATAGGCGTGTACCCCACGCCTGTCGCGCGGTTGCCACAAAAAGAAACGGCCCGATCGCTCGGGCCGTTTCCGGACTGGGCGCGGACGGGCGCTCAGTCCTCGGCCGACTGGTAGGCCTCCAGGTAGCGCCCGGCGAACACCGCGTAGCCGGCGCGGGTCACGGTCTTGCCGGGATCGAACCAGGCCTGGACCGTGGGCTGCAGGTCGAACGGACCCTGGGTGACGGTGAAGCGCGCGTTGATGATGCCGAGGTCCAGCGCCTGCTGCACGTAGCCGCGCAGGCTCAGCGGGATCGACGCGGCATCCGCGACCGGGATCCGGCGGCCGTCGTAGAACGCGGTCAGTTCGCCGTTGAAGGCCTGCGCCTGCGCCTGCAGGCCCATCGCCTGGACCAGCGAGTACGCCAGGCTGACCCGGGTCACGCCGTCGTTCGGGCGGAACGCGGTGCCCACCTTGCCCATGACGCCTTCCTGCAGGTGGGTCAGGTCGCGCAGCGGCGCGCCGCGGGCGACGGCGGCCTCGGCGTAGGCGGTGCGCGGGTCGGTGGGCGAGAGGTCGCTGAAGCTGGACAGGCCGCTGAAGGGCAGCGCCTGGCGCACGTTCGCGCCCATCAGCAGGTACTGCGCCAGCTCGCTGCGCTTGAGCGTGGCATCCGGGCGGAACTGCTTGTCGGAATAGCCGTCCAGCAGGCGGTTGGACACCGCGAACTCGATCGCCTGCCGCTGCGGGTGGTTGGCCACGTCGCCCATGCCGGTGTAGCCGCCGCTGAGCAGGTAGCTCACGTTGACGTCGACCGGGCCGGGCGCGGCGTAGCCGTTGGTGGCGCCGGCGGGATCCAGCGAGGTGCCGGAGACCGAGCCGATGCCGCGCACGGTGACGGTCCAGGTGCCGGGCTTGCCGGGCGCGCCGGTGGTGATGGAACCATTGTTGCCCGCGGCCGGGACCGGCAGGCCGATCGCCGAGGAGTAGCGGTTGCCGTCGGGATCGGTCAGCACGATCGCCACCGTGGACAGGGTCTCCGCGCTGGCCTTGACCCAGCTCACGTTGTCGGCGACCTGGAACGACTTCGACTGCACCGTGCCGACCGGCGTGAAGTCGATGGTGTAGGTGGTGGGGTCGGTCTCGGGCAGCAGCGTGGCGTTGGCATGGAACGCCAGCAGGCTGTTGACCGTGCTGCCGTAGCCGGCGCGGATGCCCGCGGCTTCGGCGGTGGCGGCGTAGGCGTTGACGTGGCCGGCGCCCGCTTCCCAGGCCAGCCGCCCGGTCATGTTGGTGGCGGTGCGTTCCAGGATGTCCTTGACCTCGTCCGGGGTCAGGTTGGGGTTGGCTTCCAGCATCAGCGCGACGATGCCCGACACGTGCGGGGTCGCCATCGAGGTGCCGCTCATGTGGCTGTAGAAGGGCAGGTGCGCGGGCGCCAGCACGGCGGCGTCCTGCTCGGCGGACAGGTAGTGCAGCGACCCGCCGGTGGTGCGGGTGGAGATGATGTCCACGCCGGTCGCGACCACGGTGGGCTGGTTGATGTAGGTCCAGGTCTGGCCGTCCGGCATGGTGAAGGTACCGGTCTCGCCGCGCTTGCCGCGCGAGGAGAAGCCGGTGAGCACGCCGTCCTTCTCGCCCGCGCCGACCGAGATCACCCACGGGGCCTGCGCGTACGGGTTGTGGGTGTCCTCGCCGGGGCCGTCGTTGCCGGCGGCGAACACGCTGACGATGCCGCGCTTGTACAGCTGGTAGGTGCTGATGTTGACCGGGTTCAGCGGGTCGAACTTGCCGCTGCTGCCCCAGGAGTTGCTGGTCACGCGGATCGGCGCGCTGAAGCTGAACTGGTTGGTGGCGGCGTAGTCCAGGCCGCCCACGGCGTCCAGGATGAACAGCACCGCGCCGGAGCCGTACCCGACGAGCTTGGCGCCGGGGGCCACGCCGCGGTACAGGCCGCCCGAGCGCTGCCCGGTGCCGCCGATGGTGCCCGCGCAGTGGGTGCCGTGGCCGGAACCGAGGTCCGTGTTCGGCTGGTTCTCCAGGTAGGTCATCGGCACGAAGCCGGGCGCGACGTCCGCGGCCAGTTCGGCCAGGATGTTCTGCGGGCCCAGCACGTTCTGCACCACGTGGGTGCCGAACTTGAGGTCCTCGTGGGTGGCGTCCACGCCGGAGTCGTTGACCATCACCGCCACGCCGGCGCCGCTGTACGGGATCGCGCGGCGGAAGTCGGCCTGGTTCTCGACCACCCGGGCCGCGCCGGACATCTCGCGCTGTTCCTTGTTGAAGTAGCGCAGCGGCGCGTTCCAGTAGATCGACGCCACGTCGTCGCGCTGGGCGAGCGCGCGGATCTCGGCGGGCGTGGCCAGCGCGCCGGCGATCGGCAGGGTCCGCATGGTCACGCCGCGCTCGATCCCGAGGCTCTTCAGCGCCTCGACCTGGGCCGCGGTCACCGGACCCGACTGGGTGTAGCTCACCACCACCTGCAACTCGTCGGTGGCCGAGGCCGCGGCCATCTTCGCCAGCAGCTGCGGATCGAGCTGGGCGGCGGCCAGGGCCATGCCGCTGGCCAGCATGCCCACCGAGAGGGCGGAGAGGCGCAACAGGAAGGTGCGTTGACGGGTCATGGCAGGGGCTCCAGAGGCTGCCCGCGGGGGGCGGGCACAGGCCTGCAGCGTCCCGCCGCGGGACGGATCCGCCCATCCGGGGGTGCCCCCAGCGCGCATGGGGAAAATCCCCCACGCCGTGCGCCAGGGACGGGGCGGGTCGGATTTCCCGTCCCGCCTGAGGGAAAACCCCCAGTGATTCGCGGCGGGGAGTGCGGCACGATTCGCAGGTCGTTCACGCGTCTGCTGGCTAGAGTGGACGCCTCCGCTGCGGGACGGGCAGCGCATCGATCGCCACGGGGTTGCCTGGGATGGCCGCCACCGGGACCGGACTGAGGTCGTCAACCATGAAAGGCGCGCGCATCTTCTTCGCCACCCTCGTGCTGTCGCTGTCGTTCGGCCTGCTGCCGGCCGCGGCGCAGAGCCTGCCGGTGCAGGTCACCGTGCAGGGCAATACCGCCACCGCGGTGATCGGCAATCCCCTGTCGCCCGCGGCGGACGTGACCCTGCAGTTCGAGGACGCGACCGGCCTGAGCGCGTCCAGCCTGGGCCTCAGCGCCCGCCTGGTGGACGTCACCGATCCGGCGATCCTGGCCCGCCTGCCGGATCCGACGCAGAACCTGCTGCCCGCCGCGCAGCCGCTGCTGGTGACCATCGCGCCCCCCGCCACCGGCGGCCTCAGCCTGCGTGGCGTGGTGCGCTTCGAACTGCACACCCACGCCCTGCCGTACGCGCTGGGCAGTTCCTTCCGCGTGTTCAAGGCGCCGCCCGGCGGCAACTTCCGCGACATCACCCACGAGATCGCGCAGGGCAGCGTGCGCGCGCGCGGCACCACCAGCGGCTTCTCGCAGTTCCTGGTGCTGACCGACCTGCGGGCCACGGACGCGGTGGTGCTCGACAAGATCGCCCAGCTGCATGCCGCCGTGGCCGCGCTGCCGTCCGCCGAGCGCCCGGCGTTCGAGGCGCTGCTCACCTCGCTGGAAGGCGCGGTGGCGGGCAGCGACCACGATGGCGCCATCGCACTGGCCGAGCAGCTGGCGCAGCGTGCCCGGGCGCGCGCCGCGGCGGGCGCGATCGGCGACGAATGGCGCGCCACGCGGGACGTGCAGAACCAGGCCGGCGACCTGGTCGCTGGCGCGATCACGCTGAAATTCAGCCTGGCCTACCTGCGCGACTTCGGGTCCTGAGCCCGGGTCATCGAGCGCCCGCGCGGCGCGCGCCCCGGCTTCGCCGTAAGATGCGGCGATGCAGGCCAAGCTGACTGCGTACGCCCCCGACAAACCGGCCCGGGTCAGCCTGCTGACGGCGGGCCGGCACGCCATCGGGCGGCATGCGGCCAGCGATGTGCGGCTGGATGATCCCTCGGTCTCGCGCCACCACGCCAGCCTGGTGGTCGATGCGTCGGGTGCCCTGTTGCGCGACGCAGGAAGCCGCAACGGCACGTTCGTGGATGGCGAGCGGATCACGGAGGGCGGCATGCCGTTGCCGCGGACGTGCTGGCTGCGGTTCGGCGACGTGATGTGCGAGTACGGCGCGCTGGACCAGGCCCAGGCGGATGCGCTGCAGGCCGGCTGGTCGGTGCGGCGCGCCAATGCCACCGCGCATACCCTGCGCCTGCAGGCCGCCCCCGACGTCGAGTCCCTGCTGGATGCCAGCGTGCGCGGCGTGCTGGAGCTGTCGCAGTGCGAGCGCGGTTTCGTGCTGCTGGGAGAGCCGGGGCGGCTGCAGGTGCGCGCCTGCGTCGACCTGGACCCGGTGGCGCTGGGCAGCACCGCGTTCCGCGGAAGCGTGGGGGCGGTGGAGCGGGCGTTGCGCACGCGCGCCAGCGTGGTCAGCAACGACGTGGGCAGCGATGCCTGGCTGGCCAGCCGCCAGTCGGTGGTGGCCGCGGGCCTCAGCACCCTGGTCTGCCTGCCGCTGCTGGATGGCGATGAGGCCATCGGCGCCCTGTACGCGGACCGCGTGCGCCGCGGTCCGCCGGTCACCGCGCTGGACCTCGAGTTGCTCGAGGCATTCGCCGAACGCGCCGCCTTGTGGGTGGCCGCGCGGCGGGCCACCGACCTGCTGCGCGACGCCGGCGCCGGCGCGCTGGACTGGAACGGACTGGCGGCGGGCGCACCCGCATGAGCACCGGCGTACCCCCCGACGACGCAAACGACGCCACCCGCACCGGCATCCACGCGCATGCGGACCTGGCCCCGGGCAGCGTGCTGGGGGGGCGCTACCGGATCGACGGCGTGCTGGGGATCGGCGGGATGGGCGTGGTCTACCGCGCGCACGACCTGTCGCTGGACGTGCCGGTGGCGCTGAAGCTGCTGCGGCCGGAACTGTCCCACCGCGAGGACGTGCTGGAGCGCTTCCGCCGCGAGCTGCTGCTGGCGCGCCAGGTCTCCAGCCCGAACGTGGTGCGCATCCACGACATCGCCCAGCACGACGGCCACTGGCTGATCAGCATGGACCTGGTGGACGGCGATTCGCTGGACCACCACCTGGACCGCCGCGGCCGCCTGCCGCTGGACGAAGCGCTGGGCATCGCGCGGCAGATCGCCACGGGGCTGGCCGCCGCGCACGCGAAGGGCGTGGTGCACCGCGACCTGAAGCCGGCCAACGTGCTGGTGGAGACGGGTGGGCGCGTGGTGCTCACCGACTTCGGCATCGCCCGGGCGGTGGCGGGGGAGGCGTCCTCGCGCACGCAGGGCATGGTGGGCACGCCCATGTACATGGC
>CBFGMM010000121.1:0-5661 GCA_965649855.1 uncultured Thermomonas sp. | reverse complement strand
CGCTTCGGCCTTCCCAGGCGCGGGGGCGGCGGATTCACCCGCGGCGGCGGCGGCGGGTTCGATCAGCGCCACCAGGCCGCCCTCGGAGAGGCTGTCCCCCAGCTTGACCTTCAGCTCCTTGACCACGCCTGCAAAGGGCGCGGGCACTTCCATCGTCGCCTTGTCCGACTCCAGCGTCACCAGGCCCTGGTCCTTGGCAACGGTGTCGCCTGGCTGCACCAGCAGTTCGATGACGGGCACGTCGGAATGGCCGCCGATGTCGGGGACACGGGCTTCCTTCAGCTCGGCCATGGGGGACTCCAGGTGCGTGCAAGGGTTTGTATTGTTGGCATATCCGTGCGGCCGGAACAAACCGGACGCGCACGCGCGGGTTTCACCCGGATGATTCCTTCCGGCACGTCGCGCGCCACCCGTGCCGGAGGTCGGGATGCCCCTCGTCACCCGGGCGTCCGGCACTGCAACCACGTCCTGCACGGGCGCATCTTCATTGGCACGGCAGGCGGAATCCCTCCGCCCACGCGAGGCCAGCACCATGAAATCCATGCAGCACGTCCTGTGGCGCGGCGCCCTGGCGCTGGGCCTGATGATGATCGGCATCGGCAGCGGCGTCAGCCTGCCCGCCGCCGGCGACGCCGCACCCGCCAGCGCCTGCGCGCTGGGCAAGCCCTCCCTGCTGGCGGAGGTGGTTCACCCGCAGACCGTCCCGGTGGCTCCCGCGGACGCGTCCTGACCGGCCGTGCCGCGTGGCGGCCGGGCAAGCGGCGGGCCGCGTCCAGCGGCCTCCGCTCAGCCGGGAAGGCGCAAGGCGCGGCGCAGGCCCCAGGCATACGCCAGGTAATGGCCCAGCAGCACCGCCGCGAGGCCCAGCAGGCTGCCCTGCCCTGCCAGCAGCCCGCTGGCCGCCTGTCCCGCCTGCAGGTGCACCCAGGCCTGCCAGAGCCCGAGGGCGATCCGCGCCGCCACCAGCGTGGTGAGTACCAGTACCAGCCACGGGTTGGGCGTGTGGAAGCGGCCCTGCGGGGTGATTTCGATGCGGGCCACCGCGATGCCCAGGACGCCGCTGGCCGCGCCGACCGCAAGCCCGGCCAGCACGAAGTGCAGGGCGCCGTCGATCCAGCGCTGCGCCAGCCAGGCACCCGCCACCAGGCCCGCCGCCGACAGCGCCAGCAGCCAGGCGTTGGCCCCCACGATCCAGGGCACGGCCCGCTGCCGGGCGCGGCCGCGCCGGTAACGCTGCAGCAACGCCACCGGCAGCAGCAGCAGCCAGGCCAGCACCACGGCGAGCAACAGCAATGGCAGCACCAGCAGCGGCATCAGGGATGCTCGGCGCTGGCGTGCACCCGCTCGCGCCGCAGCAGGTACAGACCGCTGGCGATGATGATGCCCGCGCCCAGCCAGGTCACCCCGTCGGGCAACACGCTCCACAGCGCCAGGTCCAGCCCCACCCCCCAGACCAGGGCGGTGTATTCCAGCGGCGCGATCTGCGAGGCCTCGCCCAGGCGGAAGGCCTCGGTGATGGCGTACTGCCCGAGGGCGCCCGCCACCCCGATCCCTGCAACGAGTCCCGCGTGCTCCATCCGCAGCGGCACCCACGCAGGCGCAGCGAGCACCCCCGCACCCAGCGCCATCAGTACCAACAACCACACCGTGATGGCCTGGGTGGTGTCGGTGCGCGCCAGCACGCGCACGGTGATCGCCGACACCGCGTAACCGAACGCCGCGACCAGCACCGCCAGCCCCGCCCAGGTGAACACGCCCTCGCCGGTGGGCCGCAGCACCACCAGCACGCCAATCAACCCCACCGCGATCGCGCTCCAGCGCCGCGGGCCCACGCGCTCGCCCAGGATCGGCACCGACAGCGCGGTGATCAGCAACGGGGCCACGAAGAAGATGGAATACGCGGTGGACAGCGGCATCCGCTGCAGCGCGTACACGAAGCTGCCCATCATCAGCACGCCGAGCGCGCCGCGCAGCAGGTGCAGCGGCCAGCGCACCCGCAACAGCGGCCGCGCGCCCACGGTCCACAGCGCCCAGGCCAGCACCAGCGGCAGCGACGCCGCGCCCCGCAACGCCGAAACCTGCAGCGGCGGGTAGTGCGCGACGAGCAGCTTCAGCGCGGCATCCATCAGCGAGAACAGGCCCACCGCGGCCAGCATCATCCAGGCGCCGCGTCGGCGCGCCCCGGCCGTGTCCTGCGCGTGGATTCCCATCGTCGCAGCATGCGGTAACCTGCGCGCCCCGTCATCCACGGCCCGCGCCATGCCCAGTTTCGACATCGTCTCCGAAGTGGACACCCACGAACTCACCAACGCCGTGGACCAGGCCAACCGCGAACTGGCCACGCGCTTCGACTTCAAGGGCGTGGACGCGACGTTCGCGCGCGAGGACAACGTGATCTCGCAGTCCGCGCCCAGCGAGTTCCAGCTGCAGCAGATGACCGACATCCTGCGCGCGCGGCTGGTGGCGCGGAAGATCGACGCGCGTTGCCTGGAGTTCGGCGACGTGGAAACCAACCTGGCCGGCGCGCGGCAGAAGGTGACCGTCAAGCAGGGCATCGAGCGCGACCTCGCGAAGAAGCTGCAGGGCGCGATCAAGGACGCCAAGCTCAAGGTCGACACCCAGATCAACGGCGACAAGTTGCGGGTGACCGGCAAGAAGCGCGACGACCTGCAGGCGGCCATGGCGCTGCTGCGCGCCCAGGACTTCGGGCTGCCGCTGCAGTTCGACAACTTCCGTGACTGACGCCCGCGCGCCCGCCGCTTGCCCGTCGAACGCCACATGACCGATCCCTTCGACGCCGCGCTGGTCGAGGCCGATGTGCGCCGCTGGCTGGAACGCGCGGTGATCGGCCTCAACCTGTGCCCGTTCGCCAAGGCGGTCTACGCGAAGGACCAGGTCCGCATCGTGGTCAGCGACGCCAGCACCGTGCGCGCGCTGCTGGAGCAGCTGGGCGAGGAGATGGCGCTGCTGCGCGACACCCCGGCAGAGGCGGTCGACACCACGTTGCTGGTGCATCCGCAGGTGTTGGCCGACTTCCTGGACTACAACGATTTCCTGGACGATGCCGATGCGCTGGTCGAGGCGCTGGCGCTGGACGGCGTGCTGCAGGTCGCGAGCTTCCACCCGCACTACCAGTTCGCCGGAACCGATCCCGACGACGCCGAAAACCTGACCAACCGGTCGCCCTACCCGATCCTGCACCTGCTGCGCGAGGACAGCGTTGACCGCGCGGTAGCGGCCTACCCGGACCCCGATGCGATCATCGAGCGCAACGTGGAGACGATGCGCAAGCTCGGGGCAGCGGGCTTCGGAAAGCTGCTCTCGCCTGCCCGAGACGACGCCTGACACTGCCCGGCAGGTCCGTGGGGCGCCAGTGAAGCAGGGCTGCCCGCAGCGTGCGGATCCGCCCCGGCCGGGATGCTCCTCGGCTTCTGCGAACATCCCTGTTCGAGGCGCCGCCGCGGGCCATCCATGGCCCGCTTTCCGCACCCCGGCCGGGGCGGCCCCGCACGCCCCGACCTATCTCGCGCGAGGCAAGAGCACGTCGCGTTCTGCGTCGTCCAGCGCGCGCCACTGCCCTTCCGGGAGCCCGCCCAACTCCAACCCACCGATCCGCTCCCGGTGCAGCGCCACCACGTGGTTGCCGACCGCCGCGAACATGCGCCGCGCCTGGTGGTAGCGGCCCTCGTGCAGGGTCAGGCGCGCGGTGCGCGCGTCGATCGCTTCGAACCCGGCGGGCAGCAGGGGCGTGGTTTCGCCCTCCAGCACCAGCGTGCCGCTTGCGAACGTCGCCGCCTCGTCGCCCCGCAGGTCGCTTGCCAGCGTGGCGAGATAGACCTTGGGCAGCTTCGACTTGGGCGAGATGATCCGGTGCAGCAGCTGGCCGTCGTCGGTGAGCAGCAGCAGGCCCGAGGTGTCGCGGTCCAGCCGCCCCACGGTGGAGAGCGCCGGACTGCGCAGGCGGAAGCGCGGCGGCAGCAGGTCGAACACGATGCGGCCGGGATCCTTCATCGAGCAGGTGTAGCCGGCGGGCTTGTGCAGCATCAGCAGCAGGCCCTGCGGCGGATCCAGCGGCGCGCCGTCGATGCGCACGTCGGCGTGGCCCACCGCATCGTCGGCGTACAGCACCTCGCCCGCGGGGTCGGTGATGCGGCCCTCGCGGAACATCCACTGCACCTCGCGGCGGCTGCCGTAGCCCAGGTTCGCGATCAGCCGGACCAGCTTCATGCCTTGCGCGCCGCCACGATCTTGAAGCCGCCCTGCTGGGCCACCGTGTCCACCCGTGCGAAGCCCGCGCCCAGCGCCTGCTCGTAGGGCAGGTGGCGGTTGGCGACCAGCCACAGCCGCCCGCCCGGATTCAGCGCCGCGGCCGCGCTGGCGATGAAGGCGCGGCCGATGTCCGGACGGTCGCCGCGGCCCAGCGCATGGAACGGCGGGTTGCAGACGATCGCATCGAAGCGCTGGTCGACGCCGCGCGCCATGTCGTGCCAGTGGCAATGCACGGGCACGCCACGCTCGCTCCCCGGCGCGTCCGCCAGGTTGGCATCGGCCAGCGCCAGCGCGCGCGCATCCGCTTCGAACAGGTCGATCGAGGCGACCTGCGGGCAGCGCGCCAGCACCTCCATGGACAGGTAGCCCCAGCCGGCGCCGAAGTCGGCGACCCGCCCGCGCAGGTCGGCCGGCAGCGCCTGCGCCAGCATCCGCGAGGCAGCGTCCACCCGGTCCCAGGCGAACACGCCGGGGCGGGTGTGGAAGCGGCCGCCCGGCACGTCGTCACTGCGCACCGTGCGCGGCGCATCCGCGCGCGACCACAGCGTCAGGAGTTCGCAGTCCACGCCGGCGCCGGGACGCGTCCAAGCCACGCGGCAATGGTGCTTGCTGAGGGTGGCGACATCGCCGGCCAGCTGCCTGAGGTCGGCCTCCCGCGACTTCGCGCCCTCGTCGTTCGCCACCGCCATCACCAGCAGGCCGCCGGGGGCCACCACGTTGCTGGCCCGGGCCAGCAGCGCGCGCGCCTCCTCGCGCTGGCGCGGCGGCAACACCAGCACCAGCGGATAGGCGTGCGCGGGCAGCGCATCCTCGTCCAACGCGGCGCCCGCGACGCGTTGCAGGGCGTCCGCCTCCGGCTTGAACGGCTGGGTCCAGTCGATGCCGCCCGCGCCCACGGCATGCAGGGCGGCGCCTTCGCGCGCGCGCAGGAACAGCGCGCGACCATCCGCCGGCCACGCCAGCTGGCCGGTGGCGAAGGGGTGGAACAGGGCGTCGAGGGGCAGGTCGCGATGCGCGGCGGTCATGCGCGCAGTGTAGCGAGGGCGCTCAGGCGACCCGCTGCACGGCCCGTGTCGCCACCCCGCGCAGCTGGCCCCAGCCCCAGTTCGCCAGCAGGCAGGCGCCGGCCACGGCGGTCCAGCCCACGGCGTCCGCGCCGCCGGGCAGCACCTCGGCCAACGCCGCCGGCCAGGCGCGGCCGAACCAGGCCACCGTGGCCGCCGAAGACAGCCCGAGCGTCCACCCCAGCCCGCGCAGCAGGCGCTGCTCCAGCATCGATGCATCGCTAGCCGGCGCGCCCGCCTCCGCCCGCGCAAGCGCGGCCACCCGGCGCGCGAAGTCCGGCGGCAGGTCCACCCCGGGGGACTGGCGCAGGGCGCGCGCCACCCGCAG
>CBFGMM010000120.1:0-5689 GCA_965649855.1 uncultured Thermomonas sp. | reverse complement strand
GGTCGAGCTGCTGCTGGCGCGCGGCGCCGATCCCGGCCTGGCCGCCAACACCGGCGCCACCCCGCTGTCGGCCGCGGTCAGCATGCGCCAGCCGGACATCGTGGACCGCCTGCTGGAGGCGGGCGCCGGGCTGGACCAGCGCCTGCCGGGCGACGTGACCGTGCTGATGCTGGCCTCGGCGCTGGGCCTGCCCGAACTGGTGTCGCGCCTGCTGCAGGCCGGCGCCGAGCTGGACGCGCACGACGCCCAGCGCCTCACGCCGCTGCACTGCGCGGCGCTGTACGGCTTCACCGCGCGCGACCGCGTGCGCCTGGTCGCGCTGCTGGACACCCTGCTGCTGGCGGGCGCCGAACCGCAGCAGCCCGCCGCCGACGGCATGACCCCGTTGCTGCTGCTGCTCGGCGCGCGCGCCGAGCCCGGCACGCCCAGCAGCGAGGACGTGGTGCTGGCCGGCCTGGAGCGCCTGCTGGACGAGGGCGTGCGCCTGGACGCGCGCGATACCCGCGGCTTCGGCCCGCTGCACCTGGCCGGCCTGCACGGCCTGCTGCGCGTGGCCCAGCGCCTGCTGCGCGAAGGCGCCGACCCGGACCAGCGCGACACCCTCAACCGCACCCCGCGCGAGATCGCGCTGATGCGCGGTTACGTGGACGTGGCGGCCGAGCTCGCGCCGCCGAACGCGGGGCCACCCGGCGTGTCGATGGCGCGGTTCCTGCGGGACAGCTGACGGCTGGCAGGACGGGCTGCGCGCCGAATGGCGGGGTAGGAAAATTCCGAGTGACACCCGCGCGCCGGCATGTCACGTTCATCGACAGCGGGCCGGACGGCCTGCGCATCACCAGCGTCACGGCGGACGGGGAGTCCAAGGCAATGAACACACTCGGGAAGGCAATCGCGGCGGCACTGCTGTGCGTGGGGATGGCGGCGCCGGCGCTGGGCGCCGTACCGGACGCGAACGCCCGCGGGACGACGCGCGCCGTGCAGGGCGAGTCCGTGATCACCATGCGGCTGGACGGGGAGATCAGCGTCGACCCGCAGGGCCGGGTGCACGACTACACGATCCGCACCGACACCACGCCTGGCGTACAGAAACTGCTGGACCACGCGATCCCCGGCTGGCGGTTCGAGCCCGTGCTGGTGAACGGCGCCCCGGTGATCGCGCGCTCGCCGATGCGCGTCGTGGTGGCCGCCACCCAGACCGGCAAGGACTACTCCATCCGCATCGACAACGTGCTGTTCAGGCCGAATACCGATGAGGAGATCGCCGCCGACCTGGAACTCAGGGCGGCGACTGAGGGGTTCCGCATCCGGTCGCAGAAGATGCAGCCGCCTTCATACCCTCCCGTGCTCCTGCACAACGGGGTGGAAGCCATGGTCTTGCTGAACCTCCGTCTCAACCCCGACGGCAGCGTGGGCGACGTGATCGCGGAGCAATCCAGCCTGCTCAACGTCAAGGGCCCTCCGGCGCGGCTTGAACGTGCACGCGCGCACCTGGAGCACGGGGCCGTGGCCAATGCGCGTCATTGGCGGTTCCGGATCGAGGCCCCCGACCCGGCGGCGCTGAGCGCGAGCGACCTCACCGTCCGCGTTCCGGTTTCCTACGCCATTGGCAACAAGCAGGCGGCGGATTTCGCGGGCACCTGGCGGTATGAATACCGCGGGCCGCGGCATACGGCCCCGTGGCTGGAGAATTCCGCCAAGGACGTGATCGTGGGCGTGTCCGACCTCAGCAGCGGCGAGATGCTGAGCGGCAGCCCCAGCCTGCGCCTGCTCAACCGCGACCAGGCCCTGGGCGCGTCCGCCCCCTGACGCGGCGCACGGCCATAGCCGGCGCGGCCATGCGCATGAAAAAGCCCCGCATCGCGGGGCTTTTTCGTTTCGGATGCCGCGCGGTCAGCGCTTCATCGAACTGAAGAACTCGTCGTTGGACTTGGTGTTCTTCATCTTGTCCAGCAGGAACTCCATCGCCGCGATCTCGTCCATCGGGTGCAGCAGCTTGCGCAGGATCCAGATCTTCTGCAGCAGCTCGGGCTCGATCAGCAGGTCCTCGCGGCGGGTACCCGACAGGTTCACGCCGATCGCCGGGTAGACGCGCTTCTCGGTGATGCGGCGGTCCAGGTGGACTTCCGAGTTGCCGGTGCCCTTGAACTCCTCGTAGATCACCTTGTCCATCGCGCTGCCGGTGTCGACCAGGGCGGTGGCGATGATGGTCAGGCTGCCGCCTTCCTCCACGTTGCGCGCGGCGCCGAAGAAGCGCTTCGGGCGGTGCAGCGCGTTGGCGTCCACGCCGCCGGTCAGCACCTTGCCGGAACTGGGCAGCACGTTGTTGTAGGCGCGCGCCAGGCGGGTGATCGAATCCAGCAGGATCACCACGTCCTTCTTGTGCTCGACCAGGCGCTTGGCGCGCTCGATCACCATCTCGGCGACCTGCACGTGGCGCGCGGCCGGCTCGTCGAAGGTGGAGGAGATCACCTCGCCGCGCACGGTGCGCTGCATCTCGGTGACTTCCTCGGGCCGCTCGTCGATCAGCAGCACGATCAGGTGCACGTCCGGGTGGTTGGTGGTGATCGCGGTGGCGATCTGCTGCATCATCATCGTCTTGCCGGCCTTGGGCGGGCTGACGATCAGGGCGCGCTGGCCCTTGCCCTGCGGGGCCATCAAATCGAGGATGCGGCCGGTGATGTCTTCCGACGACCCGTCGCCGCGCTCCAGCTTGAAGCGCTTGCGCGGGAACAGCGGGGTCAGGTTCTCGAACAGGGTCTTGTTCTTGGACGCCTCGATCGGCTCGCCGTTGATGGTGTCCACGATGTTCAGCGCGAAGTAGCGCTCGCCGTCCTTGGGCCAGCGGATGCGGCCGGAGATGTGGTCGCCGGTGCGCAGGTTGAAACGGCGGATCTGGCTGGGGCTGATGTAGGTGTCGTCCGGGCCGGCCAGGTAGCTGGCCTCGGCCGCGCGCAGGAAGCCGAAGCCGTCCGGCAGGATCTCCAGCACGCCGTCGGCGGCCACGCCTTCGCCATGGCGCGTGAGCACCTTGAGGATGCCGAAGATGATGTCCTGCTTGCGCGCGCGGGCCACGCCCTCGCTGATCTGCAGCTGGTCGGCGATCTCCAGCAGCTTGTGCGCGGGCATGCGCTTGAGGTCGCCCAGCGAATAGGTGGGGAAGCCCTCCGGCACCTGCGGGTGCGGGCGCGGCACGAACGTGTCCTGGCCGCCGCCGTCGTCGGGCATGCCGCCGTCGCGCGGGCGGTCGCGCTGGCGGTCGCGGCGGTTCTTGAAGCGGTCGCGGCGGCTGGAGCGCTGGCCGCCGTCGCGCTGGCCATCGTCGCGGTGGCCGTCCTGCTGGCCGTCGCGCGGGCCTGCATCGCCGCCTTGCGGAGGGGCCACGCCGGGTTCGGGCGCGGTGGCCGGATTGGCGGACGGCGGCGGCGCGGGCACGGCCGGCGAAGGCGAATCGGGCGGGGAGGCGTCGGCGGCGGGCGCGGACTCGGCGCCGGCGGGCTTGGCGACGCGGGGCTTGCGCACGCGCTTCTCGGCGACGTCGCCGGTGTCGGTGGTCGGGTCTGACAAGGGGAAACCTCGCTGGTGCGAGCGTCCGCGGGAAGGCGGACGGGATCGTCGGGGTGGGATCGGTCGGGAATCGATCAGAAGGGGTGCGGCGCGCCCGGGGACGGGATTTCGCGGTGCATCAACGCCGGGTTCGACGGAAAACTAGCACTGGCGCGCCATGCGGCGCAACTGCGCGGGGCGGGGCGGTTCAGCGGGCCGCGGCCATCCCGGCGGGCGGGATGGCGCGTGCCGGGGTCAGAGCGCCTTGTCGATCATCTGGCCCAGTTGCGCCTTGCCCACGGCGCCGATCTGGGTGGCCTGCACCTGGCCGCCCTTGAACAGCAGCAGCATCGGGATGCTGCGCACGTGGTACTTCAGCGCGGTCTGCTGGTTCTGGTCCACGTCGACCTTCACGATCTTCGCGCGGCCGGCGTACTCGCCGGCCAGCTGGTCCAGCGCCGGCGCGATCATCTTGCACGGGCCGCACCAGGGCGCCCAGAAGTCGACCAGGACGGGCTGGTCCGAGGCCAGCACCTGGCTGTCGAAATCGGCGTCGGTGGCGTGCAGGACGGTATCGGTCATGGGGCGCTCCAAATGGGCTGGGCGGCGCGGGGCGGGGCTGCGTCGCGCCGGGGTGATAGACTTGTGGGGATGCATCGCGGCTTTCAAGGCGATGCCGTGCCGGGAACGATGAGCCCCGGAATCCGTCCCGGCAGTCTGCGTGGCTGCCTTCCTTCATGCAAGCATGCCCGCGCGGCATGCCCGCGCCCCGGCCGCGCTGCCGGGCGCCCGAACCCAAGGCCGCCACCGTGTCCGACAAGCCGCTGACCGACATCACCTTCGCCTCCTTCGACCTGCACCCGTCGCTGCTGGCGGGCCTGGAGGCCGCGGGCTTCACCCGCTGCACGCCGATCCAGGCCCTGACCCTGCCGCTGGCGCTGGCCGGCCGCGACGTGGCCGGCCAGGCGCAGACCGGCACCGGCAAGACCCTGGCGTTCCTCGTGGCCGTGGTCGACCGCCTGCTCAAGCGCCCGGCGCTGGCCGACCGCAAGCCGGAGGACCCGCGCGCGCTGATCCTGGCGCCCACCCGCGAGCTGGCGATCCAGATCCACAAGGACGCGGTCAAGCTGGGCGACATCCTCGGCCTGCGCTTCGCGCTGGTGTACGGCGGGGTGGACTACGACAAGCAGCGCGAGCTGCTGCAGCGCGGCGTGGACGTGATCATCGCCACCCCGGGCCGGCTGATCGACTACGTCAAGCAGCACAAGGTGGTCAGCCTGCACGCCTGCGAGGTCTGCGTGCTGGACGAGGCCGACCGCATGTTCGACCTGGGCTTCATCAAGGACATCCGCTTCCTGCTGCGGCGGATGCCCGAGCGCACCACCCGGCAGACCCTGCTGTTCTCGGCCACCCTCAGCCACCGCGTGCTGGAGCTCGCCTACGAGCACATGAACGAGCCCGAGAAGCTGGTGGTGGAGACCGAGTTCATCACCGCGGCCAAGGTGCGGCAGAAGCTGTACTACCCCGCCGACGAGGAGAAGCTGCCGCTGCTGCTGGGCCTGCTGTCGCGCAGCGAGGGCGCGCGCACCATGGTGTTCGTCAACACCAAGGCGTTCGTGGAGCGGGTGGCGCGCGCGCTGGACCGCGCCGGCTACCGCGTCGGCGTGCTCAGCGGCGACGTGCCGCAGAAGAAGCGCGAGTCGCTGCTGAAGAAGTTCCAGGCCGGCCAGCTGGAGATCCTGGTGGCCACCGACGTGGCCGCGCGCGGCCTGCACATCGACGGCGTGTCGCACGTCTACAACTACGACCTGCCGTTCGACGCCGAGGACTACGTGCACCGCATCGGCCGCACCGCGCGGCTGGGCGCCGAGGGCGACGCGATCAGCTTCGCCTGCGAGCGCTACGCGGTGGGCCTGCCGGACATCGAGGCCTACATCGAGCAGAAGATCCCGTCCGAGCCGGTCACCGCCGAACTGCTCAGGGCGCTGCCGCGCACGCCGCGCGAAGGCGTGGAAGCGACGCCCGAGGATGGCGAGAGCATCGGCGAGATCTTCCGCGAGGTGCGCGAGGCGCGCGCCGTCGAGGACGCCAAGCGCGGCGGCGGGCGCAGCGGCAGCCGTTCCGGCGCACCCGGCGGCCGCAGCGC
>CBFGMM010000119.1:0-5779 GCA_965649855.1 uncultured Thermomonas sp. | reverse complement strand
CCCGCTGATCGGCGGGGTGCTGGCGCTGGCCCACCACCGCGACGACCAGGGCGAGACCTTCCTGCTGCGCGCGCTGCGCGGTTCCGGGGTGGACGGGCTGGCGGCGATGCGCGCGTGGCGCCCGTACGCCGCGGGCTGGCTCTGGCGGCCGCTGCTGGGCGCGCCGCGGGACGCACTGCTGGCCTACGCGCGCGTCCACCGGCTGGACTGGATCGAGGACCCGAGCAACGCGCTGGACGACGCAGACCGCAACTTCCTGCGCCTGCGCGTGCTGCCGCTGCTGCGCGAACGCTGGCCGCATGCCGATGCGGCGCTTGCGCGCAGCGCCCATCTTGCAGGCGAAGCCGGGGGGCTGCTGGACGCCCAGGATGCGCAGGCCCTGGCCGTGCTGCGCCGCGACGGCGATGCGCTCGACATCGCCGGCCTGCTGGAATGGCCGGCCGCGCGGCGGGCGCGCCTGCTGCGGGGCTGGGTCGCGGAACTGGGCTTGCCCCCGCTGCCGTCACGCGGGGTGGCCCGGATCGAAGGCGAGTTGCTGCGCGCCCGCGCGGACGCGATGGCCCGGGTCGACTGGGCGGGCGCGTGGATGCGCGCCTGGCGTGGGCGCCTGCATGCGGGGATGGCGGCACCACCGCTGCCGCCCGGGTGGGAGGCGCACTGGGACGGCCGCGCGCCGCTGGCACTGCCCGGCGGCGGCACGCTGGCGCTCATCGACGGCGATGGCTTCGACGTCCCGCTGCGCGTGCACGGGCGGCTCGGCGGCGAGCGCCTGCGCCTGCCCGGCCGCGCGCACTCGCATGCAGTCAAGCACCTGCTCCAGGACGCCGGGGTCCCGCCCTGGCGACGCGCACGGATGCCGCTGCTGTCCGCTCCCGACGGGGCCCTGCTGGCCGTCGGCGACGCGCTGGCCTCGGCGGACTTCGCCGCCTGGCTGCGCACGCGCGGGGCGCGCCTGTGCTGGTCGCCCCTGGCGTAAACTCCGCGCATGCCCCGCAAGACGCCCGCGCCGCCGCCTGCTTCCCCCGTCGCCGACTTCGAGCAGTCGATGCTGGCGCTGGAAGACCTGGTCGCGCGCATGGAAGCCGGCGAACTCTCGCTGGAGGAATCGCTGGCCGCCTACGAACAGGGCGTGGGCCTGTACCGGCGCTGCCAGTCGGCGCTGGAGCAGGCGGAGCTGCGGGTGCGGTTGCTGGAAGACCCGGCCAACCCCGAGGCGGCACGCCCCTTCGACGCCGCCGACGATGCCTGAGGCCGCCCTGGCGGCCTGGCGCGCGCGCAACGAGGCCGCGCTGGACCGCTGCCTGCCCGACCCCGCCGCAGCGCCGCAGCGCCTGCACGCGGCGATGCGCCACGCCGTGCTCAACGGCGGCAAGCGCGTGCGGCCGATGCTGGTGTATGCCACCGGCACCACGCTCGGCGCCAACGCAGCAGCGCTGGACGCCGCCGCGGCCGCGGTCGAACTGGTGCATTGCTATTCGCTGGTGCACGACGACCTGCCCGCGATGGACGACGATGCGCTGCGCCGTGGCCAGCCCACGGTGCACGTCGCGTTCGACGAGGCGACCGCGATCCTGGCCGGCGATGCGCTGCAGGCGCTGGCGTTCGAAGTGCTGGCCGACGCGCCGCTGCCCGCGGAACGCCGCGTGCAGATGCTTGCGGAACTGGCCCGCGCCGCCGGCGTGGCCGGCATGTGCGGCGGACAGGCGCTGGACGTCGACGCGACCGGGGCGCAGCCGGGCTCCCTGGCCCTGCTCGAACGCCTGCATGCGCTGAAGACCGGCGCGTTGCTGCGTTGCGCGGTCCGGCTGGGGGCGATCGCCGCCGGCGCCGACCCGGCGCGCCGGGACGTCCTCGACCGTTACGCGGACGCCCTCGGGCTGGCCTTCCAGGTGCGCGACGACCTGCTGGACGTCGAGGGCGATGCGGCCACCCTGGGCAAGACCGCGGGCAAGGACGCAGCGCAGGCCAAGGCCACGTTCCCGGCATTGCTGGGCATGGACGCAAGCCGGCAACGGCTGGCGCAACTCGCCGGCGTCATGCAGCAGGCGCTGGCCGGACTGGACGCGGACACCGGGGCCCTGGCCGCGCTCGCCCGCCAGGTGGTCGAGCGCGACCGCTGAACCGCTGCTCCAGCAGGCCTTATTTCAGCAGGCGAATCGTGATCGGATAGCGGTAGGCCTGCCCGTCGTAGGCCTTGATCATCGCCAGCACGCTGCACACCAGCCAGGTGACGGCGATGCCCGCCAGCACCAGCAGCAGCAGCAGGCCCGCCGGCAGGGTCAGCAGCAGGCCCAGCCCCAGGGTCAGCACGGTGGCCCCCACCAGCACGATGCCCACCAGCACCGCGGCCGCGGCGTAGATCAGCATGCTCAGGTTGAAATTGACGGCTTCCTTCGCATGCTCGGCGGCGAAGGCGGACTTGTCGCGCACCAGCATCCACACCACCGCGGCCGCCGCCGCGCCGGCGATCCCGGCCAGCCAGCTGGTCAACAGCGCCGCGAGCAGGGCCGCGGCATGCGCGCCGGCCGCCCACTGGCGGTCGCTGGCACTCGGGGTTGCGATCCGTACATCGGTGTCGAACGCACTGCTTTCCATCGTCGGCTCCCGCCGGGCGACTGCCCGGCCCATGCACGATATTGCGGCAGCGCCGCCGGGTTGCAAGCCAACCAATGGCCCATCGGCGCCACCGGCCGACGGAAGGCTGCCCGGCTCAGCCGGTCCCGGCGACCGTCATCCGCCCCACCAGGATCGAACCGCAGCGCACGTGCGAACGCGGGTCCACGTCGTCGCCCACGGCCTCGATCGCGGCGTACATCGCCTTCAGGTTGCCGGCGATGGTGATGCCGTCCACCGGGTAGGCGACGGCGCCATCCTCCACCCAGAACCCCGCGGCGCCGCGCGAGTAGTCGCCGGTGATCGGGTTCACGCCCTGTCCCATCAACTCGGTGACCAGCAGGCCGCGGCCCATGCCGCGCACCAGCGCCTCCAGGCCGCCCGCGTTGGCGTGCACCTGCAGGTTGTGCACGCCGCCGGCGTTCGCGGTGCTGGCAAGGCCGAGCTTGCGCGCGGAATAGCTGCCCAGCACGTAGCGCTGGACGATGCCGCCCCGCACCAGCGGCGATTCGCGGGTGGCCACCCCCTCGGCGTCGAAGGCGGCCGAGCGCAGGCCGCGCGGCAGGAACGGCAACTCGTCGATGCCGAACCAGTCCGGGAACACGCGCGTGCCCACGCTGTCCAGCAGGAAGCTGGCCTTGCGGTACAGCGCGCCACCGCTGACCGCGCCGATGTAGCTGCCCACCAGGGAGCGCGCCATCTCCGCCGCGAACAGCACCGGCACCTCGCCGGTCGGCAGCTGACGGGGCGCAAGCCGCGCCAGGGTGCGCTCGGCGGCCTTGCGCCCGACCTGCGCCGCGGGCTCCAGGTCGTCCTGCGCCAGCGCCAAGGTGTACCAGCTGTCGCGCTGCATGGCATCGCCCTGCCCCGCGATCAGCGCGCAGCCGATGCTGTACGACGTGCCGCGCTCCGCGCCCAGGAAGCCGTGCGAATTGGCGTACACGCTGAGCGAGGCGTTCGCGTTCGCGGAAGCGCCGTCGGAATTGGCGATGCGCGGGTCCAGATCGCGCCCGGCCTGCTCGCAGGCCAGGGCCAGGTCGATCGCGCGATCCGCGTCGAACGGCGCCGGATGCCAGCCGTCGAATTCGCGCTGCACGCGCGCCATCAGTTCCGCATCGGCCAGCCCGGCGGCCGGGTCGTGCTCGGTGTGGCGGGCGATCGCGCAGGCCTGGGCGACGGTGGCGGCCAGGCTCTCCTCGCGCAGGTCGGCGGTGCTGGCGCTGCCCTTGCGCTGGCCGAAGTAGACGGTCACCGCGATGCCGCGGTCGCGGGTGGCCTCCACGGTGTCCACCTCGCCCATCCGCACGTTGACCGCCAGGCCGATGTCCTCGTTGCAGGTGACCTCGGCCTGGCTGGCGCCGGCCGCGCGCGCCTGCGCCAGCAGGGCCTCGGCGACGCCGGACAGGCGCTGCAGGCGCTCGGCGCTGTCGTCGGCGGGGGACTGGGCGATGGCGGGGGGTGCGGGAGCGACGCTGTTCAATGACTTATCCTGTTGGCATGCGAGGACGCGACGAAGACACCGGCGAATTCCTGGGCCCCAGCCGCAGCGCGCAACGGCGCGCGGCGCTGGACGTGCTGGAACTGGCCGAACGGCTGGTGGGCATGACCGCGCCGCAGCTGGAACGGCTGCCGATCGCGGACGAACTGATGCCGCACATCCGCGACACCCAGCGCATCGCCTCGCATGGCGCGCGCAAGCGGCAGATGGCGTTCCTGGCCAAGCAGATGCGCCGCCAGGACGACGACGCGCTGGACGCGATCCGCGACGCCCTGGACAAGGACGGCGAGGCCGCGCGCCAGGAAACCGCCGCGATGCACCGGCTGGAGGCGCTGCGCGACGCGCTGCTGGGCGAGGACGGCGACGCGGCCATGACGGACCTGCTGGCCGCGCACCCGGGCGCCGACCGGCAGAAGCTGCGGCAGCTGGTCCGCAACACGCACGACGAGCGCAGCCGCAACAAGCCGCCGCGCGCCTATCGCGAGCTGTTCCGCGAACTGCGCGAGCTCACCGCGCAGGACGGCGACGCCGCCGGCGAGGATGGTGGCAACGCGTTCGATGGCGGGGACGGCACGCACGCCTGATCAGCCCGTCCGGGTCCCGCCCACGGTCATCTCGGAGATCAGCAGCGAGGGCTGGCCCACGCCCACCGGCACCGACTGGCCGTCCTTGCCGCACACGCCCACGCCGTCGTCCAGGGCCATGTCGTGGCCGATCATCGCCACCCGCTGCATGGTCTCCGGCCCGTTGCCGATCAGGGTCGCGCCCTTCACCGGCGCGGTGATGCGGCCGTCCTCGATCAGGTAGGCCTCGGTGGCGGAGAACACGTACTTGCCGCTGGTGATGTCCACCTGCCCGCCGCCGAAGTTCACCGCGTACAGGCCCTTCTTGACCGAGCGGATCATCTCCTGCGGGTCGTGGTTGCCGGCGCGCATGTAGGTATTGGTCATGCGCGGCATCACCACGTGCGCAAAGGATTCGCGGCGGCCGTTGCCGGTGGCCGCCATGCCCATCAGGCGCGCGTTGAGCGTGTCCTGCATGTAGCCCACCAGCACGCCGTCCTCGATCAGCGTGGTGCACTGGGTTGGCGTGCCCTCGTCGTCGATGTTGAGCGAGCCGCGGCGGCCGTCCAGGGTGCCGTCGTCGACGATGGTGACCCCGGGCGAGGCCACCCGCTGGCCGATGCGCCCGGCGTAGGTGCTGGTGCCCTTGCGGTTGAAGTCGCCCTCCAGGCCGTGGCCCACCGCCTCGTGCAGCAGCACGCCGGGCCAGCCCGCGCCCAGCACCACCGGCATCACCCCGGCCGGCGCGTCCACCGCCTCCAGGTTCACCAGCGCCTGGCGCAGCGCCTCGCGCGCGAAGCGCTCCGGCTTGCCGTCGGCCAGCAGTTCCGCGTAGCCGTAACGCCCGCCGAAGCCGGCGTAGCCCGACTCGCGGCGGCCGTCCTGCTCCACGATCACCTGCACGTTCATCCGCACCAGCGGGCGCACGTCGCCGGCCAGGATCCCGTCGCTGCGGGCCACCAGCACCGTGTCCACCCCGCCGCTCAGGCTGACCATCACCTGCTGCACGCGGGGGTCCAACGCGCGCACCAGCGCGTCGACCCGGCGCAGCGCGGAGACCTTGTCCTCGTTGCCCAGTGCGTCCACCGGATCCAGCGCCGGATAC
>CBFGMM010000118.1:0-5805 GCA_965649855.1 uncultured Thermomonas sp. | reverse complement strand
GCTTCCGGGGCTTGGGGACGTCGACGGACCTAGCGCTTCTCGAGCAGCACCAGCACCGCGCCCGCGCCGCCCTGCGCCGCTGGCGGCGAGTGGTAGGCCAGCACGTCCGCGCGTTGGCGAAGCACCCGGTCGACCAGGTTCTTGAGCACCGGCAGCCGCTCGCCCGAGTGCAGCCCCTTGCCGTGCACGATCCGCACGCAGCCCACGCCGTGCGCGCGGCAATCGCGCAGGAATTCGCGCAGCAGGGCTTCGGCGCCGCGCGCCGGCAGGCCGTGCAGGTCCAGTTCCTCCTGCGCCGCGTATTCGCCGCGCGCCAGCTTCTTCAGCAGCTGCGGCGGCACGTCGTTGCGGCGGTGGCTGAGCGCATCGCCGGCCTCCAGTTCGGCGACCACCGCATGGCGGAACTCCTCGCGCGCCGCCGCCTCGTCGCGCCGGGCCATCTTCGCCGCGGGCCGCGGCCTGGGCGCGGCGGGGGGCAACGGCGCGTCGGGCAGCGCGCGCACTTTCCCGCGGTCGGCCCCGATCGCCGCGCGGAACAGCTCGGCATCGTCCTCGGGGGCGTCTGCGGGCGGCGGCTTGCGCATGCGCGCAGGGTAACCCGGCGGCCTTCCGGTATCATGGCGCGCATGCACAACGCTCCGACGCCGTAGGCACATGCGGGTACTGGTCAGCAACGACGACGGCGTCGACGCCCCCGGCATCCGGGCCCTGGCCAAGGGCCTGCGCGAGGCCGGCCACGAGGTGCTGGTGGTCGCGCCGGACCGCGACCGCAGCGGCGCCAGCAATTCGCTGACGCTGGATGCGCCGATCCGCGTGGTGCAGGTGGACGCGCAGACCTGGAAGGTCTACGGCACGCCCACCGACTGCGTGCACGTGGCGATCACCGGGATGCTGGAGCTGGAGCCGGACATCGTGGTTTCCGGCATCAACAACACCGCCAACCTGGGCGACGACGTGATCTATTCCGGCACCGTGGCCGCGGCGATGGAAGGGCGCTTCCTGGGCTTTCCAGCCGTGGCGATGTCGCTGGTCACCGGCGGGCAGCGCGGCCGCCACTACGAGACCGCCGCGCGCGCCGCGGCCGAGATCATCGCCCGGCTGCGCACCGACCCGTTGCCGGCCAGCACCATCCTCAACGTCAACGTGCCGGACCTGCCGTGGGACGCGCTGCGCGGCTTCGAGACCAGCCGGCTGGGCCATCGGCACCGGGCCGAGCCGTGCATCCCGCAGGAAGACCCGCGCGGCCGCCAGTGGTGGTGGATCGGCGCGGCCGGTCCCGAGGCCGACGCGGGACCGGGCACCGACTTCAACGCGGTGCGCAGCGGCTGCATCGCCATCACCCCGATCCACTGCGACCTGACGCGTTACCAGGCGCTGGAGCAGGTGGCGGGCTGGGTGAACGGGCTGGCCGGCACCCTGGGGCCGGACGCGTGATCTCGCGCCTGCGGCTGCAGCCCGCCGACGTGGGCGTGGGCATGACCAGCCAGCGGGTGCGCGACCGGCTGATCGAGCGCCTGCGCGCGAACGGCATCCAGGACGAGCGCGTGCTCAACGCGATCCGCACGGTGCCGCGCCACCAGTTCGTCGACGAGGCGCTGGCCACCCGCGCCTACGAGGACACCGCGCTGCCGATCGGGCACGGGCAGACCATTTCCCAGCCCTGGGTCGTGGCGCGCATGACCGAGGCGCTGCTGGAGGGCGGCGCGCCCGGGCGGGTGCTCGAGATCGGCACCGGCTCCGGCTACCAGGCGGCGATCCTGGCCGCGATGGGCCTGCAGGTGTTCACCGTCGAGCGGATCGGCGAACTGCTGCGCACCGCGCGCAAGCGCTTCCGCACGCTGGGCCTGCACGTGCGCAGCAAGCACGACGACGGCCGGATCGGGTGGGCCGAGGAGGCGCCGTTCGACGCGATCATCGTCACCGCCGCCGCGCCCGCGCTGGTGGACACGCTGACCGCGCAGCTCGCGCCGGGCGGGTCGCTGGTGGCCCCGGTCGGTGGCAGCGGCGCGCAGACCCTGCTGTACCTGCGCAAGGACGCGGCGGGAGACATCACGCAACGGGAACTGGCGCCGGTGGTGTTCGTCCCGCTGCTGTCGGGAATGGTGGACGCATGACGCAGGGGCAGGGCGGGGTGGCGCAGGACGCGGACGCGTCGTTGCGCGAGCAGCTGGTGGGGATGATCGAGCGCCTGCCCGACGGCAGCCTGCCGCTGGGCGAGCTGCTGGACCAGTTCGGCGACGACGGCCTGCTGCTGGTGACGATCTTCCTGACCCTGGTGTTCCTGATCCCGGTGTCGATCCCCGGCGTGAGCACCGCCTTCGGCGCGGTGATCCTGCTGGTCGGCGTCAGTCGCCTGAGCGGCAGGCCGTTGTGGCTTCCGCGCCGCCTGCGCGCGCAGAGCATCCCCGCCGCGCGCCTGCGCCCGGCGCTGCAGCGCGGGCTGGGCTGGGTGCAGCGGCTGGAGACGGTCAGCCGCCCGCACCGCATGCCGGGCCTGGCGCACGGGCGCGCCGTGGAGCTGGTGAACGATGCAGCCTTCATCCTGGCGGCCCTGCTGCTGATGGCGCCGTTCGGCTTCGTGCCCTTCAGCAACACCTTGCCGGCGCTGGCCCTGTTGCTGTTCGCGGTGGGCTTCCTGCAGCGCGACGGCGGCGCGGTGCTGCTGGCGCACCTGGCCAACGTGGCGACGATCATCTACTTCAGCGTGCTGATCGGTGGCGGCGGCCTGGTGGTGAAGGAACTGTTCAATCGCATCGGGCTAGGCTGAGTCCGTGGTCGAGGGGCAGCGGAGGGCGGCAATGCAAGGCGAGCGCCTCTGGCGGTGGGGGCTGGTCGCGGTGATCGGGCTGAGCCTGGTGGCCTGCGGCCGCAGCCGCGTGGTGCGCGGCCCGGATGGGGCGCGTTCCACGCCCGCGCGTGCCACCCAGGAGCGCCCGGTGCGCGTCTCGCAGCCCCGCTACGGCGCGGTGGCGGTGGTGCAGCGCGGGCAGACGGTCTACCGGATCGCAACCGAAAACGGCATCACCGCGCTGGACCTCGCGCTGTGGAACGACATCCCGCCCCCGTACACGATCCACCCTGGCCAGCGGCTGCGGTTGTATCCCGGCGGGGCGCGCGGCAGTACCGCGCCGGCGCGCGAGCGGACGCCGTCGCGACCGGCCACCGTGCCCGTCGCGCCCAGGCCCGCGGCCCCGGCCGCCAGCAGCATCGCCTGGCGCTGGCCGGCCGAGGGCAGCGTCATCGCCACCTTCCTGGCCGGCGATCCCACCCGGCAGGGCATCGACATCGCCGGCAAGGGCGGGCAGCCGGTGCGCGCGGCGGGCGACGGCGTGGTGGTGTATTCGGGTTCCGGGCTGGTCGGCTACGGCGAGCTGGTGATCGTCAAGCACGACGACCAGTGGCTGTCCGCCTACGGCCACAACCGCGCGCGCCTGGTCAACGAGGGTCAGCTGGTGAAGGCAGGCCAGCAGATCGCCGAGATGGGCCGCAGCGGCGCGGCGCGCGACATGCTGCACTTCGAGATCCGCTACAACGGCAAGCCGGTGGATCCGCAGCAGTACCTGCCCCGGCGCTGAGCCGTCCGTGCGGCTAGGCGGGCAACAGGAACCCCGCCACCACCCGCCTGCCTTCGCCCGCCAGCACCGAATACGTGCGCGCCGCGGCGGCATTGGTCATGACCTCGATGCCGATGCCCTGCTGCAGGCAGGTCGCGAGCACGGACGCCGGCGGGAAGGCCTGCGCGGCGCCGGTGCCCAGCACCACCAGTTCCGGCCGCAGCGCCAGCAGGGGCGCGAGGTCGTCCGGCGTCATCGAGCGGGCGTCGGTCACCGGCCAGTCCTCGACCAGCGCGTCCGGTGCGATCACGAAACTGCTGCCCAACCGGCGTTCGTTCACCAGCGCGGCGCTGCCGTCGGCCCCCCGCAGGTAATAGCGGTAGTCCGGGCGTTCCAGGTTGAGCTGCATGGCGCGGGCGCCCCGGGTGCGCTCAGGCGCGCGGCAGCACGATGTGCCGCTTGTCCCTGGAGGGCCGGTACAGCACCGCGGTATGGCCGATGCGCTGCACCAGCACCGCGTCGGTGCGCTCCAGCAGGTCGGCGATCATGGCATCGCGCGCGGCGCGGTCCTCCGCGGCCACCTTCACCTTGATGAGCTCATGGTGTTCCAGCGCGCCGTCGATCTCCGCCACCAGCGCGTCGGTGATGCCCTTGCCCCCCGTTTGCAGCAACGCCTTGAGATCGTGGGCCTGTCCGCGCAGGAAGCGGGTCTGGGCATTGGTCAAGGCGACGGGCATGCAGGCTGCGGAGGCGGGAGGAGGCGGCAGGGTATCATGCGGCCAGCAGCCCTCATCGGCCCTCCGGCGGCGGAGGCGCACCCGGACCATGGCCACCCGCAGCAAGTCCAGCCAGCGCTGGCTCAAGGAACACTTCTCCGACCCCTACGTGAAGAAGGCGCAGGCGGACGGGTTGCGCTCGCGCGCGGCCTACAAGCTCGAGGAGCTGGTGGAGCGCGACCGGCTGCTCAAGCCGGGCATGGTGGTGGTGGACCTGGGCGCGGCCCCCGGTGGCTGGTCGCAGTGGGTGCGGCAGGAACTGGACCAGCTGGAGCGCGGCCTGCCGGAGGGTGCCCGGCGCGGCCGGGTGGTGGCCAGCGACATCCTGGACATGCCCTCGCTGGCCGGGGTCGACTTCCTTCATGGGGATTTCAGGCAGGATGCGGTCCTATCGAGCCTGCTGGCGTTGCTGGACGGTGACCAGGTCGACCTTGTCTTGTCCGACATGGCCCCCAATAAGAGTGGCATGGACGCCGTGGACCAGCCGCGCGCGATGCACCTGGCGGAGCTGGCGATGGACTTCGCCGATGGCCAGTTGCGGACCGGCGGCACGTTCCTGATCAAGCTGTTCCAGGGGATCGGGTTCGACGAATACGTGCGCGAACTGCGGCGGCGGTACGCCAGGGTGGCGATCCGCAAGCCCGCCGCTTCGCGCAAGCGGTCGCCGGAAGTCTATGCGTTGGCGCAGGGCAAGCTGGCGAACATCAAGTGACCTATCTGGAAGCGCTGCATACATGAACGATCTCGGGAAGAACCTGCTGCTCTGGGCCGTCGTCGCCGTCGTGCTGATGGTGGTGTTCCAGAGCTTCTCGCCGAAGCTGGCCGCCAGCCAGGAGGTGGTCTATTCCGCGTTCGTGGACGAGGTGCAGGCCGACCGCATCCGCAAGGTGGACATCGCCAGCAACGAGCGCACGGTGAAGTTCGAGCGCAAGGACGGCAGCACCGGCACCACCACCGCGCCGGTCCGCGACAAGGACCTGATCGCGGACCTCATCGAGCACAAGGTCGAGATCAAGCAGGCGCCGCCGGATTCGGGCATCTCGTTCTGGTCGCTGGTGCTGAACTTCCTGCCGGTGCTGCTGATCATCGGCTTCTGGCTGTTCATGATGCGGCAGATGCAGCAGGGCGGCGGCAAGGGCGCGATGTCGTTCGGCCGCTCGCGCGCCAAGCTGCTCAACGAGGACCAGACCAAGGTCACCTTCGCCGACGTGGCCGGTTGCGACGAGGCCAAGGAGGAGGTCTCCGAGCTGGTCGAGTTCCTGCGCGACCCCACCCGCTTCCAGAAGCTGGGCGGCAAGATCCCGCGCGGCGTGCTGATGGTCGGGCCCCCGGGCACGGGCAAGACCCTGCTGGCCAAGGCGATCGCGGGCGAGGCCAAGGTGCCGTTCTTCAGCATCTCCGGCTCCGATTTCGTGGAGATGTTCGTCGGCGTGGGCGCCTCGCGCGTCCGCGACATGTTCGAGCAGGCCAAGAAG
>CBFGMM010000117.1:0-5824 GCA_965649855.1 uncultured Thermomonas sp. | reverse complement strand
GTTCGATCCAGGAACTCGCGAATCGCCGGAACCAGCACTTCGTGCCTGTCTTCGAGCACGTAATGCCCCGCATCCTCGAATGCATGCACCTCCGCGCTGGGCAGCGCGTCCCGGAAACCGGCGAGGAAGTGCTGGTCGAACACGAAGTCGCGCAAGCCCCAGCCGATGAAGACCGGGCGGTCGGCGTAACCGGGCAACGCGGTGGCGGCCGCCTGCACCAGCGGCATCGCGCGGTCGCCATCGTGCAGCGGGATGTCCTGCATGAAGCGCAGGGTGGCAATCGCGTTCGTCCAGCCGTCGTACACGCCGGCGTATGCCGTCCGCACATCCTTCGGGAGGGAGCGCGTGGTGCCGAACCACGCCGCGCCACGCGCGAACAGGTTGTAGCGGCGGATCAGCCAGCCGCCCAGGCGCGAGTCGCGGCCCATGGCCAGGCGGCGCGGGAAACGCTTGGCCTGCGGCAGCGGGAAACTGGACGTGTTGGTGATCACCAGGCGCTTCACCCGCGCCGGATCGCGCAGCGCCCAGCCGAAGCCGATCATCCCGCCCCAGTCGTGCACCGCCAGCGTCACTGGCCCATCGATGCCCAGCTGCGCGAGCAGGGCATCGAGGTCATCGATCCGGGACTGCAGCGTGTAGTCGTAGCGCGGCACGGCCGCGGGCGCATCGTCCGGCCGGTCGCTCAGCCCCATGCCCACGTGGTCGGGCACGATGCAGCGGTAGCGGTCGGCCAGGCCCGCGACGAGGTGCCGCCAGTAGTAGCTCCACGACGGGTTGCCGTGCAGCATGACGACCACCTCGCCGTCGCGCGGCCCCTCGTCCAGGAAGGACATCGCGATGCCGGGGCGGACCTCGAAGCGACGCGGCTGGAACGGGTAGTCGGGGAAGTTCGGCATCGGACGGTCCAATGAAAAGGGCCGGCAAGCCGGCCCTTCGTGATCAACGCGGCGCGCTCACCAGACCACTTCGGCCATCGAGCAGTTCAGCCCGGAGCCGATGCCCAGCAGCGCCACCCGGTCGCCCTTCTTCAGGCGGCCCATCTCGCGCAGCTTGGACAGCACGATCGGCACGCTGGCCGGCCCGATGTTGCCATGCTCGTTGAAGATGGTGAGGACCTTCTTCGGGTCGATGCCCATCGCCTTGGTGAAGGCCGCGGTGTGCACCTTGCTGACCTGGTGGATCACGAACTCGTCCAGCTCCTCCACCACCCAGCCCAGCTTCTGGCGCGCGACCTGGAAGGTCTTGGAGGCCAGCTTGATGCCCTCGATCAGCAGCATGCGGGTGTCGGTGATCATGCCGTCCAGGTTGCCGCGGCACAGCGCGTTCCATTCGGTGGCCGCGCGGGTTACGCCGCCCTTGTAGCGGGGCGCGCCCGGGGCCAGCTCCGCGCGCGCCAGCACCATGGCGGCGGCGCCGGAGCCCAGGGTCAGCGTGGCCAGTTCGTTGCGGAAGTCGGCCTCGGTGACGCCGTCGCGCATCATCCGTTCCATGGTCTTCTCGTAGGCGAGGTTCGCGGTCTCGCCGTCGACGATCAGCGCATAGTCGATCTCGCCGCGCTCGATCATCCGGCTGGCGATGTCCATGCCGTTGATGAAGGCCAGGCAGGCATTGGCCACGTCGAAGTTCTGGCAGGTGTCCGGCAGCCCGAGGTTGCCGCTGACGATGGAGGCGGTGGACGGCTCCAGGTAGTCGCGGCTGACCGAGGTGTTGACCAGCAGGCCGACCTTGTCCGGGTCGATGCCCGCGTCGGCCAGCGCCTTGACCCCGGCCAGCGTGGCCGCGTCGGAGGCCTGCACGTCGCCGTCCCACAGCCGGCGCGCGTGGATGCCGGCGATCTCGCCCAGCACGTCGGTCTTGATGCCCAGCCGGTCCAGCGTGGGCTTCAGGCGCGCGTTGATCTCGTCCGAGGTCAGCCGGCGCGGCGCATCGATATGCGCCAGGCCGGCGATGGCGACGTGTTGGAACAGCATGTGGGGCAGCTCACGCGTGCGCCAGGCGGGCGCATGAACCGCACAGGATAGCGGGTTACGCGCCCCCGCGGCGGGTTTGGGGTCCCGGTTCGCGGCGGGCGTTCAGCGCGCGCAGCGCCACAGGGCCCAGCGCTGGCTGCCGTCGCGCGGCGGACCCAGCGGGCTGATCGCATCCGCGGACAGGCCCGGCGCTTCGTTGCGGGCCAGGGTTTCCAGCTCGTCGCGGACCTGCGATTCGCTGCGCTGGTAGGGTCCCAGGCTGTCCTTCACCGAGACTTCGACCTCGCCGCGCCGCTCGCAGCCCGTGGGCGCCGCGGCCATCACCCGCACGCCCTTGGCGCCGGGCGCCATGTGCACGAAGGTGCAGCCGGGCAACGCCAGCAAGCAGCCCAGGACACCACCGATCAGCCACTGGATACGCATGGCAGCCTCCAAAAGACGATGCGCGCCAGTGTGGCGCGCATCGGATGCCGCAGGATGAACGTTCTGCCTACTTGCGGGCCACCGGCTTGCCGTCGGCGTCCAGCACCGTGACCTCGCCCAGGTTCAGCGCGCGGACTTCCTTCTCCGTCTTGGTCAGGTCGCCCACGATCACCCAGGTCAGCGCATTCGGATCCATGGCCTTCGCCGCTGCGTCCACCTGCGCCGGGGTCATCGCCTCGATCTGCGCCTTGCGCTGGAACACGTAGTCGTCCGGACGGCCGTACAGCACGTTGCTGCCGATCGTGCCCATCACCGCGGAGGCGGTCTCGAACGCGCCCGGCAGGCTCAGGGTCATGATCTTCTGCATGCGCGCCACCTCGTCCGCGGACGCGCCGCGCGTGCCGCCGGCGAACTCGGCGATCTCGCGCTGGATCTCGGCCACCGATTCGGCGGTCTTGTCGATCTGCACCGGCGCGGACGCCGACCACAGGCGCGGCCCCACCGAATTGCCGGCGCTGCTGCGCGCGCCGTACGACCAGTGCTTGTCCTCGCGCAGGTTCATGTTGAGGCGCGCGGTGAAGTCGCCGCCGATCACCATGTTGGCCATGTCGAAGGCCAGCGCCGCCGGATCCTTGCTGGACGGCGCCAGCTGCGCGGCGAAGATGTTGGCCTGCACCGCGCCCGGCTGGTCGATCAGGAACACGCGCGGCTTTCGCTGCTGCGCCACCGGGGGCAATGCGACCGACGCGCCGGCGTTGCCGCTGGCGCTCCAGTCGCCGAAATGGCGCTCGAGCACCGGCACGATCTCGGCCAGGGTGGTATCGCCCACCACCACCAGGGTGGCGCCCTGCGGCCGCACGCTGGCGGCGTGGAAGGCCTGCAGGTCGGCGCGGGTCAGCGCCCCGATCGCCGCCTCGGTGCCGCTGCCGGTGCGCGGGCTGCCGTAGGGATGCGTCTCGCCGAACACCAGGCCCGGCAGCACCCGCTGCACGATGCCGGCCGGCTGCGCCTTTTCCTGCTTGATGCCGGCGATCCACTGGCTCTTCACCCGATCGATCTCCGCCTGCTCGAAGCGCGGTCGGCGCAGCATGTCGGCGAACAGCGCCACCGAGGGATCGAGGTTGGTGCGCAGCGCCGACAGGTAGGCGCTGCTGCTGTCCAGCCCGGCGCTGGCACCGATGTTGGCGCCCAGGGTCTCGGCGCGGTCGGCGAACGCCAGCGCGGTCAGGTCGCCCGCGCCTTCGTCCAGCAGGCTCATGGTGAAACTGGCGGTGCCCGGCTTGCCCGCGGGGTCGGCCGAGTAGCCGCCCGCGAACTGGTAGCTCATCTGCACCACCGGGATCTCGCGGCGCTCGGCCAGGATCACGGTGGTGCCGTTCTTCAGGGTGGCGCGCTGCAGCGCCGGGAACTTCAGGTCCGGGAAGCTGGCGGTCGCCGGCACGCCGCGGGCGCGGTCGACCGCGCTGGGGGTGGTCTTGAACCGCGGGTCCACCGCAGGCAGCACGAACGGCGCGGGGGTGCCGGCCGGCGCCTCGGCCAGGTCCTTGCGCACGCCCGGCTTGACCACGAAGACGTGGCTCGGGTTGCGCAGCCACTTGGCGCCCGCCGCGCGCACCTGCGCCGGCGTGGCCTGGGCCACCGCCTTCAGCGAATCGCGGAAGCAGCCGGGGTTCTTCTCATACACCGTGCAGGCGGCCAGCACGTCGGCCTTGCCGCCGAACCCGCCGATCCGCTCGATGCCGCGGATGAAGCCGGACTGGTAGCTGGTCTTGGCGCGCTCGAGTTCCTGCGCGGTGGGGCCATCCTTCACCAGCCGGGCGAGTTCCTCCTCGATGATCGCCTCGACGCGGGCCGGGTCCACGCCCTGCTTCACCATCGCGTTGACGAAGAAATTGCCGCTCAGCTGCGAGGACCAGTTGCCGGTGCCCACGCTGTCGACCAGCTTCTCCTCGTGCACCAGGCGCTTGTCCAGGCGCGAGCTGGCGCTGCCGCCCAGCACGTCGGAGAACAGGTCCAGCATGTCCGCGTCGCGGGTGCCGGTCTGCGGCACGTTCCACACCCGGCGCACCATCACCTGCGGGACCTTGTCCTCCAGCTCGGTGCGGCCGTCCTGCTTGAGCACGGCCACGTCGACCTTGGGCTGGGCCATCGTCGGCGATGCCGGGATGTGGCCGAAGTACTGCGCTGCCTTCTGCTTCGCAGTGGCCAGGTCGATGTCGCCGGCCAGCACCAGCACCGCGTTGTTGGGGCCGTACCAGGCGCGGAACCAGCTCTGCACGTCGTCCATGGACGCGGCGTTGAGGTCGTTCATCGAGCCGATCACCGAGTGGTGGTACGGGTGGCCCTTCGGGTACAGCGTGTAGGTCATCACCTCGCGCAGCTGGCCGTAGGGCTGGTTCATGCCCTGCCGCTTCTCGTTCTGCACCACCCCGCGCTGCTCGTCCAGGGTCTTCTGGTCGACCGCGCCCAGCAGGTGGCCCATGCGGTCGGATTCCATCCACAGCGCCATGTCCAGCGCGGTGGTGGGCACGTTCTGGAAGTAGTTGGTGCGGTCGGTGTTGGTGGTGCCGTTCTGGTCGGTGACGCCGACCGCCTTGAACGGGGTGAAGAACTCGCCCGGGTAGTTCTCCGAGCCGTTGAACATCAGGTGCTCGAACAGGTGGGCGAAGCCGCTGCGCCCGCTGGGTTCGTCCTTGCTGCCCACGTGGTACCAGACGTTCACCGCCACGATCGGCGCCTTGCGGTCGGTGTGCACCACCACGCGCAGGCCGTTGGGCAGGGTGAAGGTCTCGTACGGGATGTCGACCGAGGGCGTGGCGGCGTGCGCCGGCAGCGCGAAGCTTCCCGCGGACAGCGCGGTGGCGAGGGCGAGGGCAAGCGCGGCGGGGCGGAACAGGCTCATGGACACTCCAGGCGGTACGGCAAAGAGGCCCGATGTTAGCGGGCGCGGCCGGCCGATACACTAGGCCGGAAGCCACCCCGGGAGTCCCGCTATGGCACGCACCTGCCTGGTCACCGGCGCGAACCGCGGCATCGGCCTGGAGTTCGCCCGGCAGTTGCTGGCGCGCGGCGACCGGGTGATCGCCACCTGCCGCCATCCCGGCAAGGCCACGGCGCTGAACGCGCTGGCCGGCGAACATCCGGGACGCCTGCACGTGCTGCCGCTCGACGTGGCGGAGGCCCGTTCCCGCACGGAGCTGGTACGCGAAGTGCCGCTCGCCCTGGACGAGGCCGCGCCGCGCCTGGACCTGCTGGTGAACAACGCGGGCGTGCTGCACTCCGGCGAGCGCTTCGGGCATGTTGAGTCGGACATGCTCGAGGACAGCCTGCGGATCAATGCGATCGGCCCGTTCCTGCTGGCGCAGGCGCTGGCGCCGATTCTGGGCGGGACTTCCGTAGGTGCCGGGGGCGCGGGGGGTGCGGTCAACCAA
>CBFGMM010000116.1:0-5899 GCA_965649855.1 uncultured Thermomonas sp. | reverse complement strand
GCCCAAGCCGCTGGAGCCGCCGAAGACGCTGTCACCGCCGCGCCCGTCGCCGGTGCCGCCGCCGCCGGAAGCTCCGCCGGTGGTGTTCGATACCCCGTCCCCGGTCGACACGCCCGCGCCGCCGCCCGCGCCGCCGGCGCCGCCGAGTTCGGTGCCGGACATCGGTTCCAGCGTCGACGCCTCGTCACGCGCGATGAACCCGCCGAACTACCCGCCGGAAGAAAACCGCCGCGGCATCCAGGGCACCACCGTGCTGATCGTCAGCATCGACGCCAACGGCGGCGTGCTCGACGTGTCGGTGGAGCGCTCCAGCGGCAACCGCAACCTGGACCGCGCCGCGGTGCAGGCGGCGCGTCGCTGGCGCTTCAACCCGGAAGTGCGCAACGGGCAGAAGATCGCCAGCCGCGTGCGCGTGCCGGTCGAATTCAAGTTGCAGTGACGATCACCGGTTCCACCGTTCCACCGTTCCCTTTGTTCCGCTTTCCAACCTCCATCCACGACATCCAAGGGTAAGCGTATGTTGCAAGAAACGACTGCCGCCGCTCCTGCCGCCGCCGGAGGCAACAACGCCGCCGCGCTTCAGCAGATGGGCTTCGACCATCTCCTCCAGCAGCTTGACGCTGTCGGCTGGATCGTCCTGATCACCCTGGTGGTCATGTCGGTGATGTCCTGGTACTGGATCATCATCAACACCCTCAAGAACTCGCGCCTGCGTGGCCGCGGCGACCGTGTCACCTCCACGTTCTGGGAAACCCCGAACGCGCAGGACGCGATCCGCTTCATGGAAGAGCAGCCGAAGTCCGAGCCGTTCTCCAAGATCGCGCTGGATGCCGCCCAGGCCGCCGCGCACCACCAGCGCCACGATGGTTCGCGCCTGGCCGAGTCGCTGAACCGCTCGGAGTTCGTGGACCGCGCCCTGCGCCAGGCCGTGACCCGCGAGAGCATGCGCCTGGAAACCGGCCTGACCCTGCTGGCGACGGTCGGTGCGACCGCGCCGTTCGTGGGCCTGCTGGGTACCGTGTGGGGCATCTACCGCGCGCTGATCAAGATCGGTGCATCGGGCGACGCCTCGATCTCGGCGGTGGCCGGCCCGGTGGGCGAGGCCCTGATCATGACCGCGATCGGTCTGTTCGTGGCGATCCCGGCGGTCCTTGCGTACAACTTCTTCGTGCGCCTGAACCGCGTCACCAACAACCAGTTCGACACCTTCGCGCACGACCTGCACGACTTCTTCGCCACGGGCTCGCGCGTCGGCGAAATGCCGAACAAGCTCTGATCGCGACGGCGCCTGACGGAGGTCACTGACCATGGGTATGAGTGCCGGTGGTAACGAGAGCGGCGGCCCGATGGCCGAAATCAACGTCACGCCCCTGGTGGACGTGATGTTGGTGCTGCTCATCATCTTCATGATCACGACGCCGCTGATGAACCATCGGGTCAAGGTCCAGCTGCCGGAAGCGGTGCTGGACGTGAAGCCCGAGGAAAGCGCCAAGATCCCGCCGATCACCATCGCGGTGACCCAGAACGGCGAGCTGTTCTGGAACGACGAGCCGATCACGCGCCAGCTGATCGAAAGCCGCCTGTCGGTGGAGGCCCAGCGCTTGCCGCAGCCTCCGCTGAACATCCGCGGCGATCGCACCACGCCGTACCGGATGGTCAGCGAGGTGGTGAAGATCGCGCAGGCCCAGGGCATGCGCAAGGTGGGCTTCGTCACCACGCCGCCCAAGAAGGGCATCTAAGGCACCGAGGACACAGAGATGGCTTTCAGCAACAATGCCTCGTCCGGCGCGATGGCCGACATCAACGTGACGCCCCTGGTGGACGTGATGCTGGTGCTGCTCATCATCTTCATGGTGACGATGCCGATCCAGTCGATCCCGGTGGACGTGGACCTGCCGCAGCGCACGTCCATCCCGCCGGACCAGCAGAAGGAACCGCCGGAGCCGATCAGCCTGCGGATCGACGCCAGCGGCCAGGTGTTCTGGAACAACACCCCGACCCCGGTGTCGGCGCTGCAGACCATGATGAGCACCGAAGTGGAGCGCGACCCGACCAACCAGCCCGCGCTGGAGATCGACACCAACGAGTCGGCCGAGTACGGCGTGCTGGCCCAGGTGCTGGCCGCCGCCAAGAACGCGCAGATGGTCAAGATCGGGTTCGTGCAGAACTGATCGACCCGATACCGGTCCCGCCGTGGCGGGGCCGACGTGGATGGAACGCCGCCCGGGAGGGCGGCGTTTTTTTATGCCGCGATATCAGCGCGCCGCGTCCACGATGCGGCGGTAGGCGGCGACCGTCGCCGCCAGCCCGTCATGCAGCGCCTCGCCGATCAGGGCATGGCCGATCGACACCTCCTGCACCCCCGGCACCGCGGCGAGGAAGGCGGGCAGGTTGGCCTGGTTGAGGTCGTGCCCGGCGTTGACCCCCAACCCGGCCGCCTGCGCCATGCGTGCGGTGCGCGCGGCGGCCTCCAGGGCATGCGCGGGGTCGCCGCCGGCGAATGCCTCCGCGTAGGGTCCGGTGTACAGCTCGACGCGCTGGGCGCCGCAGGCCGCGGCCTGCGGCACGTGCGGGTCGCCGACGTCGACGAACACGCTGACCCGCGCGCCCGTGCCGCGCAACGCGGCCACCAGCGGTCGCAACGCGTCGCCGTCGCGGCGGAAATCGAAGCCGTGGTCGGAGGTCAGCTGGCCGTCGCCGTCGGGCACCAGGGTCACCTGGGCGGGGCGCGCGGCCTCGCACAAGGCGAGCAGGCCGGGATAGCCGGGACGGGACGGGGCGAACGGATTGCCCTCGATGTTGAACTCGACGCCGCGCGCGGCGCACAAGGCGGCCAGGGCCAGCACGTCGTCGGCGCGGATGTGGCGGGCGTCGGGGCGCGGGTGCACGGTCAGGCCATGCGCGCCCGCATCCAGGCAGGCCGCGCCCGCGCGCAGCAGGTCGGGTTCGCGGCCGCCGCGCGCGTTGCGCAGCACGGCGACCTTGTTGAGGTTGACGCTGAGCGCGGTGCTCAAGGGACCGGGCGGTCGCCGCTGGCGGCGGCCTTGCGCGCCTCGGCCTGCTCGCGCAGGCGGCGCAGTTCCGCCGGATCGATCATCGCGGACGGATCCCGGCTGCGGCCGGCCACGCGCGCCGAATACAGCCCCGCCACCCACAGCACCAGCAGCACCAGCGCGGCCAGCAGGCACAGCAGCATCAGCCCGCTCGAAGCGGTCTTCATCGCCACCGCCAGCGCGGCGATGGCGCCCAACAGGAACAACCAGTGCATGCGCACCCTCCGATCCGGGACCCGGGACGCCGGCAGTGTACGCCGGGCGCGCGGCGCTTACAGCAGCGGCGAGAGCAGGCGCGCGAAGGCCTCCGGCAGCCGGTTGCGCAGCAGCGCGCGGTCGCGGTCGCCGCGCACGCGCGGCGCATGCGCGAACTCGCGCTCGATCTGGCGCTCCAGGTCCGCGGCCACGCCCGCGTCGTCGAACAGCACCGACACCTCGAAGTTCAGGCGGAAACTGCGGTGGTCGAAGTTGGCGCTGCCCACGATGGCCAGGTGGTCGTCCACCAGCAACGCCTTGGAGTGCAGCATGCGCGGGCCGTATTCGTACACCTTGACCCCCGCGGCCAGCAGGTCGTCGAAGTACGAACGCACGCAATGGGTCACCAGCCGGCTGTCGCTCATCTTCGGCACCAGCAGGCGCACGTCCACCCCGCCCAGCGCGGCCGACGTGAGCGCCATCATCGCCGCCTCGCCCGGCACGAAGTACGGCGTGGCCAGCCACACGCGCTCGCGCGCGGCATGGATCGCGCCCACGTGGACGCGATGGATCGCCTCCCACGACGAATCCGGGCCCGAGGCCAGCACCTGGGTCAGGATCGGGCCGGGGCGCTCCGGCGGCATCGCGCGCGCCACCGCACCCACGAAGTCGCGCTCCCCGGTGGCGTACGCCCAGTCCTCGACGAACAACACCTGCAGGGGACGCACCGCGTCGCCCTCCAGCCGAAGGTGCAGGTCGCGGTAGGCATCGCCGCGGATGCGCTCGTCCTGCTCGTCGGTGATGTTGATCCCGCCGACATACCCCACGCGGCCATCCACCACCACGATCTTGCGGTGGCTGCGCAGGTTCACCCACGGACGCCTCCACAGCATCCACGGCCGGGTGGGGTGGAACCACGCCAGTTCGCCGCCCGCATCGGTGAGCGGGGCGAAGAAGCGCGCGCTCGCCTTGCTCGAGCCCATCGCGTCCAGCAGCACGCGCACCTTGACCCCGGCGCGCGCGCGCGCCACCAGCGCATCGCGCAGGGCGGTGCCGGAGTGGTCCGGCGCGTAGATGTAGTACTCGAGGTGCACGTGGTCCTGCGCCGCGGCGATGTCGTCCAGCAGCGCCGGGTATTTCTCGCCGCCATCGACCAGCAGCCGCACCGACTGCGCCGTGGTGGAGGCGATGCCGGTGGTGGCGTGGGCCAGGGTGCGCAGTTCCATCGCCTCGCTGCCGCCATCGCCGGCCGCGGCGCCCGGCAACGCCACGTGGCGCCGCCGCCGGCGCGCGCGGTGGCGGGTGATCTTCTGCGGGCCGAACACGTAGTAGACCAGGAAGCCCAGGTACGGCAGCGCGGCCAGGCTGACCAGCCAGCTGATCGTGGCGGCCGGCTCGCGCTTCTGCAGCACGATCCACAGGCCCAGGCCGACCAGGTAGGCGAGCCAGCCCGCGGTGAGGTACAGGCGGATGTGCGGGATCGCCCAGAACGCGTCCCAGGCATGGCTGAACCAGTCGAACATCGTGCTCCCCGCGTCGCGCCGGCTGCGACGGCGCCGGCGTAGAGTGTGCCGCATGGACACGCCGCATGACGAGGACGCGCGCAAGGCGACCGCGCCGGTGCGCGGGCGCGGCGCCGCATCGCGCGTGGCGGGGCGGTTCGAGACGCGCAGCGTGCGCGGCGAGGACGACGGCTGGGGTTCGGTGTACGAGGGCATGGACGAAGCGCCAAGGCCGCGCACCCAGGTCAGCATCGAGCGCGCGCGCAGCATCATCAGCCGCAACCAGTCGCCGGACATCGCGTTCTCGCTCTCGGCCAACCCCTACCGCGGCTGCGAGCACGGCTGCGTGTACTGCTTCGCGCGCCCCTCGCACGCCTACCTGGACCTGTCGCCCGGGCTGGATTTCGAGACGCGCCTGTTCGCCAAGGCCAACGCGCCGGAGCTGCTGCGCGCCGAACTCGCCAAGCCCGGCCACGTGCCCTCGCCGATCGCGCTGGGCATCAATACCGACGGCTGGCAGCCGATCGAGCGCGAGCACGGGATCAGCCGCGCCTGCCTGGAGGTGCTGCTGCAGGCGCGCCACCCGCTGTCCATCGTCACCAAGGGCAGCGCGCTGCTGCGCGACCTGGACCTGCTGGCGGAGCTGGCGCGCCTTGGCCTGGTCAACGTGTTCGTGTCGGTGACCACGCTCGACAACGCGCTGTCGGCGAAGCTCGAGCCGCGCGCGGCCGCGCCGCACACCCGCCTGAAGATGATCGCCGCCTTGCACGGGGCAGGCGTGCCGGTGGGCGTGCTGGTGGCGCCGGTGATCCCGATGATCACCGACCAGCACCTGGAGCAGATCCTGCAGGCCACCCGCGAGGCGGGCGCGCGTTCGGCCAGCTACGTGCTGCTGCGCCTCCCGCACGAGCTCAAGGAGGTCTGGCGCGAATGGCTGGAGCTGCATTACCCGCAGCGCGCCGCGCGGGTGATGAGCCTGGTCCGCCAGATGCGCGGCGGCAAGGACTACGACAGCGCGTTCGGCACCCGCATGCGCGGACAGGGACCCTTCGCCGACCTCATCGCCACGCGCTTCGCCAAGACCCGCGCGCGCCTGGGCTTCGGCGCGATGCCGGCGTTGCGCACCGACCTGTTCGTGCCGCCGCGCGC
>CBFGMM010000115.1:0-5912 GCA_965649855.1 uncultured Thermomonas sp. | reverse complement strand
GCGTTGCTACACTCGCGGCATGAGCTTTTCCGCCATTCCCCTCACGGGCGACAAGCCCGCGCAGTACGCGCAGCTGCTGGAACAGGCGCGCGCGCTGCTGCACGGCGAGCGCGACCGCATCGCCAATGCCGCCAACCTGTCGGCGCTGGTCTACCACGCCCTGCCCGACCTGAACTGGGTCGGCTTCTACTTCCACGACGGCAACGAACTGGTGGTCGGCCCGTTCCAGGGCCTGCCCGCCTGCGTGCGCATCCCGCTGGACAAGGGCGTGTGCGGCGCGGCGGCGCGCACGCGCACCACCCAGCGCATCGAGGACGTGCATGCCTTTCCCGGCCACATCGCCTGCGATTCGGCCAGCAACTCCGAACTGGTGGTGCCGCTGGTGGACGCGGGCGGCGCGCTGGTGGGGGTGTTCGACCTGGACAGTCCGTTGCCGGCGCGTTTTTCCGTAGAAGACCAGCAAGGCCTGGAAGCGATCGCCCGGGCATACCTGGAGTCGTTGGCGTGAACACGGTGCACAAGGGCAGCGGACCCAAGCTGCGCAACATCGGACCGAAGTCCGCCGCATGGCTGCGCCAGGTGGGCCTGCGCTCGCTGCAGGACGTGGCCGACGTCGGGGCGGTGGGCGCGTACATGAAGGTGCGTCGCGCGGGCTTCAAGCCCAGCCTCAACCTGCTGTATGCGCTGGAAGGCGCCCTGCAGGAATGCCACTGGCAGGAGGTGCCGGAGGCGCGTCGGCAGGAGCTGGTGCAGGCGGCCGAGGCGGCCATCGCCGTGCTGCCGCCGCCGCGCGGCCGGCCGGCCGCGGCGCCGGTGACCACCACCCAGGTGCAGGCCGACGACGCCTCGATGCCGGCGATGGCGCTGTTCGACGACGACCGCGCGCCCACGCGCGAGGACTGAGCGCCGCCGGGCGTCGCCGGGGTACACTGCGCCCGCGACAGGTGATCCGTCGGCTTACCGCCGCCGGATTGAAACGGGAAGCCGGTGACGCCGTGCATTGCATGGCCATTCCGGCGCTGCCCCCGCAACGGTAAGCGAGACAAGCCTGGCATCGGCCACTGTGCTGCGCATCCACGGATGCAGGCATGGGAAGGCGCCAGGCGGGAACGGCCCACCGCCGTTCCGCCCGCGAGCCCGGAGACCGGCCTGCCGCACGACTGGTGGCGATGCGGTGGGCATCGCGCGGCCCTGCGTTGCGCCCGCGCACCGCCTGCGTCCGTGTCTTCCCCCCGCGTCGCCATCGCCCTGCCTCCCCAGGGCGCGCGGGCGTGCGCGCCGGAGAACGACGATGCCCAATCCTGTTTCCTTCCGCCCCGCCGTGCTGGCGGCCGCCCTTGCCTGCGCGCTCCAGCCTGGCGCCGCGCATGCGCAGCTGCGTGAAACGCCGACCGACCTCGATGAAGTGGTGGTCACCGCGACCCGCACCCCCGAAGCCCTGGACGCCACGCTGGCCGCGGTGGAGGTGATCGACCGGGCGCAGATCGAGCGCAGCGCCGCCCGCTCGCTGCCCGGGCTGCTGCGCGGGCGCTCCGGCATCACCGTGGTCAACCAGGGCGGCGCGGGCAAGGTCAGCACGCTGTTCCTGCGCGGCAGCGAATCGGACCACGTGGTGGTGCTGGTGGACGGCGTGCGGGTGGGGTCGGCGACATCGGGCCTGGTCGCCTGGCAGGACATCCCGCTGGAGCAGATCGAACGCATCGAGATCGTGCGCGGCCCGCGCTCCGCCCTGTACGGCGCGGATGCGATCGGCGGGGTGATCCAGCTGTTCACCCGGCGCGGGACCGGCGCCACCGGCTTGCGACCGCGCGCGATGCTGGCCGCGGGCACGCATGCCGCGCGCGAGTCGTCGCTGGGCTTCGATGCGCGCGGCGCACGCGGGGGCATCGCGCTGGACGTGGGGCACCAGTCCACCGACGGGATCGATTCCTGCAGGGGCTACTTCGACCCCGCCACCTTCGCCGGTGCCGGCTGCTTCGTGCAGGCGCCCGACCCCGACCGCGACGGCTACCGCACCACGCACGCGTCGCTGCGCGCGGACTTCGCGCCGCACGAGGCGTGGCAGTTCGACGCGCAGGCCCTGCGCGCGCGGGGCCACAACGAATACGACGCCGACCCGGCGTGGGGGCTGCCCGACAACTCGCGGGTCCTGCAACAGGTGCTGGGCGGCAGCGCGCGCTGGCGCGCGAACGCTGCGCTGCAGCTGCGCCTCGCCGCCGGCCGCAACACCGACGCGTCCGACAACTTCCTGGGCCGTGCCTTCGTCGACCGGTTCGCGACCCGGCGCGACAGCGCCAGCCTGCAGGCGGAGCTGGCGCCGGCGCGCGACCACGCGGTCACCGTGGGTCTCGACTGGCTGCGCGATGCGGGCGGCGTGGAAGGCGGCTTTTCGGCGTTCGAGGCGGCGCGCGCGAACCGCGCGGCGTTCGCGCAGTACCGGGGCCGCTACGGCGCGCACGACGTGCAGCTGAGCGGGCGTCGCGACGACAACGACCAGTTCGGCGGCAGGACGACGGGCGGCATCGCCTGGGGCGTGGGGATAGGCGACGGCTGGCGGCTGACCGCCAGCCACGGCACCGCCTTCAAGGCGCCAAGCTTCAACGAGCTGTACTACCCGTTCTTCGGCAACCCGGCGCTGCGCCCGGAGTCGGCGCGCAGCAGCGAACTCGCCCTGCGCCACCGCCGTGGCGACGCCACCTGGCAACTCACCGCCTACCGCAACACCATCGACGACCTGATCGTGTACGACAGCAGGATCTTCGCGGCCAACAACCTGGAACGCGCCCGGTTGCGTGGCGTGGAAATGGAGGCGAGCGGCCGGCTGGGCGCGTGGTCGCTGCGCGGGCAGCTGGGGGCGCTGGACGCGCGCAACCTGGGCGGCGCCGACCACGGCAAGCGGCTGCCGCGGCGTCCGCAGCGCAGCGCGCGGCTGGACGTGGAGCGCGAATGGGGGCCCGCATGGTCGCTGGGCCTGAGCGGCATCGCCGAGGGCCCGCGCTGGGACGACGTGGCCAACACCCTGCGCGTGCCCGGCCACGCCACGCTGGACATGCGCGCCTCCTGGGCCCCCGCGCCCGGCTGGACCGTGCAGGCCACGCTGGCCAATGCCCTGGACCGCCGCTACGAAACCAGCGCCTACTACCGCCAGCCCGGGCGCGCCTACCTGCTGGCCGTGCGCTGGCAGGCGCACTGACGGCGCCCGGTCACCGCATCGCTCGCGCCACCGGCGCCGTTGGGCAAGCTGAACGGGTGTGCATTATTGACGTTGCCGGGGTCGCCGCGACCGCACAAGATGCGTGCAGCCGCCAGGGTGGGTAGCACTGGGGTACGACAGGGACCGGCATGGATGCTGGTCCCTGTCTTCTTTGCGGGACCGCACGCTCACCAGCGTGGCGGCAGCGGCTTCAGCAAGGTCATCTGGTGGCCGCGGTCCTTGTGGATGTAGCCGCCCTGGATCAGGCCCTGCAGCACGTGGTGCACCATTTCGCGCCCCGCGCCCACGCGCCGCGCGATCTCCACCTGGGTCAGGCTGCGCGGCACGCGGCGCTGCCCGCCCACGTCGACCGCCGCGCGCTCCAGCAGCGCCACCACCCGTTCGTACACCCCGTCCAGGGCCATGCCGCGGATCGTCCGCGTCGCGTGGCGCAGGCGCGCGATCAGCTTGAGCACCAGCACTTCCGCGAACTCGGGGTGCTCGCGCAGCAGGCCGCGCACGTCATCGCCCTCGATCGCCAGGCACTCCGACGCCTCCAGCGCCTGCACCGAGGCGGAGCGCGGGCCGCCGTCCAGCACCATCTCGCCCAGCATCTCGCCCGGCGACAGCACGTTGTAGACCACCTCGCGCCCGTTCTCGTTGCGCGAGAAGACCTTCAGGCTGCCGGACAGCAGCACGTACACGGTGTCCGAGGCCTCGCCCTCGTGGAACAGGGTATCGCCCGCCGCGAGCCGGCGCAGGCCGCCGACGGCCGTGGCCGCATCCAGCACCGGCGCCGGCAGTGGCGGGTCGATCGTGTCCATCGCGCTCCCCAGTGCGCAACGCGCCGGCAACGCGCGCCGCTCCCTTGCATCGCCCACCGCCTTACTCCACGGTCACCGATTTCGCCAGGTTGCGCGGCTTGTCGACGTCGGTGCCGCGCGCCAGCGCCACGTGGTAGGCGAGCATCTGCACCGGGATCGTGTGCACGACCGGGCTGAGCGTGCCCACGTGGCGCGGGGTGCGGATCACGTGGACCTGCTCGGATTCGCTGAAGCTGCTGTCGGCATCGGCGAACACGAACATCTCGCCGCCGCGCGCCCGCACTTCCTGGATGTTGGACTTCACCTTCTCCAGCAGCGCGTCGTTGGGCGCGATCACCACCACCGGCATGTCGGTGTCCACCAGCGCCAGCGGGCCGTGCTTGAGCTCGCCGGCCGGATACGCCTCGGCGTGGATGTAGGAGATTTCCTTGAGCTTGAGCGCGCCTTCCAGCGCGATCGGGTAATGCATGCCGCGGCCCAGGAACAGCGCATGCTGCCTCGGCGCGAACCGCTCCGCCCATGCAGCGACCTGCGGCTCCAGGTTCAGCGCGTGCTGCACGCTGCCGGGCAGGTGCCGCAGCTCGTCCAGGTAGCCGGCCTCCTGCGCGGCATCCAGCCGCCCGCGCAGCTTCGCCAGCACCCCGGTCAGCGCGAACAGCGCGACCAGCTGGGTGGTGAAGGCCTTGGTGGAAGCCACCCCGATCTCGGCGCCGGCGCGGGTGTGGAACACCAGCTTGCTGGCGCGCGGGATCGCGCTCTCGGGCACGTTGCAGATCGACAGGGTGCGGTCCTGGCCCAGCGACTTCGCGTACTTCAGCGCCTCCATCGTGTCCAGGGTTTCGCCCGACTGGGAGATGGTGACGATCAGCTGCTTCGGATTCGCCACCACCTTGCGGTAGCGGTACTCGCTGGCGATGTCGACCGCGCACGGGATGCCGGCGATGTCCTCCAGCCAGTAGCGCGCGGTCAGGCCCGCGTAGTAGCTGGTGCCGCAGGCGAGGATCTGCACGGCCTCGATGTCGCGCAATACCTCTGCGGCGTCGGCACCGAACAGCGCCGGGTCGAAGCCGCCGGCATCGACGATGCCCTCGATGGTGTCGCCGATCGCGCGCGGCTGCTCGTGGATCTCCTTCTGCATGAAGTGCCGGTACGGTCCCAGCTCCAGCGAAGCGAGCGACACGTCGGAGACGTGCACCTCGCGCTGCACCTGCGCATCGCCCGCGTCGAACACGCGCACCCCCTCGCGGGTCACTTCGGCGGTATCGCCCTCCTCCAGGAAGATCACCCGGCGGGTGGCGCTGATGATCGCCGAGACGTCCGAAGCCACGAAGTTCTCGCCCTCGCCCAGCCCGACCAGCAGCGGGCAGCCCATCCGCGCGGCCACCATGGTCGACGGGTCGCGCCGGTCGATCACCGCCAGTGCGTAGGCGCCGTGCAGCTCCTTGACCGCCGCCTGCAACGCGGCCAGCAGGCCCAGCCCGCGCGTGCGGTGGTGGTGGATCAGGTGGGCAACCACCTCGGTGTCGGTCTGCGAGGTGAATTCGTAGCCCAGCGCGCGCAGGCGCTCGCGCTGCTGCTCGTGGTTCTCGATGATGCCGTTGTGCACCAGCGCCAGCTCGCCATGGCTGATGTGCGGGTGCGCGTTGTGCTCGGTCACGCCGCCATGCGTGGCCCAGCGCGTGTGGCCGATGCCCAGGCGCGCGTCGAATCCCTCCGCCGCGGCGGCCGCTTCCATCTCCGCCACCCGCCCGGTGCGCCGCACCCGGCGCACGTCGCCGCCGTCCAGCACGGCGATGCCGGCGGAGTCGTAGCCGCGGTATTCCAGGCGCTTCAGGCCCTCGATCAGGAGGGGTACCACATCGCGATCCGCGATCGCGCCGACGATGCCGCACATG
>CBFGMM010000114.1:0-5953 GCA_965649855.1 uncultured Thermomonas sp. | reverse complement strand
CGCCACGGGTGCGCAGGCTGGCCACGCCGCGCCGCCACAGGCCCAGCGCGCGCGACAGCCAGAAGCGCGCCTCGGCGGGGATGGGCATGCGGCGGAACTCCGGCTGAAGGACGGGGACTTGGCCGACGGCGCGCCGCGCAACCCCTGCGCTAGACTCGCCGCAACCCACAGCGCCATTGTCGCATCCCGCGAATCGGCCGCCAGCACGCCCGCCCATGCCCCGCATCGAAGACGAAGACGACCTGCACGACGACGATGGCGGCGCAGGCGCGGACGCGCCCGCCTGGCGGCAGCGCCTGCTGACCTGGGGGCTCGCGGTCGCGGCGTTGCTGCTCGGGTTCCTGGTGCCGTACATGCTCTACCTCAACCACCAGGTGGGCGAGCGCTTCGGCCAGTTGCGCTGGCAGGTCCCCACCCGGGTCTATGCGCGGCCGCTGGTGCTGCGCACCGGCCTGGCGATGGACGCACAGACCCTCAAGACCGAGCTGGAAGCGGCCGCCTACCACGCCGGGGACGGCAGGCGTGCCGGTACCTACGACCGCAATGGCGGCCGCTGGCGCATCGCCAGTCGCGGATTCAGCGACGTCGACGGGCGGATCGGGCCGGCGCGCCTGGACGTGACCCTCTCCGACGGCCGCATCGCCTCGATCCGCGACGCGGGTACCCGCACGGCGCTGCGCAGCGCGCGCCTGGACCCGGCGCGGATCGCCACCCTGTACGGCCAGCAGCAGGAAGAACGTCGGCTGGTGCGGATCGAGGACGTGCCCGAGCTGCTGGTCACCGGCCTGCAGGCGGTGGAGGACCGCGACTTCAACCGGCATGCCGGCATCGACCTGGGCGGCATGCTGCGCGCGGCGTTCGTCAACGTGCGCTCCGGCGAGACCGTGCAGGGCGCCAGCACGCTCACCCAGCAGCTCGCGCGCAGCGGCCTGCTGGGCATCGGCAAGGAGCAGACCTTCACCCGCAAGGGCAAGGAAATCCTCTATGCGCTGCTGCTGGAGGCGCGCTACGACAAGCGCACCATCCTGGAGGCCTACTTCAACCAGATCGACCTGGGCCAGCGCGGCGCGCAGTCGATCCGCGGCGTGGCCGCGGCGTCGGAGTTCTGGTTCGGGCGCGAATTGCAGGACCTGTCGACCGAGCAGATCGCGTTGCTGATCGGGCTGGTCAAGGGCCCGTCCTGGTACAACCCGCGGCGCAACCCGGAGCGCGCGCTGGAACGGCGCAACTTCGTGCTGGGCAAGATGCACGAGACCGGCCTGATCGACGACGCCGAACTGGCGCGCGCCAGCAAGGCGCCACTCGCGGTCACCCGCAGCGCCGGCAACCTGGTCGCCAACCGCTTCCCCGCCTATGTCGACCTGGTGCGCAAGCAGCTGGCCCGCGACTACCCCGCCAACTCGATTTCAGGCGCCGGCCTGAGCGTGATGACCGGCATGTCGCCCTCGGCGCAGGGCTACGCCGAGGGCGCGGTGGCGCGCACGCTGAAGTCGGTGTCCGGCAAGGGTCGCCCGGCGCTGCAGGCCGCGGTGGTGATGACCGACGTGCACAACGGCGACGTGGTCGCCGTGGTCGGCAGCCGCGAGTTCACCTCGCCCGGCTTCAACCGCGCCCTGGACGCCAAGCGCCCGGTCGGTTCGCTGCTCAAGCCCTTCGTCTACCTGCTGGCGCTGGCGCAACCGGACAAGTGGTCGCTGGCCAGCACCATCAGCGACGCGCCGGTCACGGTCAGCCTGGGCCGCTCGCGCACCTGGAAGCCGGGCAATTCGGACGGCCGCAGCCACGGCACGGTGCGCCTGGTCGATGCGCTGGCGCAGAGTTACAACCAGGCCACGGTGCGGCTGGGCATGGACGTGCAGCCGCAGCGGCTGGCCGAGCTGATCCGCACCCTGGCCGGCATCGCCTCCGATGGCCAGCCGTCGCTGATCCTCGGCGCGGTCGACCAGAGCCCGTACGCGATGGCGCAGCTCTACCAGTTCCTCGCCTCGGACGGCGAGATCCAGCCCCTGCACGCGGTGCGCGGCGTGCTGGATCCGCAGGGGCGCACCATCAAGCGCTACGACAGCGTGGCCCCGCCGGCGCAGAAGGGCGACGCGGTGGCGGCGCGCCTGGTGGGCAGCGCCCTGCAGGCCGCGGTCACCTCGGGCACCGCGCGCCCGCTGCTGCGCGATGGGCTGGGCCGGCTGTCGCCGGCCGGCAAGACCGGCACCAGCAACGACAGCCGGGACAGCTGGTTCGCGGGCTATACCGGCGATCACCTGGCGGTGGTGTGGGTGGGCAACGACCAGAACGAGCCGACCGGCCTGTACGGCGCCACCGGCGCGATGCGGGTGTGGTCGGACGTGTTCGCCCGGCTGCCCAGCGCACCGTTGCGGATCCAGGACGAGGGGCTGGACTGGCAGTGGGTGGGCGGCGGCGCCAGCACCGATCCGGGTTGCCCCGGCGCGCGCCGCTTCGCCTTCGTCGCGGGCTACGCGCCGCCGTACCGCCCCTGCGTCTACGCACCGCCCCCGCCGGTCGATGCATACGGCAACCCGTTGCCGCCCGAGGGCGACCGGGAGTGGGAGGACAACGCCTTGCAGCGCGCCGGGCAGGCGCTGCGCGACTTCTTCGGCGGCGATCCGGCGCGCAACGTGCCGCCGCCGGAGCCGCCGCCCCCGCCGCCGCCAGTGCAGTAGTCGGTGGAGACCGGGCCGGCCTCCCGACTGGCGCGCGCGGTGCTGCAGGCGCTGGGAAGCGACGCCGCGTTGTCCGGTCAGGTGCCGGGTTACGTGGCCCGACCGGCGCAGCAACGCCTGGCGGTGGCGGTCGCCGAAGCCTTCGAGGGCAGGCGCGTGCTGCTGGCCGAAGCGGGCACGGGCACGGGCAAGACCTTTGCCTACCTGGTGCCCGCGCTGCTGTCCGGCATGAAGACCATCGTCAGCACGGGCACCCGGGCGCTGCAGGACCAGCTCTACTTCCGCGACCTGCCGCGCGTGCGCGATGCGCTTGGCACCGGCCTGAAGACCGCCCTGCTGAAGGGGCGCGCCAACTACCTGTGCCGCTACCGGCTGGAGCAGGCGCGCGGCGGGCCGCAGCTCGCGCAGGGCATCTTCCCGTCGCGCGAGGCGGTGGCGCAGTTCGAGCGCGTGCTGGCCTGGAGCGGGCGCACCCGGCTGGGCGACATGTCCGAACTGGACGCGATCCCCGAGGACTCCCCGGTGCTGCCGCTGGTGACCTCCACCGCGGACAACTGCGTGGGCACCGACTGCCCGTTCTGGGGCGAGTGCTTCGTGGTCCAGGCGCGCCAGCGCGCCCAATCCGCCGACCTCGTGGTGGTCAACCACCACCTGCTGCTGGCGGACCTCGCGCTCAAGCAGGAAGGCTTCGGCGAAATCCTGCCCGGCGCCCAGGCCTTCGTGGTCGACGAGGCGCACCAGCTGCCGGAACTGGCCGCGCAGTTCTTCGGCGAAGGGCTGGGCGCGCGCCCCCTGGTCGAGCTGGCGCGCGATGCGCTGTCCGAGGGCCGCGACGTGCCCGGTGCGCTCGCGGCGATCCAGCAGCCCGCGCGCATGCTGGACCACGCCACGCGCGGGCTGCGGGTGGCGATGGACGCGCTGCCGCAGCGCGGGACCCGCTGGCGCGCGCTGGACGAAGCCGGCCTGGAACCGTCGCTGCATGCGCTGGCCGACGCCCTGCACCAGCTGGAGGCCGCGCTGGCGCCCCTGCGCGAAGCCGCGCCCGGCCTCGATGCCTGCCACCTGCGGGCGCGCGAACAGGGCCGCCGCCTGCGCCGCTGGCTGGGTGTCGCGGACGGCGGGGAAGGACCCGACGCGGCGGCCGGGGAAACCGCTGCGCTGGGTGACGACGACCCGTTGTCCGTGCACTGGTACGAGCTCACCCCGCGCGGGTTCCGTCTCCAGCGCACGCCGCTGGACGTATCCGGCCCATTGCGCGCGCACCGCGAATCGACGCACGCGGCGTGGGTGTTCACCTCGGCCACCCTGGCGGTCGGCGGCGGCTTCGACCACGTGGCCAAGCGCCTGGGCATCGACGAGGCCGACGAACTGATCGTGCCCAGCCCGTTCGACTGGGACCGCCAGGCCCTGTGCTACCTGCCGCCGCGCCTGCCGGAGCCGGCCTCGCGCGACTACGGCGTCGCCCTGCTGGAAGCGCTGGAGCCGGTGCTGCACGCCTCCGGCGGGCGCGCCTTCCTGCTGTTCGCCTCGCACCGCGCGCTGCGCGAGGCGGCGCAGCTGCTGCAGGGCGCGCCGTGGCCGCTGTTCGTGCAGGGCAGCCAGCCGCGCCACGTGCTGCTGCAGCGCTTCCGCGAATCCGGCAACGGGGTGTTGCTGGGCACGGCCAGTTTCCGCGAAGGCGTGGACGTGGCCGGCGACGCGCTCAGCGTGGTGGTGATCGACAAGCTGCCCTTCGCCGCGCCGGACGACCCGGTCTTCGAGGCGCGCCTGGACGCGATCCGCCGCGCCGGCGGCAACCCCTTCCGCGACGAGCAGCTACCGCAGGCGGTGATCGCGCTCAAGCAGGGCGCGGGCCGCCTGATCCGCACCGAGACCGACCGCGGGGTCCTGGTGCTGTGCGACCCGCGGCTGGCCAGCAAGGCCTACGGGCGGGTCTTCATGGACTCGCTGCCGCCCCTGCCCACCACCCGCGCGGTGGCCGACGTGCAGGCCTTCTTCGGGACGTAGAATTTCCGCATGACCCTGGGTTCGCCATGAAGCTGCTCGCCTTCGAGACCGCCACCGAGGCCTGCTCGGTCGCCCTGCTGTGCGATGGCGCGCTGCTCGAGCGCTTCGAGGTGGCGCCGCGCCGCCACGCCGAGCTCGCCCTGCCGTGGGCCGGGGAGCTGCTGGCGCAGGCCGGCGTGGCCCGTTCGCAGCTGGATGCGATCGCGGTCGGCCGCGGGCCGGGCGCGTTCACCGGCGTGCGCCTGGCGATCGCGCTCGCGCAGGGCATCGCGCTGGCGCTGGACCGCCCCCTGCTGCCGGTCAGCACCCTGGCCGCGCTGGCGCTGCGCGCGCCCGGCGAGCGCAGCATCGCCGCGATCGATGCGCGCATGGGCGAAATCTATGTAGCGGCGTTCCAGCGCCACGGCGATGGCCTCGTCGCGCTGGCCGAGGAAGTGGTGCTTGCGCCGGACCGCTACCAGGCGCCGGACGGCGACGGCTGGCATGGGGTGGGGACCGGCTTCGCCGCCGGCGATGCCGCGTTGCAGGCAGCCCTGCGGGGCCGGCTTGCATCGGTCGACGCACATGCATTGCCGCACGCGGCCGAGGTGGCGCGGCTGGGGGCCATCGCATTCGCGCGCGGCGAGGCGATCGCGCCGGAACGGGTGGAGCCGGCCTACCTGCGCAACAACGTCGCGCTGACCATCGCCCAGCAACGGGCCCTGCGCGCGTCGCGCTGAGCCGCCGGGCCCGCCTCACCGGTCGATCAGTTCGCCCCCGGGCATGAACTGCCAGGTGCGGGTGACGTGCAGCACGTCGGGATCCTCCTGGGTGCGCGGCAGCGGCGCGAACGGAGCCGACAGGGTGACGATGCGCAAGGCGGCATCGTCCAGCATCGGGATGCTGCTGGACTGCACGATGCGCGTGCTCTCCACGCTGCCGTCGCGGCGCACGCCCACGCTGATCACCACCAGGCCGCCGATGCGGCGGCGGCGCGCCTCGTCCGGGTAGTTCAGGTTGCCCACGCGCTCCACCCGGTCCACCCAGCCGCGCAGGTACTCGGCCCACGCGTACTCGCGGGTGCTGGCGGAGACGAACTTGCGCTTCGGCCGCTTGGCGTACTGCTGGGAACGCAACTGGATCTCGGCCGCCAGGCGGGCCATCTCGATGTCGCGCGCGATCTTCTCCGGGCCGGTGGGCAGGGGCGCAGGCTCCACCTCCGGCTGCGGCCGCGGGCTGGGCACGGCCTCCGGCGCGCGCAGCGCGGTGACCACGCGCGGGTCCGGCGC
>CBFGMM010000113.1:0-5958 GCA_965649855.1 uncultured Thermomonas sp. | reverse complement strand
GGCCACCGCCACGCCCGCACCGGAGGTTTCCGGCTCCAGCTTGGCGGCGCGCTCGCGCGCCTCGCTGACCCGGGTCAGGGTCAGCGGGTGGGTCTGCAGGTAGCCCGGCACCGCGCCGCGCTCGTCGCCGCGGTTCATGCGCACGAAGGACTGCATGGTCTCGAAGAAGTCGGCCATGCCCACCGGGTCGTAGCCGCCGCGCGCCAGGTTGCGGATGCCGATGCGGTCGGCCTCGGACTCGTTGTCGCGGGTGTAGTCGATCTGGCGCTGGTACATCAGCCCCATCCCGACCGCGGCCGCGGCCTGGGTGGCGTTGCCGCTGGAACTGCCGCCGGCCTGCTGCGCGGCGATGATGGCGCCCACCGTGGCCAGCAGGATCGGCAGGCTGTCGCGCTGCGCGCGCTCGGCGCCGCGCAGCACGTGCTGCTGGGTCACGTGGGCGATCTCGTGCGCCAGCACGCCGGCCACCTCGTCCTCGCGGCTGGCGGCCAGCACCAGGCCCGCGTTCATGCCGATGTACCCGCCCAGGGTGGCGAAGGCGTTGATCTGGCGGTCGCGCAGCAGGAAGAAGGTGAAGGATTGCTGCGGCCGGTCGCTGGCGCCGGCCAGGCGCGCGCCCACGTCGCGCAGCCAGCCGTCCAGCAAGGGGTCGTCGAGCACGTAGCCCGCATGCCGCAGCTGGGCCAGCACCATGCCGCCGTACTCGGCCTGCCTGCCGGGGGAGAGCACCGTGCCGGCAGACGAGCCGATGTCCGGCAGGCGCGGTTCCTGCGCCGCCGCGGCCCCGCCCAGGGACAGGCAGCAGGCGAGGGCAGGGGCAAGCAGCAGGTTGGTCGGGCGCACGCGGGTCTCCATGGCGGTCAGGATGCGGGCGCGCCGGGACGGGCGCGTGAACCGGGGTTGAAGCGGCCGGGCTGGAAATCGGCGCCGGACATCCGCATATTCGACCGCATCGATCCTCGCATGTTCCCGGAGCCCGGCTTGAGCAACGCCCCCCCCATCACCATCTACAGCAGCGCGATCTGCCCCTACTGCGTGGCCGCGAAGAACTTCCTGAAGAGCAAGGGCCGCGAGTGGAACGAGGTGCGCATCGACCTGGACCCGGCCGCGCGCGACGCCATGGTGGCACGCACCCGGCGCACCAGCGTCCCGCAGATCTTCATCGGCGACACCCACGTGGGCGGCTACACCGACATGATGGCCCTGCATCGCGAGGGCAGGCTGGAACCGCTGCTCAGCGGAGACTGCCCATGAGCGACGAGGCCGACCGCGTCAGGGCGTTCACCGAGTTCCGCCAGCGCATGAACCAGCGGATCCTGGCCGAGCCCAACCAGGTCGTCCGGCGCTTCTTCGCGCTGGACACGCAGACCTACCAGGCCGGCGCGCTGGACGTGAAGACCAAGGAACTGTGCGGCCTGGTGGCGTCCATGGTGTTGCGTTGCGACGACTGCATCAGCTACCACGTGGCCCAGTGCCGCGAGGCCGGGGTGAGCCGCGACGAGATGTTCGAGGCGTTCTCGATCGGCCTGGTGGTGGGCGGTTCGATCGTGATCCCGCACCTGCGCCGCGCGGTGGATTTCCTGGACCGGCTGGAGCAGGGCGAGGCCGGCGCGCCGGCCGCCCACGACCACGGCTGACCGCCGGCAAGGGCCGCGCGCGCGCGCGGCTTCTGCGATAATCGCGGGTTCCTTATCCCCGCGCCGCGCCCCTCGCGCGGTGCCCGCCTGTCTGGAACCCCCAAGCAATGACAACCATCACGGTCATCCGCGGCGACGGCATCGGCCCGGAAATCATGGACGCCACCCTGCACGTGCTGGACGCGATGCAGCTGGGCCTTGCGTACGAATTCGCCGATGCCGGCCTGGTGGCGCTGGAGAAGCACGGCGAGCTGCTGCCCGCCGCGACCATGGACTCGATCCGCCGCAACCGCATCGCGCTGAAGGCGCCGCTGACCACGCCGGTGGGCGAGGGCTTCTCCTCGATCAACGTGGAGCTGCGCAAGCGCTTCGACCTGTACGCCAACGTGCGCCCGGCGAAGTCCTTCCCCAACACCAAGTCGCGCTTCCCCTCGGGCGTGGACCTGATCACCGTGCGCGAGAACACCGAGGGCGCCTACATCGGCGAGGGCCAGTCGCTGTCGGAGGACGGCGAGACCGCGGTGCTGCAGCAGAAGGTCACCCGCCGCGGCTCCGAGCGCATCGCCCGCTACGCCTTCGAGCTGGCGCGCAGGACCGGCCGCAGGAAGGTCACCGTGGTGCACAAGGCCAACATCCTGAAGTCGACCTCCGGACTGTTCCTGAAGACCGCTCGCGCGGTCGCCGCCGAGTACCCGGACATCGAGTGCAACGAGATGATCGTGGACAACACCTGCATGCAGCTGGTGATGCGCCCCGAGCAGTTCGACATCATCGTGACCACCAACCTGTTCGGCGACATCATCTCCGACCTGTGCGCGGGGCTGGTGGGCGGCCTGGGCCTGGCCCCGGGCGCCAACATCGGCACCGAGGCGGCGATCTTCGAGGCCGTGCACGGCTCGGCGCCGGACATCGCCGGCAAGGGCATCGCCAATCCGTGCGCGCTGCTGCTCGGCGCCGGGCAGATGCTGGACCACCTGGGCCTGCCGGAGCAGGGCAACCGCCTGCGCGCGGCGATCATCGCCACGCTGGAGGCCAGGGATTCGCTGACCCCGGACCTGGGCGGCGAGGGCAACACGCTTTCGTTCGCGAAGGCGATCGCCAGCCGGCTGTAAGCGCACGGCACCGCCGGCGCCTACCGCCGCGCAATTCGCTACGCGGCTCGAAATGCCGCTACGCGAATCGCCCGACGGTCTCGCCGGCTACCTCAGCGCAAAAAGAAAGGGCACCTTGCGGTGCCCTTCTTACGTGTGAAGCTGGCGGCGTCACTCGCGTGACTGCAGCTTGCTGAGCAGGCGCAGGATCTCCAGGTACAGCCAGATCAGGGTGACCAGCAGGCCGAACGCCGCGTACCACTCCATGTACTTCGGCGCGCCCTGCTCGACGCCGTTCTCGATGAAGTCGAAGTCCAGCACCAGGTTCAGCGCGGCCACGATCACCACGCCCACGCTGAACAGGATGCCGATGGTGCTGCCCTCGTGGATGAAGCCCATGCCCTCGAAGCCGAACAGGCGCATGCCGATGTTGACCAGGTACAGCAGCATGATGCCGCCGGTGGCCGCCACCACGCCCAGCTTGAAGTTCTCGGTCGCCTTGATCAGGCCGCTGCGGTAGGCCAGCAGCAGCGCGGCCAGGGTGCCGAAGGTCAGGCCCACGGCCTGCATCACGATCCCGGGGTAGCGCAGCTCGAACATCGCCGAGACCGCGCCCAGGAACAGGCCTTCCAGCACCGCGTAGGCCGGCGCGGTGACCGGCGCCCACTGCTTCTTGAACACGGTGACCAGGGCGACCACGAAGCCGCCGATCGCGCCGCCCAGCACCCACGGCATGATCGCGCCCGGGTTGCCGGCCGCGATCGCGGCGGCGGTCTGCGCCCAGGTGAACATCGCCGCGGCCAGGGTGACCACCAGCAGCAGGGCGGTCTTGTTGACCGTGCCGTTCAGGCTCATCGCCTCGCTGCTGCCCCGCACCAGGGTGCCGGTGCCGAGGTCGAGGAAGGTGCTGTCCTTGAGGGCGGGGTTTCCGCTGCGCATGTCGCGATCCTGGGTGTGCCGGCGGGTGTCGCCGCAGCGCGAGGATAGCCGGTGGCCCGGTCGCTGTCATGGCGGTGGTGCGAAAGGGGGGACTCGAACCCCCACGCCTTGCGGCACTGGAACCTAAATCCAGGGCGTCTACCAATTCCGCCACTTTCGCAAAAGACAACGCCCGGCACGGGGCCGGGCGTCTCGGGTGTGGTGGGCCGTCAAGGATTCGAACCTTGGACCTATTGATTAAGAGTCAACTGCTCTACCAACTGAGCTAACGGCCCGAGAACACGATTGTAGCAAAGGCCCGGCGGCATGCAAATGAACCGTCGCCGCGCACCGCGCAACATTGGGGTGGATGATGGGATTTGAACCCACGACCCCCGGAATCACAATCCGGTGCTCTAACCAACTGAGCTACACCCACCAAAGTTGTCCACCGCCACGCTGGCGCGCCCGGCAGGAATCGAACCTGCAACCACCGGCTTAGAAGGCCGGTGCTCTATCCGGTTGAGCTACGGGCGCCCGGGCCGGATTGTCGCATCGAACATCGCCGGCGAGGGCGGCGCCGGATGGTCGGGGTAGAGGGATTCGAACCCCCGACATCCTGCTCCCAAAGCAGGCGCGCTACCAGACTGCGCTATACCCCGCCGACGGAACCGTCCCTGCCTGTGCAGGCCTTGCGTCGCGCGCCAGCGCTCCGGAAGGCCGGGCATTGTCGGACCGGCCAGCCGGGCTGTCAACGCGAATCCGCGCGCAGGGTGACAGGGCGGCCGTCCTGGGCCAAACTAGCGCGTTCCGTGCGGGCCCTCCCGCGCCATCCGCCATCCACACAAGCCGGGGCCCCGAGAAGGCTCCGCCAGGAGCCATCGCCCCATGCACGTCTCGGTCGAATCCACCGGCAACCTCGAACGCCGCGTCATCCTCAGCCTGCCCGCCGGGGACGTGGACAGCCAGGTCGGCGGCCGCCTGCGCGAGATCGCGCGCACCGTCCGCATCAAGGGCTTCCGCCCCGGCAAGGTGCCGGCGAAGGTGGTCGAGCAGCGCTTCGGCAACCAGGTGCGCGCCGAGATCGTGGACGGCCTGCTGCGCGAGGGCATGGACCAGGCCGTGCGCGAGAACGAGCTGCGCGTGGCCGGCATGCCGCAGATCAGCCAGGCCGACGACGCCGGCGAGGGCGAGCTGAAGTACGTCGCCGCGGTGGAACTGGTGCCGGACTTCGGCGAGCTGGACATGGCCAAGCTGGAAGTGGTGCGCCACACCTCCGAGGTCACCGACGCCGACATCGAGCGCATGCTGGAGAACCTGCGCCAGCAGCGCGCCAGCTGGAGCAAGGTCACCCGCGCCGCGCAGGCCGGCGACCTCGCCACCATCGAGACCTACAGCGTGATCGACGGCGAGCGCCGCCCCGCCGAGGGCGTCGAGAAGGCCTCGGCCGTGCTGGGCTCGGGCACCCTGTTCGCCGACGTCGAGGGCGCGCTGGCCGGCATGCAGCCCGGCGAGGAAAAGACCGTCGACGTGACCCTGCCCGCCGACTGGCACGTGGCCCAGTTCGCCGGCAAGACCATCACCTCGACGTTCAAGCTGGTGGAAGTCGCCGAGCAGGTGCGCCCGGACGTCGACGCCGCGTTCATCCGCAGCTTCGGCGTCAAGAGCGGCGAGCTGGAGCAGTTCAAGTCCGAGATCCGCAGCAACCTGGAGCGCGAGCTGAAGGGCGCCCTGATGGGCCGCCTGCGCCGCGAGGTGGGCGAGCAGCTGGTCGCCGCCTACCAGGGCGTCGAGCTGCCGCCGCGGCTGGTGGAGAACGAGGCCCGCGCGATGCTGGCCAACGCCACCGAGCAGGCGCGCCGCCAGGGCCAGCAGGTGAGCGCCGGCGCGGAGGCCTTCATGGAGGCCGCGCGCAAGCGCGTGCTGGTCGGCCTGCTGGTCGGCGAGATCGCGCGCCGCAACGGCCTGCGCCTGGAGTCCGAGCGCCTGAACGAGACCATGCGCCTGATCGCATCCACCTACGAGCAGCCCGAGCAGGTCATTGCGTTGTACCGCAACGACCCCCAGTTGATGCAGGGCCTGCAGAACCGCGTCATGGAGGAGCAGGTGATCGACTGGATCGCCGAGCGCGCCAAGCACACGGACCAGGCGATCAGCTTCCAGGACGCGATCGGCCCGTAACGCCCCCTACCGCCCCCACCTGCGAGATCCCATGGACCACGTGACCAAAGCCCTCAACCTCGTGCCGATGGTGGTCGAGCAGACCAGCCGCGGCGAGCGCGCGTACGACATCTACTCGCGCCTGCTCAAGG
>CBFGMM010000112.1:0-5971 GCA_965649855.1 uncultured Thermomonas sp. | reverse complement strand
CGCGTCGCACCTGGCTGGCCGGGTCAAGGACGTGCTGGGGCACAAGGTGCACTGGACCCTGCCCGACTACCTGCAGCGCTCGGCGCGCCACATCGCGTCGGCCACCGACCTTGCGCATGCGCTGGCGGTCGGCCGCGCGGCGGTGGACTGCGCCCTGGCCGGGCAGAACGCGGTGATGCCGGTGATCGTGCGCGACGCGCACGCGCCCTATCGCTGGCATGTGGACATCGCGCCGCTGGAACGCATCGCCAACCGCGAGAAGACCATGCCGGCCGGCTTCATCCGCCGCGACGGCTACGGGATCACCGCCGCCGCGCGCCGTTACCTGCAGCCGCTGGTGGCGGGCGAGGCCTATCCGCCGTATGGCGGGGACGGCCTGCCGGACTACGTCGTGCCGACGCTTGCCCTGCTGCGACGCACACTGCCGGCCTGGAAAGGCTGAACAGGCCCGCTGCGTGCTGTTTCCAGGCAAGCGCCGCCGCGCGCGGCCCCACGCTGGCTAGAATCGCCACCGTCCGGCCCTGCCGGCAGGGGAACTCAACTCAACCAGGGGATATCGATGAAGCAACCGTTCTTGCTGGCGGGCCTGTGCCTGCTGCTTGCCGCGCCGGCCCAGGCGCAGTGGTCCAAGAAACAGAACGACCCGCAAGGGGCCGCCGCCGGCGCCAACGCGCGTGGCGCGGCCATGAACCTGGAATCCTGCGACGAGCCGATGGGCACCATCGCGGTCGTGGAGGAGCAGGAGGGCGACTGGTACCGCTACCTCACGTCCGACCTGCGCCTGCCCTCCACCATCCCGGTGATCCGCATGTTGATCCAGCAGTCCAACTGCTTCGTGGTGGTGGAACGCGGCCGCGCGATGCAGAACATGATGCAGGAACGCGCGCTGATGGACAGCGGCGAGCTGCGGCAGGGTAGCGACTTCGGCAAGGGCAAGATGGTGGCTGCGGACTACACCATGAACCCCAGCATCAACTTCTCGCAGAACAACGCCGGCGGCATCGGGGGCGTGCTGAGCGCCTTTGGCGGAAGGGCCGGGATGGTGGCCGGGGCACTGGTGGGTGGCCTGAAGTTCAAGAAGGCCGAAACCATGCTGACCATGATCGACAACCGCTCCGGGGTGCAGATCGGCGTGGCCCAGGGCAATGCCACCAAGACCGACTTCGGGCTGGGCTTCGGCGGTGGCGGCGGTGGCGGATTCGGCGCGCTGGGTGGGTACAGCAACACGCCGGAAGGCAAGGCGCTGGCTGCGGCGTTCGCCAATGCATACAACAACCTGGTGGTGGCGATGCGCGACTACCAGCCCCAGCAGGTCAAGGGCGGCCTGGGCAAGGGTGGCAAGCTCAAGGTGGGCGACTGATCCGCCCTGCCCGTCGCAATGGAGACGCCCGGCGCTGCCGGGCGTTTCGCTGGGCCAGTTCCCTCAGTCGCAGCCGCGCCCCTCGACCGCCAGCGCGGTGGCGAACACCGGGATCGGCTTGAGGTCGCCCTGCCGCGCGGCATCCAGGCCATCCTTGAGGTAGATCCGCGAACGTCCCTGCGCGTCGAGCTTGGGCGGGGTGGGCGAGATGTCCTTGCGCCACACCCGCACCACCGCCTGCTGCGTCGGGCAGGCGGCGCTGGGCACGCGGATCACGTCGTTGAGCAGCCACCCGTTGGCGGCGCTGGCCTTGGCCTTCGCCGCGTCGCCCAGGGCCGCGCGTGGCTGGCAACGCGCGCCGGTGCGCACCGCGGACAGCGCATACGGGGTGGCGCGCTGCCCGGTGAAACGCCCTTCCAGGCGCATGCACGCCTCGGGGATCACCCGCAGGGTGTGGGCCGCGCCCACCGCCTGGGGCGTGCCGGGGGGACGCTTGATCTCGGCCACCGGATCGGCGGCGGCGGCGCTGGCACTGGTGGCCAGCAGGATCGCGCCTGCGGCAAGCAGGGCCGCGCAGGGCATGTGCGGTCGCAGCATCGGTGCGCTCCAGGGAGTCGGAAAACCGGGGCAGGCTGTCATGCGCGCCCTGAACGCGGGTTTCATGGCGAAACGTCCACCCGCGGCCTCACGCCGTCGGTTGGCTGTGCGATAGTCGGGGGGTCGCCCCCTGCGGGCGCCGGTTCCACCGCATCGACATCATCCAAGAGTCCGCATCGACGACATTTCATCGAACGGTTTCCAACCACAACCCGGGGAGGGGTTCATGCTGGAGCAATACGGCTTGGTACTGGCGCTGGTCTGCGCCGTCATCGCGATCGCCTACGGCCTGTGGGCCGCGGGGTGGATCAACCGGCAACCCGCCGGCAACGAACGCATGCAGGAGATCGCGGGCGCGATCCAGGAAGGCGCGCGCGCCTACCTCAACCGGCAGTACATGACCATCTCGATCGTCGGCGCGGTGCTGTTCGTGCTGATCGGCGTGTTCCTGAAGTGGCCCACCGCGGTCGGCTTCCTGATCGGCGCGGTGCTGTCCGGCGCCGCCGGCTACGTGGGCATGAACGTGTCGGTGCGGGCCAACGTGCGCACCGCTGAGGCGGCGCGGCGCGGGATCGGCCCGGCGATGGACGTGGCCTTCAAGGGCGGCGCGATCACCGGCATGCTGGTGGTGGGCCTGGGCCTGCTGGGCGTGGCCGGCTACTACTTCATCCTGCAGTCCATGGGCCTGTCGCTGGCCGACAACCTGCACGCGCTGGTGGGCCTGGCGTTCGGCTCCTCGCTGATCTCGATCTTCGCGCGGCTGGGCGGCGGCATCTTCACCAAGGGCGCCGACGTCGGCGCCGACCTGGTGGGCAAGGTGGAAGCCGGCATCCCGGAGGACGACCCGCGCAACGCGGCCGTGATCGCCGACAACGTCGGCGACAACGTGGGCGACTGCGCCGGCATGGCCGCCGACCTGTTCGAGACCTACGCGGTGACCGTGATCGCCACCATGCTGCTGGGCTTCCTGATGGCCGCCGACGCCGGCGCCAACGGGGTGCTCTACCCGCTGGTGCTGGGCGCGGCGTCGATCATCGCCTCCATCATCGGCGCGTTCTTCGTCAAGGTGAAGCAAGGCGGCTCGATCATGGGCGCCCTGTACAAGGGCGTGATCGTGTCCGGCGTGCTGGCGGCGATCGCGTTCCTGCCGATCACCCAGGAGCTGATGGCCGACAACGTGCACGGCGCGATGAACATCTACTGGTGCGCGCTGATCGGCCTGGCGCTGACCGGCGCCATCGTCTGGATCACCGAGTACTACACCGGCACCCAGTACGCGCCGGTGCGCCACGTCGCGCAGGCCAGCACCACCGGCCACGGCACCAACATCATCGCGGGCCTGGGCGTGTCGATGAAGTCCACCGCGCTGCCGGTGGTGGCGGTGTGCCTGGCGATCTGGGCCTGCTTCGCGCTGGGCGGCCTGTACGGCATCGCCATCGCGGCCACCGCGATGCTGTCGATGGCCGGGATGATCGTGGCGCTGGACGCCTACGGCCCCATCACCGACAACGCCGGCGGCATCGCCGAGATGGCGGAACTGCCGCCCGAGGTGCGCGCGGTGACCGACCCGCTGGACGCGGTGGGCAACACCACCAAGGCGGTGACCAAGGGCTACGCGATCGGTTCCGCCGCGCTGGCCGCGCTGGTGCTGTTCGCCGACTACACCGCCAACCTGCAGGCGGCCAACCCCGGCGTGGTGTTCGCGTTCGACCTGTCCGACCACCGGGTGATCATCGGCCTGCTGATCGGCGGCCTGATCCCGTACCTGTTCGGCGCGATGGCGATGGAAGCCGTGGGTCGCGCGGCGGGCAGCGTGGTGGAGGAAGTGCGCCGCCAGTTCCGCGAGATCCCGGGGATCATGGACGGCACCGCCAAGCCCGACTACTCGCGCGCGGTGGACATGCTGACCAAGTCGGCGATCAAGGAAATGATCGTCCCCTCGCTGCTCCCGGTGGCGGTGCCGATCGTGGTCGGCCTGCTGCTGGGCGCCGAAGCCCTGGGCGGCCTGCTGATCGGCACCATCGTCACCGGCCTGTTCGTGGCGATCTCGATGACCACCGGCGGCGGCGCCTGGGACAACGCCAAGAAGTACATCGAGGACGGCAACTTCGGCGGCAAGGGCTCCGAGGCGCACAAGGCGTCGGTGACCGGCGACACCGTGGGCGATCCCTACAAGGACACCGCCGGCCCGGCGGTCAACCCGCTGATCAAGATCATCAACATCGTGGCGCTGCTGATCGTGCCCTTGCTGTAACCGGCGCGCGTCACCACCGGGAACGGCGGCTTCGGCCGCCGTTTTCGTTTCGGCGGGGGCGGACGCATACTGGGCCTTCGATCGCGAAGGCCCGACGATGCGCCGCCTGCGTTGCCTCCTGCTTGCCGCCCTGCTGCCGTCGCTGTCGCCGGCGGGGGCGCAGCCCGCCGGGCCGCCGGTCACCGATGCGGTCCCACTCGCCCCGGGGGAGTACCTGTGGCGTCCGCAGGTCTCGCCGCGCGGGCCGCTGGTACTGGTGATCAGCCTGGAGGAGCAGCGCGCGTACGTCTACCGCAACGGCGTGGCGATCGGCGTGTCCACGGTCAGTTCCGGCAAGCCCGGTCACGACACGCCCACCGGGGTCTTCACGATCCTGCAGAAGAAGCGCGACCACCGCTCCAACCTGTACGACGACGCGCCGATGCCGTTCATGCAGCGGCTGACCTGGGACGGGGTGGCCCTGCATGCCGGGCACCTGCCCGGGCACCCGGCATCGCACGGCTGCGTGCGCCTGCCGCATGCCTTCGCCGAGAAGCTGTTCGCCGAAACCCGCACCGGGGACACCGTGGTGGTGGCCGGCGGCAAGGCTGCCGCGCCGGCGCTGTTGCACCCCGGCATCCTGGCGCCCGTGGCCGCCAACGGCGGGGCGCCCCGCCTGCACGGCGTGCTGGAGGGCTATGCCTGGAACGAGACGGCGGCCCCGCCCGGCCCGGTGAGCGTGCTGGCCAGCCTGGGGGACCGTCGGGTGTACGTGTTGCGCAACGGGGTGGTGATCGCCGAGGCCGCGCTCTCGGTGGCGCCCGACTTCGCGATCGGCGGCACGGTGTTGCTGGTGGCGGGGAACCTGGACCCGGCCATCCCCAGCCGGCTGGTTCCGGATCAGCCGGGCCGCGCGTGGACGGCGCATCCGGTCCAGGGCCTGGATGCCGACGCGCTGGGGCTCCTGCAGTCGCGGCTGCAGGCCCTGCCGCTGGGCACGGATCCCGGCTTCGCCCGGCGCCTGCACGACCTGCTGCAGCCCGGCGACACCGTCCTGCTCACCGACCTGCCCGGCACCCGCCCCCGGGCCGGGGCACTGGGCCTGGAGCCGACGCCGGGCGACACCCCACCCGCCAAGCCGCACTGAGCACCATCTGCTGCAATGCAGCACGCCGCGACGTAGAATCCCGGTCCCCCGCGGCCATCCGGCCGGACTCCAAGGAACCTCCTGCATGGGCCTGTCCCTCGTCCCCACCGGCAACAACCCGCCGGACGAACTCAACGTCATCATCGAGATCCCGAAGGACGCCGAGCCGGTCAAGTACGAGGTGGACAAGGCCAGCGGCGCGATCTTCGTCGACCGCGTGCTGTCGACCCCGATGCGCTACCCCTGCAACTACGGGTACGTGCCGCACACCCTCTGCGGCGACGGCGACCCAGCCGACGTGCTGGTGCTGATGCCGCTGGCCCTGATCCCCGGCTCGGTGATCCGGGTGCGCCCGGTCGGCGTGCTGCGCATGAGCGACGAAGCCGGCGCCGACGAGAAGATCCTCGCGGTCCCGGTCGACAAGGTGTTTCCCAGCTACGGCTACATCAAGCACCTCGACGACGTGCCCAAGCACTGGCTGGACCGCATCGGCTACTTCTTCGAGCACTACAAGGACCTGGAAGCCGGCAAGTGGGTCAAGCTCGAGGGCTGGGGCGGGCGCGACGAGGCGCGCCGGATCATCGTGGAGTCGATCCAGCGCTTCGAGAACACGGCGGACAAGCCGAACTTCTGA
>CBFGMM010000111.1:0-6032 GCA_965649855.1 uncultured Thermomonas sp. | reverse complement strand
GGCCGGGGCGCTGCAGGCCGTGCACCAGCACCCGGTAGGTGTGCCCGAAGCGCAGCTGCGCCAGCGTCTTGCCCGCCAGGTGCGAGCCCGGCGCCACCATCACCTCTGCGTGCAGGCGCTCCTCGTCGGGGTTGCCGGCCAGGTCCGCGGCCACCGGGTCGAAGCGCAGGCGCAGCGCCTTGCGCGCCCTGCGCAATTCGCTCCAGTCGCCGCGCAGCAGCAGCGCGTCGCCCGCCTGCACCACCGACGCGCGCGGCTGGTCCAGCAGTTCCCCCGCGCGGCGGATCTCCAGCAGGTACGCATCCCCGGTGTCCAGGGGCAGCACCTCCGCGCCACGCTTGCCGATCGCCGGGGAACCGGGCGGCACGTGCAGCTCCGTGAGGTAGCGCCCGTGGTGCTGGTCGGACGCGCCGTCGGGGATGCCGAGGTCGGGCAGCAGGAAGCGGCGGGCCAGCATCAGGTAGGCCACGCCGGCCGCCACGAACCACAGCCCCAGCGAGGTGAACTCGAACAGGCCGAAGCCAGGCAGTCCCGCCTGCCGCGCCAGCGAATCGACCAGCAGGTTGGTGGACGTGCCCACCAGCGTGCACACCCCGCCGAACTGCGCGGCGAACGACAACGGGATCAGGAAGCGCGACGGCGACTGCCCGTTGCCGGCCACCGCGGCGATCACCATCGGGATGAAGATCGCCACGATCGCGGTGTTGTTGACGAACGCCGACAGCAGCGCCGCCAGCAGCATCATCACCAGCGCGAACAGCCAGCTGCGGCGGATCCGCGCCAGCGCCTCGCCCAGCGCCGCGATCAGGCCGCTGCGCTGCAGCCCGGCGCTGAGCACGAACATCGCGGCCACGGTCAGCGTGGCCTGGCTGGAGAAGCCGGACAGCGCCTCGCGCGGGGTCACCACCCCCAGCACCAGCAGGCTGCACAGGACCAGGATCGCCACCACGTCCACCGGGAGCTTCTCGGTGACGAACAGCGCCACCGCCCCCGCCAGCACCAGCAGGGTGATCGCCAGCTCCATCAGCGCGCGTTGGCCTTGCGGATGCGCGCGCCGTAGCGCAACGGCGCCGAGCCCGCCTCCCCCAGGGGCAGCGGCGCGAACTGCGGCGCGCTTGCGCCGGCCTGCGCATCGGCCGCGCGGATCGCAACCCGCAGGTCGAACCACGCCGCCTGCCCGGTGACCGGGTCGGCGTTGGCGTAATCGCCCCTTGGCGTCACGTCGGAGATCAGGTGGTTGAGCAGGAAACCCTTCCCGCCCTCGGGCGCGTCCTTCGCCAGCCGCCAGGCCCCCTTGCGCTTGCCGATCGCGTTCCAGGTCCACACCGTGTCCGGCTGCACGTTGGCGGCGAACTTCGCCTGCACCGTGATGCTGCCGTTGTGCGAGGCCACCTCGATCCAGTCCTCGTCGCGGATGCCGTGGCGCGCCCCGGTGTCCGGGTGCAGGTAGAGCCAGTTGCGCGCGGCGATCTGCCGCAGCCACGCGTTCTGGCTGCCCCAAGCGTGGTACATGAACATCGGCCGCTGGGTAACCGCGTTCAGCGGGTAGGCGTCTCGCGAGGTCTGGTCGTGCTCGAACGGCTCGTACCAGATCGGCAGCGGGTCGAAGTAGGTCGCCACCCGCTCGCGGTGCTCGGCCGGTGGCTGCAACGCGCCATGGCCCTGCGCGGCCAGGCGGAACTGCTGCAGCGTTTCCGAGTACAGCTGCAGCACGATGGGCGCGGCGTTCGGCACGAAGCCCATGCCGTGCGCCCACTGCAGGTAGTCGCGGTTGGCCATCTTGAAGTAGCGCCCCGACGCCGGGACCGGCGCATGCCAGAACCCGCCATTGTCGATGTAGCGCTGCAGCTGGCCGGGGTTCGGCGCGCCCTTGCCATGCGCATCGCCGTGCTCGCCGCGCCAGCCGGCCAGCAGGCCCACCCCCGGGGCGCGCTCGTGGCGCACGATGTAGTCGGCGTAGTCGCGGTACCGCGGCGCCCCGTCGTCGTCCACCAGCCCGGGCAGGCCCAGCCGCGCGCCCAGCTCGATCAGCACCGACTGGAAGCCGCGCACGTCGCGCGCGCGCCCGTCCTCGTCGTGCTGGGTGGCCGGGTCGAACACCGGGTGGCGGATCGCGTCGGACGCCCCGTCGGCATCGCTGATCGGGCGGTCCAGCAGGCTGATCGCGTCGAAGCGCTCCAGGTACGTGGTGTCCGGCAGCACCAGGTCGGCGTAGGCGACCATCTCCGAGGCGTAGGCATCGGAGTAGATGATGCGCGGGATCCGGTACTCGCCGGCGGCGTCCTTGTCGGTCAGCCACTGCATCGTCTGCGCGGTGTTCATCGCCGAGTTCCAGCTCATGTTGGCCATGAACATCAGCAGGGTGTCGATCCGGTAGGGATCGCCGGCCCAGGCGTTGCGGATGACGGTGTGCATCATCCCGTGCGCGGACAGCGGATAGGCCCAGGAATACGCGTGGTCGATGCGCCGCGGCTGGCCGTGGGCATCCACCACCAGGTCCTCCGGCCCGTGCACGAAACCCAGCGGCGGCGCGTCCAGCACGCCCGCCGCGTTGCGCGTCTTGCCCGGGCGGTTGGCCGGCGGAATGGGCTTGGGGAACGGCGGCTGGTAGCGGAAGCTGCCCGGTGCATCCACCGCGCCCAGCAGCAGCTGCAGCAGGTGCAGCGCGCGGCAGGTGTGGAAACCGTTGCTGTGCGCGCTGATGCCGCGCATGGCGTGCATGGCGACCGGGCGGCCTTCCATGCTGGCGTGTTCGCGCCCCCAGCTATCGGTCCAGGCGATCGGCAGCGAGAGCTTCGAATCGAACGCAGCCGCGGCCAGTTCCCGCGCGATGCGGCGGATGGTGGCCGCCGGGATGCCGCAGCGTTCGCTGACCGCCTCGGGCGCGTAGCGCGGATCCAGGTAGCGCTCCGCGACCAGCTGGAAGACGGGCCGTGCCCTGCGTCCATCGGGCAGCACGTAGGCGCCGACCACCGCCGGCGCGATGCCGGTCGCGTTCGCGTCGCCGGGCGCATCGGCTTCCGCGTCCCAGCACAGCGGATTGCCGTCCGCATCGCGCGCGAACAGCCCGTCGTCCGCGCCGCCGGGGTGGTCGACCACCAGCCAGTGCGCGTTCGCGTAGCGCACCAGGTAGTCCAGGTCGATGCGGTCCATGCGCAGCAATTCGTGGATCAGCGCGAACGCGAACAGGCCGTCGGTGCCGGGCCGGATCCCGATCCACTCGTCGGCGATCGCGCCGTAGCCGCTGCGCACCGGGTTCACCGCGACGATCTTGGCGCCGCGTTCCTTTAGCCGCCCCAGGCCCAGCTTGATCGGGTTGGAATCGTGGTCCTCGGCCACCCCCCACAGCATCAGGTAGCGGGTGTGCTCCCAGTCCGGCTCGCCGAATTCCCAGAAGCTGCCGCCCACGCTGTACAGCCCGCCGGCGGCCATGTTCACCGAGCAGAACCCGCCGTGCGCGGCGTAGTTCACCGTGCCAAACTGCTGCGCCCACCAGCCGGTGAGCGCCTGGCTCTGGTCGCGCCCGGTGAAGAACGCCAGCTCGTCCGGGTTGCGCTCGCGGATCGGCTTCAGCCACCCGGTGGCGATCTCCAGCGCCTCGTCCCATTCGATCTCGCGGAACTCGCCCGCGCCGCGCTCGCCCACCCGCAGCAGCGGCTTGCGCAGCCGCGCCGGCGAGTAGTGCTGCATGATCCCCGCCGCGCCCTTCGCGCACAGCACGCCCTTGTTCACCGGATGCGCGCGGTTGCCCTGGATGTAGCGGATGCGTCCGTCCTTGAGCCACACCTTGATGCCGCAGCGGCAGGCGCACATGTAGCAGGTCGTCGACGCCACGGCGTCGCCCGGCGAGGGCGACAGGTCGAGGTCCGGCTCGTTCGGGGCAGGGGCGGCCATGCGCGCATTGTGCCTGCGACCGCGCCCGGGCGATGCGCCTCGCGGGCCGTCGATTCGGCGGCATAATCGGCGGCATGGACCGTTACGAGCGCATCATCGCCCTGCACCGCGTGCTCCAGGCCGCGCGGCGGCCGGTCACCGTGGCCAGGCTGCAGGACGAACTGGCGTGCTCGCGCGCGACCGTCTACCGCGACCTGGCCTTCCTGCGCGACGGCCTGATGGCCCCGCTGGTGGGCGACGGGGAAGCCGGCTTCCGCTACGACACGTCGGACGACGGGCGCTTCGAGCTGCCCGGCCTGTGGCTCAACTCCGAGGAACTGCATGCCCTGCTGGCGGCGCAGCAGCTGCTGGCGCGCAGCAGCGGCGGCATGCTGTCCTCCGCGCTGGCCCCGCTGCAGCAGCGGGTCGAAAAGCTGCTGGATGCGCACTCCGGGGGCAAGACCTGGCCGGTGGAGCGGGTGCGGGTGATCCCGCACCGCGGCCGGCGCATGGACGAGCACGTGTTCCGGGTGGTCGCCTCCTCGGTGCTGGAGCGGCGCACGCTGTCCTTCGACTACCGCGCGCGCTCCACCGACGAGAAGAGCCGGCGCACGGTCAGCCCGCAACGGCTCACCCACTACCGCGACAACTGGTACATGGACGCCTGGGACGAGGAGAAGCAGGACCTGCGCAGCTTCTCGGTCGACCGCATCTCCGGCGCGCGCTTCGTCGACGGCGCGGCGCGCGACGTGCCCGACGAGGCGCTCAACGCGCACCTGGCCGGCAGCTACGGGATCTTCTCGGGCGCGCCCAAGGGCTGGGCCACCATCGTGTTCAGCGCCAAGGCGGCGCGCTGGGTGGCCGACGAGCAGTGGCATTCGCAGCAGCAGGGACGCTACCTCCCGGACGGGCGCTTCGAGCTGAAGGTGCCGTATTCGGTCTCCCGCGAGTTGCTGATGGACGTGCTGCACTACGGCGGCGACGCCGAGGTGGTGGAGCCCCGTTCGCTGCGCGAGCAGATGCGCGCCATGCTGCAGCTCGCCATCTCGAACTACGACTGAGCCATGCCGTCCGACCCGCCGAAGATCGCCAGCGGCGAACGCATCGCGCTTGCGCTGGGCGCCGGTGGCGCGCGTGGCCTGGCCCAGATCGGCGTCATCCAGGCGCTGGAGGCGCGCGGGCTGCAGGTCGCGGCGGTGGCCGGTTCCTCCAGCGGCGCGCTGATCGGCGGGGTGTTCGCCGCCGGCAAGCTGGACGTGTTCGCCGAGCGGCTGGCGGCCATGCGCCGTGGCGAGTTCGTGCGGCTGGTCGCCGAACCGTCGCTGGAGCAGGACGGGCTGGTGCGCGGCGCGCGCCTGGTGGACGCGATGCGCGAGGTGGTGGGCGATCCGCTGATCGAGACCCTGCCGGTGGATTTCGTGGCGGTGGCGGTGGACCTGGTGCGCCAGCGCGAGGTGTGGCTGCGCAGCGGCCCACTGTGGCAGGCCCTGCGCGCCTCGTTCGCGTTCCCCGGCGTGTTCACCCCCGGCAACGTGCACGGGCGCGACCTGGTCGACGGCGGCCTGCTGGCGCCGCTGCCGATCGCCGCCACCCGCCTGTCCGACGCGCACCGCCTGATCGCGGTGGACATGCACGGCTGGCCGGACCGCCCGGAGGGCGCGCCGGCCGATTCCGCCGCGCCGGCCGACGACTCGCGGCCGCTGCTGGAGCGCTGGGCGATGCGCCAGCTGGACCGCGTGCGCGGCGGTCCGGACACCTCGATGATGGGCATCACCGAGGTGCTGGGGCGTTCGGTGGACATCATGCAGGCGCAGATCGCGCGCGTGCAGCTGGCGCTGGACCCGCCGGAGCTGGTGATCCGGATCCCGCGCGATGCCTGCCAGTTCTACGAGTTCTGGCGCGCGCGGGAGATGATCGACATCGGCCGCCGCGAGGCCGACAAGGCCCTGGACGCGGCCGGGTACTGAGGCGGTCGCAGGCGGTGAGAAGGGTGCGCGGCAGGCTGTCGCCGTCCACCCGAGGAAGCCGCCATGACCCGCACCCCGCTCGATGCCGTCCTGCGCAACGCCGTGATCCTGGGCGCCCTCGCCGTGCTGGTGGTGCCCGCGGCGCGCGGCAGCAGCGAGTGGCTGGGCTGGCTGCCGCTGTGGCTGCTGGGC
>CBFGMM010000110.1:0-6078 GCA_965649855.1 uncultured Thermomonas sp. | reverse complement strand
GCATGCGTGGCAGTGGCTACGATACCGGCCGGGCGCGGGCGGCGCGCAGGGCCCGGTGGCGGCGGTCGGCGGCAGCGGCCAGAATGCGCCCATGCACATCGCCCCCCTGCTGGACGCCGTCGAGCGCGAGACCGGTCCCCACCCCGAGTGGAGCGTGCTCTGGCTGCACGGGCTCGGCGCCGACGGCCACGACTTCGAACCGATCGTGCCCGAACTGCTGCGCGCGGGCTGGCCGGCGCTGCGCTTCGTGTTCCCGCACGCGCCGGTGCGCGCGGTGACCATCAACGGCGGCGCGCGGATGCGCGCGTGGTACGACATCACCTCCCTGGGCATCGGCGACTTCGACGTCGCCAACCGCGCCGACCTGGACGGGGTGGCGCAGTCGGTGGCGCAGGTGGAGGCGCTGGTCGCGCGCGAAGCCGAGCGCGGCGTGGCGCCGGAACGCATCCTGCTGGCCGGGTTTTCGCAGGGCGGCGCGGTCACCCTGGCCGCGGGCCTTGCGCGCGCCTGGCCGCTGGCCGGCCTGGTGGCGTTGTCGACCTACCTGCCGGTGCCGCCGGCGCAGGCGCGCGCCGCGCTGCGTCGCGAGGCCCTGGCGCAGCCGGTGTTCATGGCGCACGGCCAGGCCGACCCGGTGGTGCCCTACGCCGCCGGCAAGCTGAGCGCGCAGGCGTTGCAGGAGTTGGGGTTCGACGTGGAGTGGCGGCGCTACCCCATGCAGCACGCGGTGTGCGCGGAGGAGATCCGCGACCTGGGCGACTGGATGGGCGCGCGATTCAGCGGCTGAGATGGCACCCGAACCCGCGCCCGCGCCGTGGTTGCCGGACCTGTGCCGGCTGACCCGGCTGGCCACGATGCTGGGCGTGGCGGAACTGGTGGTGCTGCTGATCGCGCTGGCGCCGGACGGCGGCGCGGCATGGACCCCGAGCCGCTTCCTGTCGGCCAGCGGGTTCGCGCTGTGGCTGGCGCTCACGCTGTCGGTGCTGCTGTGCGTCGCGCGCGCGCGCCTGTCGCGGCTGCCCTGGGCGCTGGGCGGCGCGCTGGCGCTGGTGCTGGTCGGGGTGGTGGGCGCGGCCGGTGCGGCGATGCTGTACACCGTCGATGACAGCCTGGGCACCGGCATGGTGCCCGCCACCGTGGGCATGCAGCGCTTCGCGGCCGGGAGCGCCGCCATGTGCGTGGTCGTGGTCGCGGTGGTGCTGCCGTACTTCTATGCGTTCGACGCCTGGCGCGCGCAGGTCCGCGCCAGCGCGCGCGCCGAGGCGGACGCCCTGCAGGCGCGGATCCGCCCGCATTTCCTGTTCAACAGCATGAACACCATCGCCAGCCTGGTGCGCCAGGACCCGGCGGTCGCGGAGCGCGCGGTGCTGGACCTGTCGGACCTGTTCCGCGCCGCGCTGGGCGCGGGCGAGGGCGGCTCCACCCTCGCCGAGGAAGTCGCGCTCGCCGAGCGTTACCTCGCCATCGAGCAACTGCGCCTGGGCGATCGCCTGCGGGTGGAGTGGCGCCGCGAGGAGCCGTTGCCCTGGACGCAGCCGCTGCCGCGCCTGGTGCTGCAGCCGCTGCTGGAGAACGCGGTGCTGCACGGCGTGGCGAGGCTGGCGGAGGGCGGCACTGTGCTGGTCGAACTGCGCGTGGAGGCGGGCGACCTGCAGGTGCGCGTGCGCAACCCGGCGCCGCCCCCGCGCGAGCAGGACGCCTTCAACGGGGGCGCCGGGCACGCACGCGACAATGTCGGCCAGCGCCTGGCCTACGCCTTCGGCAAGGGTGCCCGGATGACCGGGGGCTGGGACGGGGGCTACTATCGGGCCGAGTTCCGCGTACCGCTGGGCGGGGGCGCCGCGCCATGACCACGGGGATGACGAGCATGGGGTCTACGAGCACGGGGTCGACGAGCACGGGGCCGATGCGGGTGGTGATCGCCGACGACGAGCCGCTGGCGCGCGAGCGCCTGCGCGCGCTGCTCGCCGCCGAAGCCGACGTGCAGGTGGTCGCGGAGGCGGGCGACGGGCACGCTGCCCTGCACGCCTGCGCCGAGCACCACCCGGACATGGTGCTGCTGGACATCTCGATGCCCGGCATCGACGGGCTCGAGGCGGCCCGCCACCTGGCGGCGTTCCAGCCGCGCCCGGCGGTGGTGTTCTGCACCGCCTACGACGCACACGCGCTGTCCGCGTTCGACGCGCAGGCGATCGACTACCTGGTCAAGCCGGTGCGGCCGGAGCGCCTGTCGGCCGCGCTGCAGCGGGTGCGCACCTTCGTCGCGGGGCAGGCGCACGATGCCGGAGCGGACTCCGGGCGCAGCCAGCAACGCACCCACCTGTGCGCGCGCCTGCGCGGCAGCCTGCGCCTGATCCCGGTCGAGGACGTGCGCTACCTGCAGGCGGAGGAAAAATACGTGGTGGTCCACCACGCGCGCGGCGAGGACCTGATCGAGGAGTCCCTGAAGGCCCTCGAGGCCGAGTTCGGCGAGCGCTTCGTGCGCATCCACCGCAACTGCCTGGTGGCGCGCCAGGAAATCGTGGAGCTGCGCCGCGCCGCCGACGGCCATACCCAGGCCGTGCTGCGCCACGCCGACCACCCGCTGGAGGTCAGCCGCCGCTGCGTGGCGCAACTGCGGGATACGCTGCGGCACTTGTAACGGGCCTGCGAGGCGCTGACGGGGCGATGGGCGGGGTGCGTTGCAACCAAGCGAGTATCGGGGAGCGACTTGTAACGCACCCCGCCCATCGCCTTGCGATCGCTTTGCGGAAAACGATCCGCACCCGACAGGCGATAATGCGCGCATGACCACGCTGCGCATCGCCACCCGCAAGAGCCCGCTCGCCCTGTGGCAGACCGAGCACGTCGCCGCGCGGCTGCGCGCCGCGCACCCCGGGCTGCAGGTCGAACTGGTGCCGCTGAGCACGCGCGGCGACGAGGTGCTGGACCGTTCGCTCGCGGCGATCGGCGGCAAGGGACTGTTCCTGAAGGAACTCGAGCTCGCGATGGAGCGCGGCGAGGCGGACTGCGCCGTGCATTCGCTGAAGGACGTGCCGATGCAGCTGGAGCCCGGCTTCGCGCTGGCCGCGATCCTGGCGCGCGCGGACCACGCGGACGCGTTCGTGAGCAACGCCTTCGACGGCATCGCCGCGCTGCCGCCGGGCGCGCGCGTGGGCACCTCGTCGCTGCGGCGCCAGGCGCAGCTGCGCGCGCTGCGCCCCGACCTGCAGCTGCTGGACCTGCGCGGCAACGTCAACACCCGGCTGGCGAAACTGGATGCGGGCGACTACCACGCCATCGTGCTGGCCTGCGCCGGCCTGCAGCGGCTGGGCTTCGAAGCGCGCATCCGCTCCCGGCTGGACGCGCCGGCCTGGCTGCCCGCGCCGGCGCAGGGCGCGATCACGATCGAGTGCCGCGCCGGCGATGCGCGCGTGCTCGCCCTGTGCGCGGCGCTGGACGATCCCGGCACCCACGCCTGCGTCGCCGCCGAGCGGGCGATGAACCGGGCACTGCATGGCAGCTGCCACGTGCCGGTCGGCGCCTTGGCGCGCCTGGACGGGGACGAAATCGAACTCAGCGGCCTGGTGGGCACGGCGGTCGACGGGCGCAGCGTGCGTGCGCAGGCCCGCGGCCGTGCGGATGCGCCGGAGGCATTGGGCACCGCGGTCGCCGCGCAGCTGCTGGCGCAGGGCGCGCGCGCGCTGATCGACGCTCAGTAGTACAGCGTCACCAGGTGCCGGGCCTGGGCGAAGAACAGCCAGCGCTCCACGAACGCGCCGGGCAGCGCCGCGCCGGCGGCCAGGGCCAGCGCCCAATGGCTTGCCGGCTGCAGCCACGCCAGCAGCAGGCAGGCCAGCGGGACCAGCGCGAACAGGCCCCCCGACAGGATGCGCAGCACGCGTGCGTGGCGACGTGCGACGACGAAGGCCATTTCGCGGGTGATGTAGCTGGCCTCGGTGTGCGGCCGCTCGAACACGGTGGCGCTGCGGTTGGGCAGCCCGATCGCGTCGCCACGCGACTGCGGCGGGATCGCGCGGTCGATGTCGCGCCAGTAGCCCAGTTTCAGGACCAGCGCGGCCACGGCGGTGGCGGCCAGCAGCAGGGCCAGCGCGGCGTCCGCGCCGCCGGGACCCGTGCCGGTGGCCGCCAGCAACGGCAGGCCGCCGGTCAGCAGTGCGAACAGCACGTAGCCGGGCACCACGGCCCGGTGGCGCCAGGCGGGGATCGGCTTCAGCGAGGCGTAGATCATGGCGGTGCAGGCCACGGTGCCGAGCGCAAGCGCGGCCAGCGCCGCGGCCGCGATCCGCGTGGCCGGGCCGTGCGCCGGCAACAGCAGCAGCAACGCCCCGGCGGGCGCGAAGCCGGCGAGCGCCAGCACCCCCTCGCGCGAGAGCCACGAGGTGCGCCACTGCGAGAACGCGCGCCAGGCGCGCAATGGCTTGCCCAGGTGGAAGAACGAGGCCAGCAGGCCCACCGCGGCGGCCACCCCGCCCGCCACCAGCAGCAGGCTCCAGGCGAGCGTCTGCAGCCCCTGCGCCGGCGGGCCGAACGCGATGCGCAGGCCGAGCCAGATCCACAGCCCGTACCCCGCGCCGGACAGGGTGGTGAACAGGATCACGGAGAACGCGGGATGCATCGCCTCAGCGCCTCAGGACGCGCTGCAGCCAGCGCGCCACGGGATTGGCCCCGGCCGGTGCAGGCGCGACGGCCGCGTCCCCGCCGCCGCCGGTGCGCCGCGGGCGGGGCGGCAGGTAGCGGTTGACCGGCGCGTAGCCGAGTTCCGGCATCAGCGGCACGCCGCCGCGCTCCGCGACCAGTTGCGAGACCTTCGAGTCGGGGTCCCCCAGGTCGCCGAAATGGCGCGCTCGGGTGGGGCAGGCCTGCACGCAGGCCGGTTCGCGGTCCGCTTCGTCCAGCGCCGCGTTGTAGATGCGGTCCACGCACAGGGTGCATTTCTTCATCACGCCTTCCACGGCGCTGTACTCGCGCGCGCCGTACGGGCAGGCCCAAGAACACAGCTTGCAGCCGATGCACTTGTCCTCGTCCACCAGCACGATGCCGTCCTCGGCGCGCTTGTAGCTGGCGCCGGTCGGGCACACGGTCACGCAGGCGGGGGTCTCGCAATGCAGGCAGCTGCGCGGGAAGTGCAGGGTCTGCGCGGGCTGGTCGGTCGCCGCGTCGGGCTGCAGCTCGTAGCTGTGCACGCGGTTGAACCACACGCCCTGCGGGTCCTTGGCGTACGGACGCTCGTCGGTCAACGGCCCGGCGATGCCGCCCGCGTTCCATTCCTTGCAGCTGGTGGCGCAGGCGTGGCAGCCCACGCAGGTGTCCAGGTCGATCACCAGCCCGAGCTTCTTCGTTGACGGCGGCGGCAGCGACGTCATGCGGGCGACTTGCGCCGGGTGGCTGCGGGGATGGGTTCCGGGCTCGACGCCAGGTCCGGATGGTCGCGCAGGCGCCGCCATTGCAGGCAGGCGATCCGCGCGATGAAGTCGAAATACCAGTCCATTCGGGCGGCGGCGTTCATGCGGGATGGAAGGGGAAGTAGCGGGGGATGAGCAGGACCGCCATCGCCCAGAACACCAGGTTGAGGGGAATGCCGATGCGCGGGAAGTCGGCGAAGCGATAGCCGCCTGCCGCGTACACCATGGTATTCGTCTGGTAGCCGACCGGGGTGGCGAAACTGGTGGACGCGGCGAACGCGACCGCCACCAGCAGCGGCTTGGCATCGATCCCCATCGCCTCCGCCGCCGCGATCGCGATCGGCACCACCAGCACCGCGGCGGCGTTGTTGCTCATCACCTCGGTCATCAGCGCGGTCATCAGGTAGACCACGGCCAGCACCAGCAGCGGGCCGTGCGCGCCGGCCCAGCCAAGCGCGTACTGCGCCATCCAGTCGGCGCCGCCCGACTTCTGCAGGGCGATGCCGAGCGGCAGCACGCCGGCCAGCAGCACGATCACCCGCCAGTCCACCGCGGCGTAGGCCTCCTCCGCCTTGAGCACGCCGCCGACCACCAGCAGCACGCAGCCGAGCAGCGCAGCCGCCACGATCGGCGCCAGGCCGAGCGCCGCCGCGCCGATCGCCCCGGCCAGCGC
>CBFGMM010000109.1:0-6146 GCA_965649855.1 uncultured Thermomonas sp. | reverse complement strand
CCCAGCAGATGCGCTGTGGCGTTTACTTGTTACGATTCTCCCGCGGGCCTATAGCTCAATGGTTAGAGCAGAGGACTCATCGAGAAGGTGACGCCAGCGCGGAATCGCTGGATGAGAAACGGGATGAATTCAGGAGAACCGCAGCGGTCCGGCCGGCGGCAATCCTGAGCCAAGCCGGCGGTACACCGCCGGAAGGTGCAGAGACTACCTGGGGGCTGCAGTGCCCTTGATCACAGGCTAGAGCGTCCCGCACCCCACCAGCGCAAGCTGAGGGTGATGAGATAGTCCACCCCGGAGCGAAAGCCCCGGACAAGTGAATCCTTTGGTTCCAGGTTCGAGTCCTGGTGGGCCCACCACAAAGCAGTCCTAGGTCGTCCGGATTTCGTCCGGCGATTCCTGAGAAACGCAGCTTGCCCGACGAATCGCGCCATGAAGGTTCGTGCCCGGCGCGACCGTGTTGAACACCGTGCCGTACTTGCGGACGTTCTCGTGGAGAAGTTCGAGTCGCGCATCGCTTTCGTCCGTGTCGACCGTGATCTCATAGCTGACGTCTTCCATCCGCGGCGGCACGTCCTGGCGGACACCGTGGAGTCGGACGTCCACGCCGCGAAGCTCGAAGCGAAGGATCGGCGTCACCCGCTCGATCCCCTTGATCATGCAGGCCGCCAACGCGGCCAGCAGCAGTTCGGCCGGATTGAACGCATCGGGTCGACCCGCCAGGTCGGTATCCAGCACCAGACGGGCTGACTTGCAGGCTGCCTCGCTCCCGTGCGCATCGACGCGGCGGGCCCGGACTTCGAACATCATCTTCGGCTTGTCAGTCATGTGCGCGCTCCGCGGGCGCGAGCCCGGCAGTCGATGGGACGAGCGGCGGCAGCGCAAGGGAAATGACGGTCGCCAGCAGGACAAACAATGCCGACCAGGCCAGGCAGGCCGCCAGGCCCCAGGTCTGGAAGATCCAGCCGGACAGCACGGTCCCGATGAGCCTGCCCATGGCGTTCGCCATGTAGTAGAAGCCGACGTCGAGCGAGACCCCATCCTCGGCCGCGTACGCCACGATCAGGTAACTGTGCAGCGAGGAGTTGATGGCGAACAGGATGCCGAAGAGGGTCAGGCCAACGACGACGACGGCCGCCGGCTGCACCAGGTCCGTGGCGAGCAGAAGCGCCATCCCCAGCGGAACCGCGACCAGTGCCGTGGCCCATGTCGATGCAGCCTTTGGGCCGGGTACGCCGCCGTTGCGGCGCCCGACCAGCCGCGGCGCCACCGACTGGACCGCTCCGTAGCCGATGATCCAAAGCGCCAGGAAGCCGCCGATCCGCCAGAAATCCCAGCCGAGCGCGTCGGCGAGAAAGACGGGTAACGCCACGACGAACCAGATGTCGCGTGCGCCGAACAGGAAGAGCCGGGCGCCGGACAGCAGGTTGATCGCGCGGCTCTTGGACAGCATGTCGCGGAACCTGGGCTTGTGCTTCGCCTGGCCGAAGTCGCGGCGAAGGAACAGGATGCTGCCGAGCCAGACGATGGCGAGCGCCGCAGCCATCGCAGCGACCGCGGGCCGGAAACCGATGCCCGTCAGCAACGCGCCGCCGAGGAAGAAGCCGACGCCTTTCAGCGCGTTCTTCGACCCGGTGAGCGCCGCGACCCATCGGAACAGCGCGTCCTGCCGATCCTTCGGCACCAGCAGCTTGATGCTGCTCTTGGCGCTCATCTTGTTCAGGTCCTTCGCGATGCCGGACAGCGCCTGCGCGGCCATCACCCACGCCACGGTCAACGCGGAAGCCGGAACGAGCAGCATCGAGAGCGCCGCGACCTGCATCGCCAGGCCGATGTTCATCGTGCGGTTGAGCCCGATGCGCGCGCCAAGCCAGCCGCCCACCAGGTTGGTCACGACGCCGAAGATCTCGTAGAACAGGAACAGCAGCGCCACCTGCAGCGGCGAATAGCCGAGCTGGTGGAAATGCAGCACCACGAGCATGCGCAGCGCGCCGTCCGTCAGGGTGAAGGCCCAGTAGTTGCCCGTGATCAGGAGGTACTGGCGAACATCGACGGACAGGCGCGCGAGCATGGTCAGGCCTCCGCCGAACCCACCAGGCGCACGAGCTCGGCCGTGCGATTCACGTAGCCCCACTCATTGTCGTACCAGGCGTAGATCTTCACCTGGGTACCGTTGACCACCAAGGTGGAGAGCGCATCGACGATGCTCGAGCGGGGGTCGGTCCGGTAGTCGACGGACACCAGCGGGCGGCTCTCGTAACCGAGGATGCCCTCCAGCGGGCCTTCGGCGGCCACGCGCAGCAGCGCATTGACCTCCTCGGCCGTGGTCGCGCGCTCGACCTCGAACACGCAGTCGGTGAGCGAGGCCACGACCAGCGGCACCCGCACGGCATGGCCGTCGAGGCGCCCCTTCAGCTCCGGGAAGATCCCGGCGATCGCGGTCGCCGAGCCGGTCGACGTCGGGATCAAGCTCTCGCCGCAGGCGCGGGCACGGCGCAGGTCCTTGTGCGGCGCGTCGACGATGACCTGGGTATTGGTGAGGCAGTGGATCGTGGTCAGGCTGCCGTGTCGGATGCCCAAGCCCTCGTGGATCACCTTGACCACCGGCGCCAGGCAGTTGGTGGTGCACGACGCCGCGGACACGATGCGATGCCGCGCTGGATCGAAACGGTCGTGGTTCACGCCCATGACCACGTCCAGCGCGCCCTCGGCCTTGACCGGCGCCGTCACGACGACGCGCTTCACGCCTTGGTCAAGGTAAGGCTGCAGCACGTCCGGCTTGCGGAACTTGCCGGACGCCTCGATCACCACGTCGCAGCCGGACCAGTCGGTCGCGGCAAGCTCCCTGTTCCGCGTGACCGCGATGCGGGCACCGCCGATCACCAGGTCGTCGCCATCGGCGATCGCCTGGTGCGGCCAGCGGCCATGCACGGAGTCGAAGTTCAACAGGTGCGCGAACGTGGCCGCGTCACCGGCCGGGTCGTTGATCTGGACGAATTGCAGGTCCGGCTGGCCCCACGCAGCGCGCAGGGTCAGGCGGCCCATCCGGCCGAAGCCGTTGATGCCGACTCGAATTGCCATGGGACGGTCCTGGTTGGAGGTGGGAACGGAATTTCGCGCCGGGGCGCCGGAGCGGCGCTCGACACTGGGCAGGACCCGAACGCCACGGTCAGCCTGCCTTCCGCTTCTTGGAGGGCGCGCACCGAGTGGCAGGGGCACATTGCGACAGGTCGCCGCCGCAGCAGTTGCTGGTCAGGAAATCGACCAGCCCCTGCACCTGGCCGAAGTTCGCCCGGTAGCGGATGTAGCGGCCGAACGGCTCGGCCGTCACCAGGTCGGCATGCAGCAGCGTCTTGAGGTGGAACGACAGCGTGTTGGTCGGGATGTCGAGCTTCAGCGCGATCTCGCCGGGCAACGCGCCTTCGCTGCCTGCCTCCACCAGCGTCTGGAACACGGCGAGGCGCGATGCCTGCGCGAGCGCGGACAGGGCGGAAACCGCGGTTTTTGTATCCATAGTTCCAGCGTAATGGAACTATGGAGTCTATGCAACCAGGCAGCTGCGCGATGCCCAGGCCACTGGCGCAACCCGAGCACGTTGCTGCGCTGGTATCGCCCCGAATCAGCAGCAGCCTGCGACCGCAACGGGCCTGGCTGATGGACTGCAACCGCAGCCCGCCTTCCCGGCGGCCTTGGCGTCCGCATCCTGGAGGCAACAGGCCCCCACGCCTTCCGGCGGCGCGCCCCCACAGCAGCCGGCATCGCCGGGCACCGGCGCGGCGACGGGCGGCGCAGGCGTAGCGCAACCGGTGGCGCAGGCTGGAGCGGGTGGCGGCGTGGGCGACGCGTCGCAACAGCTCGAACCCGCGTTGGCATCCTCTTCGGCGAACTGGGTGATGCACACACCCGTCTCCGGCAGCACGAGTTCGACGCGTCGTGCGGCATCCCAGTCGCCGGCGAGGGCGGCTACAACGGAACGGACCTGTTCGTAGCCCGTCAGCAGCAGGAAGGTGGGAGCGCGGCCATAGCTCTTCATGCCAACGATGTAGACGCCCATATCCGGGTGCCCGAGTTCCTCCGCGCCATGTGGGCGGACGCTTCCGCAGCTGTGCAGGTTGGGATCGATCAGGGGCGCCAGGGCCACGGGCGCCTGCGTGCCGTGGTCCAGGGCGATGCGCAGTTCCGAGAGCAGGTCGAGGTTCGGCCGGAATCCGGTCGCGGCGACGATCTCGTCGACGGGCTCGAGCCCACGCGTTCCGTCGTAAACGACGATGCCATCGGCGGTGGTTTCGACGCGGTCGATATGGAAGCCCGTCGCGACCTGCAGCACGCCGTCCCCGACGAGCCGCCCGATCGCCTTGCCCAGCTGCCCGCGCTCCCTTAGCTGGTCGCCGTCGCCGCCGCCCAGTACGCGCTTGACCGAGTTCCTCCGCAGCGCCCATTGGATGCGTGCGCCCGTGACGTCCCGGGCGAGCCGGGCGAGGTCCTGCAGCACGTTGAAGGCGGAATGGCCGCTGCCGACAACGAGCACGCGCTTTCCGGCATAGCGCCCGCGGTCCGGCCCGAGTACGTCCGGCATGCCGTAGAACACGCGATCCGCGTTCGCGCGTTCGCCCAGGGCGGGGATGCCGCCCGCTCCCATGGGGTTCGGCGATTCGATCGTGCCCGAGGCATCGATCACCGCCTGCGCCAGGAGTTCGTGCTCACCCCCGGCGTCCTCGAAACGCACGACGAACGGGACATCGTTGCGCCCGGCGTCCTTCATGCGGTCGCGCCGCTGTCGGGTCACCGCCTGTACGCGGGCGCCGACGCGGACGTGCGGCGCGAGTTCCGGGACGCCAGCCAGCGGCCGCAGGTAGCGCTCGACGACCTCGCCGCCGCTGGGGAACGCCGCGGGATCGGGCGCCTGCCAACCGTGGCGCTCGAGGAGTACCCGGGCCTTGCGATCGATGGTGAACTCCCACGGCGAAAACATGCGGACATGGGCCCAGCGGAGCATCCCGGCGCCTACCGACGTGCCAGCCTCGAGCACCAGTGGGGTCAGGCCGCGGTCCAGGAGGTGGGCGGCGGCGGCAAGGCCGACCGGGCCGGCACCAATGACGACAACGGGCAATGCGGGATTCATGGCGTTCTCCTTGGAGGGCAGCGGACGTTTAGGCGGCCGGGGCCGGGGATTTAAGGTTTTCGGGGATGAGGCGCTCGACGATCACGACGTCGAGCCACTTGCCGTCGAGCGCCGCGTGCTTCTCGTATGTGCCGACTTCGCGGAAGCCGACCGCCCGACAGGCGCGACGGCTTGCCTCGTTGGACGGGAAGATCCGTGACACGAGCTTCCAGAACCCCTTCGCGCGCGCGGTGTCGACCAGGTGCTCCAGCAGTTGCCTGCCCAGGCCGCGGCCGCGGGCGCGTTCGTCGACGTAGACCGAGAACTCGGCGACGCCGGCGTAGCAGTCACGGGCGCGGTAGGCACTCAGTCCCGCCCACCCGACGACGCGGCCGTTTTCGACCGCGACCAGCAGCGGGTAGCGCGTGCCGTCGTCGATGCGCGCCTCGAGCTCCGCCACCTCCCGCAACTGCGTGTCGAACGTGGCGCTGCGCGACGCGATGCCCTGGTTGTAGATCGACGTCACTGCCGCGGCATCGCGGGGTACGGCGCTTCGAAAGTTCACCACGGCCTATCTCCGTTGGTAGTCGCAACTATATGGACAAAATAGAGAGGCTTACGCGGCCTCCCCCGGCCCGCAGCAGGCGGGGGCGAAGGCAGCCGCGGAGGTCCCGTCCACGAACCGGGCGTGCGCGGCCTTGGCCAGGCGCCGGATGACCTCCGCCGCACCCGCCCGCACTTCCGGATCAAGGTCGCGCAGCAGATCGGCCTGCTGCTCGATCAACTCGGCGTGGATCCGCGCGTACAGCGCCCGGCCGGATTTCGTGGCGCGCAGCGAGACCGCACGGCCGTCCTCCGGATCGGGCCGTCGCTCGACGTAGCCCTTGCGAACCAGCGCATCGACGACCCGCGTTGTCGTGCTTTTGTCGAGCATCAGCGCCGACGCCAGCACCTGGCTCCGCATCGCGCCGCGCTCGACGAGGACCTCCAGTGCGTTGCACTGGGTGATGGAGACGTCGTGGCAGCAGATCGTGTCGCGGTCGCGGAA
>CBFGMM010000108.1:0-6250 GCA_965649855.1 uncultured Thermomonas sp. | reverse complement strand
GCGGTGGCCGGCACCCATGGCAAGACCACCACCACCACCATCCTTGCCTACCTGCTGGAGCGCGCCGGCCGCGCCCCGGGCTTCCTGATCGGCGGCGTGGCCGAGGACTTCGGCGTGTCCGCGCGCATCGGCGGCGGCCGCGAGTTCGTGGTGGAGGCCGACGAATACGACACCGCCTTCTTCGACAAGCGCAGCAAGTTCGTCCACTACCGCCCGCTGGTCGCGATCCTCAACAACCTCGAGTACGACCACGCCGACATCTTCCCGGACGTGGCCGCGATCCAGCGGCAGTTCCACCACCTGGTGCGCACCGTGCCGCGGCGCGGTCGGCTGGTCGTCAACGGCCACGACGCGCGCCTGGGCGAAGTGCTGGCGATGGGCTGCTGGACCCCGGTGCAGCGCTTCGGTTTCGATGCGGGGTTCGAGTGGAGCGCGCGCAAGCTGCGCGACGACGGCAGCGCGTTCGTGGTCCTGCACGAGGGCAAGGCGCTCGGCACCGTGGAATGGCCGTTGCTGGGCGACCACAACGTGCTCAACGGCCTGGCCGCGCTTGCGGCCTGCAACGCGGTCGGCGTCGACGTGGCGTCGGTCATCCCGTCGCTCGCCGACTTCAGCAGCGTGAAGCGGCGGATGGAAGTGATCGGCGAACACGACGGCATCACCATCTACGACGACTTCGCCCACCATCCCACCGCGATCCGCACCACGCTGGCCGGCCTGCGCGCGAAGGTCGGCGAGGCCCGCATCGTGGTGGCGATGGAGCCGCGCAGCAATTCGATGCGGCTGGGTGCGCACGCGGATGCACTGGCGCCTTCGCTGGAGGATGCCGATGCGGTGGTGTTCCTGGCGCGCCCCGAACTGCCATGGGATGCGGAGAAGGTGATCGCGGCCATCCGCGGTGATGCGCAGGCGGTGGCGGATGCCGATGCATTGATCGCACGCCTGCGCCAACTCGCGCGTGGCGGCGACCATGTGGTGTTCATGTCGAACGGCGGTTTCGACGGCGCCCCGCGCCGTTTCCTCGCCGCGCTGCGGGATGGCTGACCCCGCCGTGCTTGCGCTGTTCCCGCTGCACACCGTGCTGGTCCCCGGCGCCGCGCTGGACCTGCGCATCTTCGAACGGCGCTACCTGGACATGGTGCGCGACTGCGGGCGCCAGGGCGACGGTTTCGGCGTGTGCCTGATGCTGGACGGCCAGGAGGCGGGCGGGCCGGCGCGTCCGTCGGCGTTCGGGACCGAGGCGCTGATCGAGGATTTCGGCACCACGCCCGACGGCCTGCTGTCCCTGCGGGTACGCGGCCGGCGGCGTTTCCACGTGACACGCACCCGGGTCCGCGACAACGGGCTGCTGGTGGGCGAGGTGGAATGGCTGAGCGAGCCCGATCCGTCGCCGCGCCTGCGACCGGAGCACGCACTGCTGGCGGAACTGGTGCGGCGGATCCTGGCGCAGGTCGGCGGTGAGCACGCCAGCGCGCCGCCGGCGCAGTTCGAGGACGCGGCGTGGGTCGGCTGGCGGTTGGCGGAACTGCTGCCCCTCACGTTGCCGCGGCGGCAGGCGCTCCTGCAGCTGGACGATCCGCATGCGCGCCTGCAGCGCATGCTGGATGGCATCGGCGCGGACGAACCTGGCTGACGCGCTCAGCGCGCGTCGCGCGCGGCGCGCAGCTCCAGCCCGTCGCCTCCTGCACCCAGACGCGCTTGCAGGTCGTCCGGCAGCGGCATGGCGACCGGCAACGGCTGCCAGAACCGCAGCAGCGGCAGGCCGGTCTGCCAGCGCATGCGCTCGTGGCGCAGCACCCACAGCGGGCGCCCGTCGGACAGCCGCGCGGAGGCCGGCCACAGGCGCAGCACGTCGATCTGCTCGCCCCCGCCGGCGACCGGCCGCCGCAGCAGCATGTGTTCGGGGTGACCGGCGTGCGAGGCGGGCAGCACCGGTTGGGCGTGCGGAGCGTGGTCGTCGTCGAGCAGGCCCATCACGGCCACCCAGTCCGCGGGGGGCTGCACGCGCCAGCCCTGCGCCTGCAGCCTGCGCTGCAGGTCCGCGGGATCGCCCGCGAGCTGCATGTCGTGCGGATGGATGTCGTGCAGGCCGCGCAGGCGCCAGTCGTCGGTCGCAAGCACCTGCTGCGCATGCGGCGGTGCGAAGCGCGCCAGGGTGGCATCGGCGCTGCGCGGCACGTGCCAGCCCGCCGCCAGCAGCAGGCTGCCGTAGAACGCCCAGGCCAGCGGCCGCATGTAGAACGAGCGCGCGCTGTGGCGGCGGTAGGCGATGCCCAGCACCAGCAGCCAGGCCACGCCCAGCAGCACGCCGGCGGTGAGGTCGCTGAGCCAGTGCGCGCCCAGGTACAGCCGGGCGAAGCCGACCAGCACCGTGGCCACCCCTGCCAGCAGGTAGGGCCACATGCGCTGGCGGCCCGGCAGTTCGCGCGCGATCAGCACCGCGAAGAAGCCGAACACCACCGTGGTCATGGTCACCGCGATCGAGGGGAAGCCGAACCCGGCGGCGGAATTCGGCGGCCGCGGCATGTCCACCGCGGCCTCCAGGCCGGCGGTCAGCAGCAGGCCCACCGCGATCGCCGCCAGCCAGTGCGCCGCGGCCATCCAGCGCTTGCGCCAGACCAGCCACAGGGTCGCCACCAGCACCGGCAGGGCCAGCACCTGCACGCTGCCGATGCCGGCCAGCGATGCCATCAGCCGGTCCGCCAGCGGATTGCGCAGCGCGAACATCGCCGCGTGCACGTCGTGGTCCAGCAGCGATGGCCCGCCGCGCAGCAGCAGGGTGGCGGAGAAGCCCGCCCACAGCCAGGCGATGACGAACAGGCACGCCGCCAGCAGCGCCAGCGAGGCCGACTCCGGGCGCTTGGGATCCACCAGCGCCGCCACGTAGCGCCCGAGGCGCGGGTGCGCGCGGGTCCAGGCCAGCGCGCGCGCCAGCAGGCTGTCCGCGTGCAGCGCGAACCAGCGCCAGGTGTAGAGCACCACCGCCCACACCAGCGCCAGCATCGCGAACAGCCCGAGCAGCACCAGCGCCAGCTTGTCCGCCACCGCGGCCACCGCGTCGTAGGAAGCGCCGAACATCCAGCCGGGCGCCAGGAAGATCGCGGCCCAGCTGATCGCGGCCAGCACGCTGATCGGCAGGTAGCGCCGCAGCGGCATGCGCGAGATGCCGGCGATGGCGGGCACGAACGGCCGCACCGGGCCCACGTAGCGCGCGACCAGGATGCTCTTGACCGCGTTGCGGCGGAACAGCGTCTCGCCGCGCGCCAGCAGCTGCGGGTACTTGCCGAACGGCCAGGTGTTGCGCAATTCCGGGCCCCAGCGCCGCCCGATCCAGTAGCTGAGGCCGTCGCCGGCGAGCGCGCCGAGCGCGGCGCAGGCCACCGCGTACGGCCCGGACAGCTCGCCCAGGCCGATCAGCACGCCGATCGCGAACAGCAGCGGCAGCGCCGGCACCAGCGCGCCGACCACGATCAATGCGTCGCAGAACGCGATCAGGAAGATGAGCGCGCCCGCGGCCTGCGGATGCGCACCGATCCAGGCCACGGTGCTGTCGAACCACGCGCTCTGCATCGCCGGATTATAGGCGGGCGGCCGGCGTGGCAGGGCACGCGCGCTGGTGCGCACGGCCTACAATGCCGCGCATGCAGCAGGCCACCGAGACGCGCGCGTTGAAGGCCGACAGCTTCGGCCGGATCGCGTTGATGCAGGGCAGCGCGGGTCCGTTCGTGCGGCGCGACCTGCGCCACGTGCCGGCGTGGTTGCGCCTGCCGGCCTGGTGGCTGGCACGGCGCGAAGCCCTGGCGCTGGCGCGGGTGTCCGCGTTGCCGGCAATGCCGCGCCTGCTGCGCTGGGACGGTCGCGTGCTGGACCGCAGCTACCTGGCGGGCGATGCGATGCACCTGCGCCCGCCGCGCGGGGATGTCGCGTACTTCCGGGCCGCGCGCCGGCTGCTGCAGCAGCTGCACCGCGCCGGCATCGCCCACAACGACCTGGCCAAGGAGGCGAACTGGCTGGTGCAGGCGGACGGCACGCCGGGACTGATCGACTTCCAGCTGGCGGTGGCCGGCGCTCCGCGCGCGCGCTGGCTGCGGCTGCTGGCGCGCGAGGACCTGCGCCACCTGCTCAAGCACAAGCGCACCTATTGCCCGCATGCGCTCACGTCGGTGGAGCGCCGCCTGCTGGCGCGCAAGTCATGGCTGCGCCAGGCGTGGTTCGCCACCGGCAAGCCGGTGTACCGCTTCATCACGCGCAGGCTGCTGCGCTGGGAAGACAACGAGGGCCAGGGCCCGAAGGCATAGGACGGCATGAACACGCTCGCAGGCAAGACCCTCTTCATCACCGGCGCCTCGCGCGGGATCGGACTGGCGATCGCGCTGCGCGCCGCGCGCGACGGCGCCAACATCGCCATCGCCGCCAAGTCGGCGGTCGCCAACCCCAAGCTGCCCGGCACCATCCACAGCGCCGCGGCCGGGGTGGAGGCCGCGGGCGGTCGCGCGCTGGCCCTGAAGTGCGACATCCGCGAGGAGGACGAGGTGCGCGCCGCGGTCGCCGCCGCCGTGGACGCGTTCGGCGGCATCGACATCCTGGTCAACAACGCCAGCGCGATCTGGTTGCGCGGGACCCTGGAAACGCCGATGAAGCGCTTCGACCTGATGCAGCAGGTCAACGCGCGCGGCAGCTTCCTGTGCGCGCAGGCGTGCCTGCCGCACCTGCTGCAGGCGCCCAATCCCCACATCCTGACGCTGGCGCCGCCGCCGTCGCTGGATCCCCGCTGGTGGGGACCGCACACCGGCTACACCCTGGCGAAGATGGGCATGAGCTTCGTGACCCTGGGCCTTGCGGCGGAATTCGGTCCGCGCGGGGTGGCGGTGAACGCGCTGTGGCCGCGCACCGTGATCGCGACCGACGCGATCAACATGATCCCGGGCGTGGATGCGGCCCGCTGCCGCACGCCGCGGATCGTGGCGGACGCCGCGCATGCGCTGCTGCTGCGCCAGGCGCGCGGCTTCAGCGGGCACTTCCTGATCGACGAGGACGTGCTGCGCGAAGCGGGGGTGACCGACTTCGATGCCTATGCGGTCGCCCCCGGCGAGCCGCTGCTGCCCGACCTGTTCCTGGACTGACGCGGCACTGGCGGCCGGGGGCGGGCGCGGCACAATACCGGCCCCGTCCACGCCCGCCCGCCATGAATCCCACGCCGGAACTGCTGGCCCTCGGCCGCGACTATTACCTTCCCGTCTACAGGCCGCGCGAGCTGGTCCTCGCGCGCGGCCAGGGCGCCCGCCTGTGGGATGCGGACGGCCGTGACTACGTCGATTTCGGCGCGGGCATCGCCGTGTGCAGCCTGGGGCATTGCCATCCCGAACTGCAGGCGGCGCTGGTCGAACAGGCCGGCCGCCTGTGGCACACCAGCAACGTGTTCTACAGCGAGCCGCCGTTGCGCCTGGCGCAGGAACTGGTGGCGGCCTCGCGCTTCGCCGAGCGGGTCTTCCTGTGCAATTCCGGCGCCGAGGCCAACGAGGCGGCGATCAAGCTGGTCCGCAAGTGGGCGGCGGGGCAGGGCCGGCCGCCGGAGCGGCGGGTGATCGTCACGTTCCGCGGCAGCTTCCACGGCCGCACCCTGGCCGCGGTCACCGCCACCGCGCAGCCCAAGTACCAGGAAGGCTACGAACCCCTGCCTGGCGGCTTCCGCTACGTGGATTTCAATGACGTCGCGCAGCTGGCAACGGCGATGGCCTGCGGCGACGTGGCCGCGGTGCTGCTGGAGCCGGTGCAGGGCGAGGGCGGGGTGATGCCCGCCGCGCCCGGCTTCCTGCAGGCGGTGCGCGGGCTGTGCGATGCGCACGGCGCGTTGCTGGTGCTCGACGAGATCCAGTGCGGCATGGGCCGCACCGGCAGCCTGTTCGCCCACTGGCAGGATGGCGTGGTCCCCGACATCGTGACCCTGGCCAAGGCGCTGGGTGGCGGCTTCCCGATCGGGGCGATGCTGGTGGGCCGGCAGGCCGCGCAGGCCATGCAGTTCGGCGCCCATGGCACCACCTTCGGCGGCAATCCCCTGGCGGCGGCGGTGGCCCGCGTGGCGCTGCGCCTGCTGGGCTCGGACGCGATCGCCGCCAACGTGGCGCGGCAGGCTGCCGCCCTGCGCGCCGGCCTGGCCGCGATCGACCGTGACCTGGGGGTGTTCGCCGAGGTGCGCGGGCGCGGCCTGATGCTGGGCGCGGTGCTGGCGCCGCAGCACGCGGGCAAGGCC
>CBFGMM010000107.1:0-6362 GCA_965649855.1 uncultured Thermomonas sp. | reverse complement strand
GTCCTGGCGATAGAAGGCCGGGTCCTGCATGCCGGCGGTGCGCGCGGCGATGCCGGCTTCCAGCGTTTCGATGCGGCCCGGCAGCTGCTCCAGCTCGCGCTGTTCGCGAAAGCCCAGCTTGCGCCTGGCCGCCGCGGGCGGTGCGCTGGCGGCGGGTCGGGGGGTGGCCGCGGGCTGCGTGACGGGTGCAGTCGCCGCGGTTCCCGGCGCAGGGCGCTGGCGCAGCCAGTCGGTGTAGCCGCCCACGTAGTCGCCCAGGCGGCCATCGCCCTCCAGCACCAGGGTGCCGGTCACCACGTTGTCCAGGAACTCGCGGTCGTGGCTGACCAGGAGCAGGGTGCCGGGGTAGTCCAGCAGCAGTTCCTCCAGCAGTTCCAGGGTCTCCACGTCCAGGTCGTTGGTGGGCTCGTCCATTACCAGCAGGTTGGACGGCTGCGCGAACAGGCGCGCCAGCAGCAGCCGGTTGCGCTCGCCGCCGGACAGGCGGGTGATCGGCGCGCGCGCGCGCTCGGGGGCGAACAGGAAATCCTGCAGGTAGCCGACCACGTGCTTGCGCGCGCCGTTGATCTCCACGAAGTCGTGGCCCTGGGCCACGTTCTCCAGCGCGTTGCGGGTCTCGTCCAGCTGGCTGCGGTGCTGGTCGAAGTAGGCGACCTGCAGCTTGGTGCCGGGCTTCACCTCGCCCGCGTCCGGCGCCAGTTCGCCCAGCAGCAGCTTGAGCAGGGTCGACTTGCCGGAGCCGTTCGGGCCGATGATGCCGATCCGGTCGCCGCGCAGGATGGTGGCCGACGCGTCGCGCAGCAACACGCGACCGTCGAAGGCCTTGCACACGCCGGTCATCTCGATGACCTTCTTGCCCGACGCCTGCGCGCCGGCCGCCTCCATGCGCACGTTGCCGGTCTGCTCGCGGCGTTGCGCGCGTTCGCGGCGCATGGCCTTCAATGCGGTGACGCGGCCTTCGTTGCGGGTGCGGCGCGCCTTGATGCCCTGCCGGATCCACACCTCCTCCTGCGCCAGCAGCTTGTCGAAGCGCGCGTTTTCCTGCGCCTGCGCGTGCAGGCGTTCCTCGCGGCGGCGCAGGTAGTTGTCGTAGTCGCCGGGCCAGCTGCTGACCTGGCCGCGGTCGATCTCCACGATGCGGGTGGCCAGCGCGCGCAGGAAGCTGCGGTCGTGGGTGACGAACACGATGCTGCCGGCGAACGACTTGAGGAAGCCCTCCAGCCAGGCGATCGCCTCGATGTCCAGGTGGTTGGTCGGCTCGTCCAGCAGCAGCACGTCCGGCGCGCGCACCAGCGCCTGGGCCAGCAGCACGCGGCGCTTCATGCCGCCCGACAGCGCCTCGAACTGCGCGTCCTCGGGGAGTTCCAATCGTTCCAGCACCTGCTGCACGCGGCGGTCCAGGTCCCAGCCGCTCTGCGCCTCGATCCGGGTCTGCGCATCCGCCATCGCCGCCATGTCGCCCTCGTGCAGGGCATGGTGGTAGTCGGCCAGCAGCTGGCCCAGGTCGCCCAGGCCCTGCGCCACCACCGCGAAGACATCGCCATGCGCGTCGCTGGGGACTTCCTGCGCCATCCGCGCCACCACCGTGCCGGCCTGCACGCGCAGCTCGCCGTCGTCCGGCTGCAGTTCGCCGGCCATCAGCCGCATCAGGGTGGACTTGCCCGCGCCGTTGCGGCCCACGATGCACACGCGCTCGCCGGGTTCGACGGTCAGGTTCACGTCTTCGAGCAGCAGCGGTCCGCCCACGCTGTAGTCGACGTTCTGGAACTGGAGTAATGGCATGCGCGCATTGTCCCGGAAACGCGAAGGCCCCGCCGCGGGGCGGGGCCTTCGGGGCGCGGGATGGCTTACTTCAGCTTCGCGGCCTTGCGCAGTTCCTCGGCCTTGTCCGTCTTTTCCCAGCTGAAGGCGGTCGCGGCCTGCTGCTTGCCGGCGGCGTCGGTGTAGCTGACGGCCTTGGGCTTGCGTCCGAAATGGCCATAGGCGGCGGTCTGCTGGTAGATCGGGTGCACCAGGTCCAGCATCTTGATGATGCCGTACGGGCGCAGGTCGAAGTTGGCGCGGATCAGCTTCTCGATCTGCGCGTCGCTGATCGTGCCGGTGCCGAACGTGGTGACCGAGATGCTGGTGGGTTCGGCCACGCCGATCGCGTAGCTGACCTGGACTTCGCACTTGGACGCCAGGCCCGCGGCGACGATGTTCTTGGCCACGTAGCGCGCCGCGTACGCCGCGCTGCGGTCGACCTTGGACGGATCCTTGCCGGAGAACGCGCCGCCGCCATGGCGGGCCATGCCGCCGTAGGTGTCGACGATGATCTTGCGCCCGGTCAGGCCGCAATCGCCCACCGGTCCGCCGATCACGAAGATGCCGGTCGGGTTGATGTGCACCTTGTTCTTCGGCAGCGACTCGTACCACTTCTTCGGCAGCACCGGCTTGAGGATGTGCTCGCGCACGGCCTCGATCAGGTCCTTCTGCTTGATGTCCGGGTCGTGCTGGGTGGACAGCACCACCGCGTCCAGGCCCTGGATCTGGTGGCCGTTCTCGCTGTAGCGCAGGGTGACCTGGGACTTGGCGTCCGGGCGCAGCCACTTCAGCCTGCCGTTCTTGCGCACCTTGGCCTGCTGTTCCACCAGGCGGTGGCTGTAGTACAGCGGCGCCGGCATGAATTCCGGGGCCTCGTCGCAGGCGTAGCCGAACATCAGGCCCTGGTCGCCGGCGCCCATTTCCTCGGGCTTCTTGGCCTTCTTCTTGCTGCCGTCCACGCCGGCGGCGATGTCCGGCGACTGCTTGCCCAGCATGTTGATGATGGCGCAGGTGTGGCCGTCGAAGCCCACGTTGGAGTTGTCGTAGCCGATGTCGTTGATGACCTTGCGCGCCAGCGACTCGATGTCCACCCAGGCGGAGGTGGTGACCTCGCCCGCGACGATGGCGGCGCCGGTCTTCACCATGGTCTCGCAGGCCACGCGGGCGCGCTTGTCCTGGGCCAGGATGGCGTCCAGCACGGCGTCCGAGATCTGGTCGGCGATCTTGTCCGGATGGCCTTCGCTGACCGACTCGGAGGTGAAGAGGTAGCTCGACATCGCTTGCTCCTGTGAGTGATTCATCCTTGTATTCGGATGAAAAGATGGGTGCGCATGATAGCGCCTGCCGGGTGCGCGTGCATCTTGCGCCATCCGGCGGGCGAAGGGCGTCAACCCGGGCCGGGGCGGGCGCAGTACCGCCATGTGCGCGGGTTAGCATCCGCCGATGGATTCGCTGACCCAGATCGCACTCGGGGCCGCGGTGGCCGGCGCCGTCGCGCCCGCCGGCCACCGCCGCGCCGCGCTGCTGGCCGGCGCCATGCTGGGGACGCTGCCCGACCTCGATTCACTGCCGCTGGCGCTGCTGACCGACGACCCGGTGGCGCGCATGACCCTGCACCGCGGCGCCAGCCACTCGCTGCTGGTGCTGCCGCTGGTGGCGAGCGCGATCTGGTGGCTGTTCCGCCGGTTCGGCAACGGCCGGGTCGCCGCGGCGCCGCCGCGCGGGTTATGGGCGATCCAGCAGGCGCAGGTCACCCATCCGCTGCTGGACGCCTTCACCGTCTACGGCACGCAACTGCTGTGGCCGCTGGCCACGCCGCCGGTGATGTGGTCCAGCCTGTTCATCATCGACCCGCTGTACACCGTGTGGCTGCTGCTGGCGTGCGGGGTGGCATGGTTCGCGCGCGAACGGCGTGTCGCGCAGCGTGCGCTGGTGGCCGGGCTTGCGCTGAGTACCGCGTACCTGGGCTGGTCGCTGGCGGCGAAGGGCATGGTGGAGCGCGAGGCGGGACGCGCGCTGGCCGCGATGGGGCTGGCCGACGCGCCGCGCTTCTCGGTGCCGATGCCGTTCAACACCGTGCTGTGGCGGGTGGTGGCGATGACGCCGGGCGGTTTCGTCGAGGGCGAGCGCTCGCTGCTGGCGGACCGGGGCGCCATGCGGTTCCGCGGCCACGCCTCCAACGTGCAGGCGCTGCGGCAGGCGGGCGAGATCCCTGCGGTGCAGCGCCTGTCCTGGTTCAACCACGGCTTCCAGAAGGCGCAGGTGCGCGATGGCGTGCTGGTGCTCAGCGACCTGCGCATGGGCGCCGAGCCGGACTACACGTTCAACTTCGCGGTCGCGCAGCGCAGCGCGGACGGCTGGCAGGCGATCCCGCCGCGGCAGCTGCGCTGGCCGTGGCAGGCGCGGCGCCGGCTGGGCGAGGTATGGCAGCGCATCTGGACGGAACCCGCGGCCGAGCCGGACGCCACCGACAACGACAACGACACCGCCGCCGGCCCGCCACGCATCGCGCCGGCCCCGGGCTAGGCCCAAGGACGCGCGGCGGGGCGCGGCTCACGGCGCGGTGGCTGCGCGCGATGCGATGTCGTGGCCGTCGCGGGCCAGCTCCGCCGTGGCGGCGAACAGTACCGGGCCGCTGGCGAAATGCTCGGACGCCAGCACGCGCAGGCCCGCGACCGCGCGCTGCGGATCGGGATTGGCAATGCGCGGTGCGTACAGCCGGAGTTCCTGGCCATCCGGCGCGCGCGCGCGCCAGGCCAGGGGTTCGGGGCGCGCATCGCCGGGGTCCTCGCCCAGATGGCGCAGGTGGCGGCGATGCAGGATCGGGAGCGTGGCGCGCCCGCCGTCGCGGTAGCGCAGCTCGAGATACGCGTAGGCGCCATCGGGGTGCGCGGGCAGCGGGCAGCAGCCGGCCATCAGCAGGTGCACGGCGGCGATGCGCGCGGGCGGCAGCGGGACCAGCGCGGAGGCGGCGGGCAGGGTCCCGCCTTGCGGCGCGTCGGCCATGCGCAGCGCCAGCGTGCCGCCGATGTCGAAGTCGATGCCCAGCAGGCGCTGCCGGCCCGCGGGCAGGGCATCCAGCACGCCCGGCAATTCGAACGGCCATGCATCCGCTGCGGCAACGCTTCCGGTGTAGGCGCCGCCCAGATCGATCGGCAGCAGGCCGGGCGTGGCCTGCACCATGCGCGATGGTGGGGCGGGCGCATCGGCCCCACGCGGTGGCTTGGCGCGCGGCGCCCCGGGATCCCCGCGACGCAACGCGGTGCGTTCGCCGGGGGCGAGCGGTGAGGCGATCGCCGTGTGGTCCGAGAGGGGATCGCCGCGCACGCGCTGCTGCCGCTGCGCGAGCGTCGCCGCCGGTGGCAGGGCCGGCTGCAGCGGCCAGTGCAGCCAGTGGCCGCCATGGCTGCGCGCCAGCAGGCTGCCGCCATCCGGCGAGAACACGAGCCGCGCCAGCCCATCGCCCAGCGGCAGGCGGACCGGCAGCACCGCGCTGGCCCACTCGCCGCCAGCGCGGTCGACCAGCAGCACGCCCCCATCGGCGCTGGTCGCCAGCCAGCGACCGTCAGCGCTCGCCGCATGCGCATGTCCCAGCTGGCCGGGTGCGTGCGGCAGTGGTTGTTGCCGGCCATCGCCCAGAACCCGGTGCGCACTGCCGGGGCGTGGATTCCAGGACAGGACTTCGTGGCCAGCCCCGGCGGGCATCAGGGGCGACGTCCAGCCGGGGCGGATCGGCCGTGCCTGCAGCTGGCGCCCGTCGCGGGTGTCCACCTGCAGCCAGCGCGGGCGCGCCGGCTCCATGCCGTCCAGGATCACCGCCAGCGCCGGCCACGGCCCGCTGCCCAATGCGGCATCGCGGATCGCGGTGTGCTCGGCGGAGACCATCCGCCCTGCGGCCAGGGCGGCGGCCTTGTCGGCGCCGAAGCGGTGCACCGGTCCGACGGCCTGCAGGCTGGCAGTCTTGCGCAGCCAGGCCTCGCCGTAGCGCCAGTGCACCAGATGCTGGCCATCGGGGCTGAAACGCAGGCCTTCCACGGGGGTGGGCAGGGCCAGCTCGCGCGCACCGATGGCCCCCGTGGCAAGGTCGATGGTCGATGCCAGCTCCACCCGACGGCCGCCGCGCCGGCCCGCATGGGTCACCACCGCCCAGCGCGAGTCGGGGCTGAGCTCCAGCAGCTGCGGGCTGTTGGCGAACTCGACCGGGGCGAACCGCAGCCGGCCGCTGCGCCAGTCGAACACGCGCAGGGTGCGGCCGCTCACGGTCGCCACCGCGGAGAAATCCGGGACGAACGCGGCCAGCGCCACCGGTTGCGGATGCGCCAGCAGCGGCGAGGCGGGGCGGCCATCCGCCAGCGCAACGACGCGCACGCCAGTGCCGGCGTCAACCAGCACATGGCGCCCGTCGAAGGCCAGCGTCTCCGGCACGCGCCCGGGCGCGGGCCACGGCAGCGGCGCGTGGGTGCGCCACCGCCACAGGCGCAGTTCGCCGTTGCGCTCGATGTTCGCCGCCAGCGCGGCGCGCGGCGCATGCGCGGCGGCATGGCGCGGCAGTCCCGGGC
>CBFGMM010000106.1:0-6386 GCA_965649855.1 uncultured Thermomonas sp. | reverse complement strand
CTCCAGGCTGGCGCTCCAGGCATTGCCCAGGTCCACCCGCGCGGGCGCGCTCCAGCCGGTCTCGGTGGGCTGCAACACCAGCTGCAGGTCGCGGTCGGCGCGCACCGGGTGGCTGAGCCGCAAGCGCAGCGGCTGCCGCGCCCCGAACTCGCCGGCGACCGGCAGCAGCAGCACCTGGTCCTCCTGCAGGCTGAGCACCGCGCCCAGGCCCAGGCGCGCGGCGGCCTGCTCGGGGCCGAGGTCGGTGGTCTGGATCTGCGCCGTGCGCCGCACCTCGGCGGGCACCGCGTCCGAACCGCCGCTGCGGATCGCCAGCCACAGGGTGATGAAGCCGGCCGCGACCACCAGCGCGGGCAGCCCGAACACCAGCCAGAGCATGGGTTCGCGCCAGCCGCTGCGTGCCGGCCCGGGGGGCGCGGTCATGGCATCGGCCCGAAGAAGCTGCTCTCGACTTCGCGCACCGTGCGCCCGTCGTCGGATGCCACGACGAACGTCACCGACTGCTTGCCGCGCGCGGTGGGCGGCGCGCGCACCACCAGCGGCAGGTCCAGCACTTCCTCCGCGGCGGCCCGCACCTGGCCGCCGCCGGCCACCAGCGCGACGTCGCCCGGCGCGCGCAGGGTGATGGTGTAGCGATGCGGCTGCATGTCCTTGTTCACCAGTTTCAGCGTGTAGGTGTTCTCGACCCCGGCCGCGGTCTCGCGGTACAGCGCATTGCGGTCGCGCAGGACCTCGGCGATCAGCGGGCTGCGCGTGCCAACGCCCCACGCCCAGGCCGCCAGCAGCGCCAGCAGCAGCGCGCCGTAGACCACGATGCGCGGGCGCAACACCCGCGTCGGCTTGCCGTCGATCGCGTTCTGCGTGGAATAGCGGATCAGCCCGCGCGGATAGCCCATGCGGTCCATCACCTCGTCGCAGGCGTCGATGCAGGCGCCGCAGGCGATGCACTCGTACTGCAGGCCGTTGCGGATGTCGATGCCGGTGGGGCAGACCTGCACGCAGATCGTGCAGTCGATGCAGTCGCCGAGCGCCTCGGGCGGGAACTTCGGCAGCGGCTCGGCGTGGGCGTTCGGGTCGATCACCGAGGTGGCGCCGCGCGCGGCGGCCACGTTGTCCGCGGCGGTGGGATGGTTGGCGGCGCGGAACACGTAGTCGTACGCCAGCGCCACGGGCAGCAGCCCGCGCGCGCGCTGCAGCACGCCGGGCAGCAGGCCGCGCTTGCGCGGTCCGCGGGGCTCGCCGCGCATCGGGTCGTAGGCGATGATCAGGGTGTTGCGGTCGAACATCGCGCTCTGGAAGCGCGCGTAGGGGCACATGTACTTGCACACCTGCTCGCGCAGGAAGCCGGCGTTGCCCCAGGTGGCCAGCGCGTAGAAGAACACCCAGAACGTCTCCCAGCCGCCCCACTGCCAGCCCGGGGCGATCAGCGGCGCCCGCGCGAACAGGTCGCGGATCGGGGTGAAGAAGCCGACGAAGGTGAAGCCTGTCCACAGGGCGAACAGCGCCCATGCCAGGTGCTTGCCGCCCTTGCGCCGCAGCTTCTCCGCGGTCCACGGGCCGGCGTCCAGCTTCATCCGCTTGTTGCGGTCGCCTTCCATCCAGTGCTCGATCCACAGGAAGGTCTCGGTCCATACGGTCTGGGGGCAGGCGTAGCCGCACCACAGGCGACCCGCCAGGGTGGTGAAGAAGAACAGGGCGAAGGCCGCGATCATCAGCAGCAGGGCCAGCAGGAAGAAGTCCTGCGGCCAGAAGTTCAGCCCGAACACGTAGAACTTGCGCGCCGGCAGGTCGAACAGCACCGCCTGGCGGCCGTCCCACTGCAGCCACGGGAAGCCGTAGTACATCCCCAGCAGCACGAACACCGCCAGCCGCCGCAGCGTGTCCAGGCGGCCGCGCACCTCGCGCGGATAGATCTTGCGCTCGCTGACGTACATCGAGCCGCCGGGATCGACGACGTCGATGGGGATGGTCTTGTTGTTGCCTTGCATGGGGGAGGCTCAGTCCGGCGGGAGCGGCCGGTTGAAGCGGCTTGCGGGCCGCAGCAGGATCCAGGTGAACAGGCTGGATGCCGCGGTGGCGGCCCAGAACGCGAAGAAGCCGATGGTGTAGCCCAGCCCGCGCGACAACGGCAGCGCGGGGAAGGTCATGTCGCGCAGCAGCAGCGGATCGACGAAGGCGAAGAACGCCATGGTGGCCACGCCCGCGGCGAAGAACGAGGGCCACAGGATCGCGCCGACCCGCTGCGCCATCGGGCGCGGCGGGTGGTCGAATGCGCCGTGGCCTGGCCGGTTCATTGCGTGGCGTCCTGCCGGCGGCGCTGGGACAGCGACCACACGTAGGCCGCCACCACGCGGGCGCGGGTCTCGCCCAGCAGCGGGCCGTGCGCCGGCATCACGCCGTGCCGGCCGGCGTTGATGGTGGTGCGCAGCGATTCGCGGCTGTCGCCGTACATCCAGACGTCGTCGGTCAGGTCGGGCGCGCCGAGCGCGATGTCGCCGGTGCCGTCCTTGCCGTGGCAGGCCACGCACACGCCCTCGTACAGCGTCTTGCCGCGCGCGGCGGCGTAGTCGCTGCGCGCCTCGGCGGGGCCCGCCGACAGCTGGCGCAGGTAGGCGATCACGTGGTCGGTGGCGTCCGGCCCGCCCATTCCGGCCAGCACCTTGCCCCACGGCGGCATCACGCCCTCGCGGCCGTGCATGACCGTCTGCAGCACCTGTTCCGGCGCGCCGCCCCAGTGCCAGGCATCGTCGGTCAGGTCGGGATAGCCGATCGCGCCCTGCGCCGCCGAGCCGTGGCAGGTGGCGCAGTTGTTGGCGTAGATGGCGCGGCCCAGGCGCAGCGCCGCCGGGTCGCGCGCGATCGCGTCGATGCCCTGGCCGTCGTACTTGCCGAAGGTCACCGCCAGCTTCGCGTCCTCGCGGGCCTTGTCCGCGGCGTGCTCCTTCTCGGAGGTCCATCCCGACGTGCCGGCCAACGCGCCCAGCCCCGGGTAGTAGACCAGGTAGCCGATGCTGAAGGCCACGGTGAGGTAGAACATGTTGATCCACCACCGCGGCATCGGCTTGTTGTACTCGGTGATGTCCTCGTCCCAGACATGGCTGGTGTCGGTGGGCGCGGGATCGCCGGGGCGGCGCTTGCCGGTCCACCACAGCAGCCACACGCAGCCGGCGATGTTCAGCACCACCAGGGCGATCACGTACCAGGACCAGCCGGTGGTCATCATGGTTGCGGCTCCCGCGGGTTGTCGTTGCGCGCGCCGGGCACGGGCGCGGCGGGGGGGTGTTCGCCGTCCTGCAGCGGCAGGCGCGCGGCGGCGTCGAACGAGCGCTTGCGGCGCGGGCTCCAGGCCCAGGCCCAGCCGGCCAGGAACAGCACCAGCAGGATGCCGGTGACGATGCCGGGGATCATGGGCGCACCCCGGCCTTGGGCGCATGCCTGCCGAGGCCCTGCAGGTAGGCCACCACCGCGTCCAGCTCGGTCTTGCCGTCCACCGCGGCGGGCGCGCCCGCCACGTCGGCGGCGGAGTACGGGTCGCCCAGGCGCTGCAGCGCGCGCATGTGGGCCTGCAGGCGCGCGCCGTCCACCTGCGCGCCGGCCAGCCACGGGTAGGAGGGCATGTTCGATTCGGGGACCACGTCGCGCGGGTTGACCAGGTGCACCCGGTGCCATTCGTCCGAATAGCGGCCGCCCACCCGCGCCAGGTCCGGGCCGGTGCGCTTGGACCCCCACTGGAACGGGCGGTCGTAGACGGATTCGCCGGCCAGCGAATAGTGGCCGTAGCGCTCGGTCTCGAAGCGCAGGGTGCGGATCATCTGCGAGTGGCAGTTGTAGCAGCCCTCGCGCACGTACACGTCGCGGCCGGCCAGCTCCAGCGCCGGGTACGGCTTCACGCCTGGCAATGGCTTGACGGTCTCGGCCTGGAACATCAGCGGCACGATCTCCGCCAGCCCGCCGAAGGACACCGCGACCGCGATGAGCACCGCCATCAGGCCGATGTTCTTCTCGATCTTCTCGTGCGCGTTGCTGCTCTTCTCGCTCATGGTGGCCTCAGGCGCGTGCGTTGGCGGCGTCGGGTGGCGGGATCGCGGCTTCCAGCGAGGTGTCGCGGGCCTGCTGCCAGGTGCGCCACACGTTCCAGGCCATGACGAACATCCCGGACAGCACCAGCAACCCGCCGACCAGCCGCGCCAGGTAGTACGGATAGGTCGCGTTGAGCGCCTCGACGAAGCTGTAGGTGAGGGTGCCGTCGTCGTTGGTGGCGCGCCACATCAGGCCCTGCATCACCCCGGCGATCCACATCGAGGCGATGTAGAACACCACGCCGATGGTGTGGATCCAGAAGTGGGTGTCGATCAGCCGCACCGAGTGCATCGACTCCTGGCCCAGCAGGCGCGGCAGCATCGCGTAGATCGCGCCGATCGAGATCATCGCCACCCAGCCCAGCGCGCCGGCGTGGACGTGGCCCACGGTCCAGTCGGTGTAGTGCGACAGCGAGTTGACCGTCTTGATCGACATCATCGGCCCCTCGAACGTGCTCATCATGTAGAAGCTGAGCGAGACGATCAGGAACTTCAGGATCGGGTCGGTGCGCAGTTTGTGCCACACCCCGGACAGGGTCATGATCCCGTTGATCGCGCCGCCCCAGCTGGGGGCGAGCAGGATCAGGCTGAACACCATGCCCAGGCTCTGCGCCCAGTCGGGCAGGGCGGTGTACTGCAGGTGGTGCGGGCCGGCCCACATGTACACCGCGATCAATGCCCAGAAATGCACGATCGACAGGCGGTAGGAGTAGATCGGGCGGCCCGCCTGCTTGGGCACGTAGTAGTACATGATCCCCAGGAAGCCGGCGGTCAGGAAGAAGCCCACCGCGTTGTGCCCGTACCACCACTGCACCATGGCATCCACCGCGCCGCTGTAGGCGCTGTAGGACTTGACCGCGGTGGCCGGCATGGCGATCGCGTTGACGATGTGCAGCAGCGCGACGGCCAGGATGAAGCCGCCGTAGAACCAGTTGGCCACGTAGATGTGGCTGACCCGCCGCCTGGCGATGGTGCCGAAGAACAGCACCGCGTAGGCCACCCAGACCACCGCGATCAGGATGTCGATCGGCCACTCCAGCTCGGCGTATTCCTTGCCCTGGGTCATGCCCAGCGGCAGGGTGACGGCGGCCAGCACGATCACCAGTTGCCAGCCCCAGAACACGAAGGCCGCCAGCCGGTCGCTGATCAGGCGCACGTGGCAGGTGCGCTGGACCACGTGCAGGCTGGTGCCGAACAGCGCGCAGCCGCCGAAGGCGAAGATCACCGCGTTGGTGTGCAGCGGGCGCAGGCGGCCGTAGCTGAGCCACGGGATGCCCTCGAACAGGGTGGGCCAGTACAGCTGCGCGGCGATCACCACGCCCACCAGCATGCCCACGATGCCCCACAGCACCGTGGCCAGGGCGAACTGGCGGATCACCTTGTCGTTGTACGTGCCGCTGCTGGCGTGCATCGCGCGCCTCCGGTTGGGATGCGGCATGGTAGTCAGGCCGGTCGCGGGGCGACTTGACCTGGATCAATACGCTCCGCCCGCGGGCCGCCGCGGCGCGGGCGCGCGGGCGGCGGATGGCGGATAATCGCCGCGAACCCTTGAACGGCAGAGGCATGGACGCACCCCTCGCGCTGGACCTGGCACGCCTGCGCCGCAGTTGCGGCGAATGCTCGCTGCGGCAGCTGTGCCTGCCTGCCGGCGTGGAGCAGGACGACATGGCCCGGCTGGATGCGGTGGTGCAGCGGCGGCGCCCGCTGGCGCGCGGCGAGGCCCTGTTCCGCGCCGGCGACCCGCTGGGCTCGGTGTATGTGGTGAGCGAGGGCGCGTTCAAGACCGTGGTGGTCAGCGAGGCGGGCGAGGAGCACGTGCTGGGCTTCCACCTGCCCGGCGAACTGTTCGGGCTGGACGCGATCGGCAGTGGCGCGCACCGCAGCGAGGCGGTCGCGCTGGTGGAGTCGCGGGTCTGCGAACTGCCGTTCGCCACCCTCTCCAGCGCGGCGGCCCAGGTGCCCAGCCTGCAGCGCCAGCTGCTGCGCGTCATGGGCCAGAGCGCGGACCGCGACCACGACCACGTGGACGTGCTCTCCCGCCGCCAGGCGGGGGAGCGGGTGGCGCTGTTCCTGCAGGGCCTGGGCGAGCGCTACCGCCGGATCGGCCGGCCGGGCGACGATTTCCAGCTGCCGATGAGCCGCGAGGAAATCGCCCGCTACCTGGGCCTGGCGCTGGAAACGGTCAGCCGCGGCTTCAGCCGCCTGCACGAGGATCGCGTCATCGACGTGCACGGCCGGCGCGTGCAGGTGCTGGACGCGGCGGCGCTGCGGGTGGCTGCCACCGGCTGCGAGGGCGAGGCCCCCCGG
>CBFGMM010000105.1:0-6454 GCA_965649855.1 uncultured Thermomonas sp. | reverse complement strand
TTTTGCCGCTTGGGAGCAAAGATCGCGTCGGGCATTTCGTGGACGTGATGTTGGGGTCGCTCTGGCTGGCGGAGTTTGTCGTGCGCATCGGCGTGGCGCAGCTCGGTGCCAGCGTGGGGATCGCCTGCCACCCGGCCGACGGCACCAGTGCGGACGCCCTGCTGGCGCACGCGGACGCGGACATGTACGCCAGCCGGCGGGCGCGCGCCGCCGCGGCGGCAGTGGCGCGGGCCAGCTAGGGCTATTGCAGGCGGCGCGGCCGGAGCCTGCCTGGCCGCACGGATCCCCTCCTGCCTGATCCCGCCAGCCTCGCCCGCCGCGGCAGTGGCCGGTTTTCGCCGCGCGCCGCGTTATCCGCCATGCCCGGCACCATGATCCTCGCCGCGGGGACCCCCACGATGCGCTACCGCGCCTTCATCAGCTACAGCCATGCCGACGAGGCGTGGGCGCGCTGGCTGATGCGGCGGCTGGAGACCTACCGCGTGCCGTCGCGGCTGGTCGGCACCGCGGGTGCGCACGGTCCGATCCCGGCCCGGCTGGGCGCGTTCTTCCGCGACCGCGACGAACTCACCGCGTCCAGCGACCTGGGCACCACCATCCGCGCGGCGCTGGCGGAGTCCGATGCGCTGATCGTGGTGTGCTCGCCGGCGGCCGCGGCCTCGCGCTGGGTCGGAGCGGAAGTCCAGGCATTCCGCGACGGCGGCCGCGGCGACCGGATCCTCGCCTTCGTGGTGGATGGCGACCCCGGCCAGGTGGCCGGCGCCCTCGCCTGCTTCCCGGCCACGCTCACCGCACCAACGGGCGACGGGCGGCCGGTGGAGCCGCTGGCGGCGGACGCCCGCCCGATCGCCGATGGCCGCGAGCGCGCCTTCCTCAAGCTGGTCGCCGGGCTGCTCGGCATCGGCTACGACCAGCTGGCGCAGCGCGAGGCACAGCGCAAGCACCGGCGCATGGCGCAGGTCGCGGTCGCCTCGCTGGCCGGCATGGCGCTGGCGCTCGGCCTGGCCGCCACGGCGTGGTTCGCGCGCAACGACGCGCAGCGCCGCCAGGCGCAGGCCGAGGACATCCTCGGCTTCATGCTGGGCGACCTGCGCGAGAAGCTGACCACGGCCGGGCGCCTGGACCTGATGCGCGCGGTGGACGACAAGGCCACCGGCTACTTCGCCGCGCTGGACCCGCGCGACCTCAGCGACCGCGCGCTGGAGGAGCAGGCCCGCTCGCTGACCGGCATCGGCCAGGTGCGGCTGGACGAAGGCAACCACGCGGAGGCGTCGGCCGCTTTCCGCGAGGCGCATGCGCGCAGCACCGCGCTGCACGGGCGCAAGCCAGGCAACGGCCAGCGCCTGTTCGACCTCGCCCAGGCCGAGTACTGGATCGGCTACGTGGCGCTGCGCCAGGGTGACTACGCGAACGCGGACACCTGGCTGCGCCGCTACCGCGACAGCGCCCGGCGGCTGGTGGCGATGGATCCGGCGAATTTCGACTGGCAGCGGGAACTGGGCTACGGCCACCACAACCTGGCGGTGCTGGACGAACGGCGCGGCCGCTACGCCGCGGCCGAGGACACCATGCGCACCGGGCTCGCGCTGCACCGCACCTGGCTGCGGCAGCGCCCGGACGACCTGCAACTGCGCGACGAAGCGGCGGACGTCGCGTCGTGGCTCGGCAGCCTGGCCCTACGCCAGGGCCAGTTGGCGAAGGCTGAGGGCTACTTCGGCGAACAGGTGCAGGCGCTGCGCACCAACATCGCGCGCGACCCGAAGAACAGCAAGTGGCAGCACGGCTACGTGGTCGCCCTGCTGCTGCAGGTCGATGCGCTTGCCCAGCGCGGGCGCGGTGCCGAAGCGCGCGCGGCGCTGGCGCAGGCGGCGCCGCTCGCCGCCGCCCTGCATGCACAGGATCCCGGCAACAACACATGGCGGCTGTCGCTTGGACGCAGCCACTGGTGGCGCGCCCAGCTGGACGCCGCAGCGGACCCCGCCGGCGCGCGCAAGGCGGCCGCCGCCGCCTCCAGCCTGCTCGCCGACGCGCATGCCGCGGCGAACGAGGACCAGGCCATCGCCACCTGGCTGTTGCGCGCGCTGGCCTTGCAGGCGCGCCTGGCGCTCGACGCTGGAGACGTGGAGGAGTCCACGCGCTACGCCGCCAGCGCAGCGCAGCTGGTGCAGGCGAACTGGCCGCAGGCGCCCGCGGAACGGCTGCGCCCGTGGCTGGCCGAGCACCTGCTGCTGCAGGGCGGGCTGGCCGCGCGCGCGGGCGCTGCAGACGCGGCGGCCCGGGCCTTTACCGCTGCCCGCGACCTGCTGCGGCAGGACGGGCCGGCCACGGACCCGCCGCGCGCCGGGGAGACCGCCACGCGCATCGCGTTTCCCATGCTGGATCCGTTGCTGCGCGCGGAAGTCGCGCTCGGCAACCGCGGGGCCGCGGACGCGATCCGGCAACGCCTGGACAGCGCGGGCTACGTCCCGCTGCATCCCTTCCCCGACCACGCGCGGGTGGCGGTGCGATGAACCCGTTCCATGCCGCGAGCCGCAGCGCGGGCAGCGGTCCCTCCCGGCCAGTCGGCCACCACCACAAGGAGTTCAACGATGCCCTCCACTCCGCAGATCAACCTGGACCTGCGCAACAGCGCGCAGAGCGAGCCCGGCTGGGTCAATGTCCAGGCCAGCAACAACCAGACCTACAGCTACCGCTACACCGGTGGCGACGATGGCGCCGGCGGTCTGGTCCAGACCGTGGGCCAGGGCCGGGACACCGCGCCCGTGCGGCTCACCGCCGACCCGCGCTACCAGCTGTGCGACACCACGCCCTGCGTGTTCGCCGACGATTCCCGCAGCCAGCTGACGTGGAGCGGCCAGTCCGCCTACGCGGGCAGCATCATCGACGCCAACACCGCGGTTGAAACCGCGAAGTACACGCTCAACGTCAAGGACACCGGAAACGGCAACTGCAACATCCCGTGCGATCCGCAGATCAAGAACGAATGACGCCCGGGATGCGCGTGCGGTGGGCCGGCGCCGAGGCGCTGGGCCACCGCCCTGCGCGACTCCGCGGACGATCGGCTACAGGGTGGCGGTCACGTCGCCGCCGAGCGCCCGCAGCACCTCGGCAGCCTGGTCCGCCTGCCCGGCGCTGAAGGCATGCACCACCACGGTCGGCCGGCCCTCGTCCATGGCGTCGCGCGCTGCCAGCACGTAGCGGTCGTGGTCGGGACGCAGCGCCACCAGGCCGCCCAGCATCAGGCCCGCCACGCCCCCGAAGCCCAGCAGCACCAGCGCAGACGCGACAGGCGAGCGCTCCACGAAGGCAATGCCCATGGCAAGGAGGACCGCGAACACCAGCAGCCCCACCACCATGCCCAGCACCCCCAGGCGGGCATGCGCGATCACGATGGTGCGCCAGATGCCATGGCTTTCCGGCTCCAGGCGGCGACCCGGCGCGACCTCCCCGGGCGTGAGCAGCTGGACCTGCGCATCGCCCAGGCCCAGGGTGGCGGCAACCTCGCGGGCCGCGGCGGACGCGGCCTGGGCGGTGGCGAACACGGCCGCCACCTTGCTGTTGGAACGCTCGCCGGACAGCAGGGGAGTGTCTGACATGGTGCTCTCCCGTAAGGGTCACCGGAGGCTCGCACCCTGCCGGTAAGCGGCGCGTGATCCGCGAGGGCGGGACACGGCCCTCCCCCTACGCGGCGTCCCAGGCGATCCAGCCGGCGCCGATCGGCTCACGCATGCCTCATCGCCGCCACGGCACACTCCGGCCGTGCCCGAGGGTCCGTCCATCGTCATCCTGCGCGAGGCCGCCGAACGCTTCGCCGGCCGCAAGGTGCTGCGGGTCGCCGGCAACAGCACGCTGGACATCGCGCGCATGCGCAACCGCACCGTCCTGGGCGTACGCAGCTGGGGCAAGCATTTCCTGCTGGAGTTCAAGGGCTTCAGCCTGCGCATCCACTTCCTGCTGTTCGGCAGCTACCGCATCAACGCGGCCAAGGAAACGCCACCGCGCCTGTCGCTCGGCTTCAGCCGCGGCGAGGCGCTGAACGTGTACGCCTGTTCGCTCAAGTTCCTGGAAGGTCCGCTGGACGCGCATTACGACTGGAGCGCGGACGTCATGGCCGACGCCTGGGATCCCGCCGCCGCGCGGCGCAAGCTTCGCGCGCGGCCGGACGTGCTGGCGGCAGACGCCCTGCTCGACCAGGACGTGTTCGCCGGCGTGGGCAACATCATCAAGAACGAGGTACTGCACCGCATCCGCGTGCACCCCGAAAGCACGGTCGGCGCCCTGCCGCCGCGCAAGCTGGCCGAACTGGTGGCGCAGGCGCGGGACTACAGCTTCGACTTCTACCGCTGGAAGCAGGCGTTCGTCCTGCGCAAGCATTACCAGGTGCACACCAGGCGCACCTGCCCCCGCGACGGCACCGCCCTGGGCTACCGCAGGCAGCTGGGGACCGCGCAGCGCCGGGCGTTCTGGTGCCCCGCGTGCCAGCGCCTGTACTGACATTGGAGCGCCCTGCGTCGTCCCCGCACGCGCCCTCTTCAGGGCTGCATGTGCCCAGCCAGCACCAGCAGCAGGCAGGCGATCCGGGACGTCATGAAGACGCCGGTGGCTCCGGTGGCTGGCGTGCATCGCGCGCCGCGTCATCCCGCCGCGTCGAAGGCATGGCGTGGATCTGGTCGATGCCGAGCGCTTCGCTTTCGCCGGGGGCAGGCAGCCCGATCCGCCTGCAGAACGCGACCAGCTTCGGGTGCTCGCGGAAGCGCAGCACCATGGGATCGGCCAGGAGGAACAGGGCGTTGCCGCGCTGCTTCGCCCAGTCGCGCTCCAGCCACGCCACGGTCTGTTCGGCGCTCCCGTTCAGGGCGTGCAGCGTCGCGACGTCGTAAGGCAGGCACTGGCGGCAACCGTCGCGATCCCGCATGAATCCGGCCAGCGCGGCATCCGCCGCCGCGCGATCCGGCCCGATCTGGTCCGCCATTGCCATGTACAGGCTGCGGTCCGCGGGCAAGGCCCGGGCGGCAACCCGCCGGGCGGCGGCGGGATCGCCACGCAACAGCGCCAGCCGCAGGTGGCGGCCGGGCTGCGGCTCTCCAGCCAGGCCCTCGCCCGTGCGCAGGAATTTCCCTGCCTCGTCCAGCCGGCCGGTCGCCATCAGCAGCGCCGCGTACTGGAAGTAGTTGATGGTGTACAGCGGCTCGAGCGCCAGCAGGCGCTCGCGCAGGCGGATCGCCTCGCCCAGCTTGCCGATCCCGGCCAGCGTGTAGCCGCAGCCATTGAGGACCGTGCCGTCTTCCGGCGCCAGCTGCACGGCACGGCGGCACCCGGCCAGCGCGCCGCGGTGGTCGAATTCGTAGAACTGCAGGTAGGCGCGGGCGGCGTGCGCCGACCCCAATCCCGGCGCCAGCTGCAAGGCCTTGTCCGCCGCGCGGCGTGCCTCGCGCATGGCGTCGCCGGCAACCGCGGGAGGGACGTCCTCGAACGCCGCGACCGTGCTCAGGGATCCCGACAGGTGCGCCCATGCCACGGCGTACCCCGGGTCCAGCCTCACTGCACGGGCCATGTATCCGGCCGCCTTGTCGAACGCCTCGTCGTGCCAGTGCTTCAGGCCCTGGAGGTAGGCGTTGTAGGCATCGATGCTCCCGCCCGGTGGCCGGTCGTCCTGCGTCGACCGGTCGCCCGCGGCAAGCAGCGTGGCATGCAGGGCGCCGGCCACGGCCTGGGCGATCTCGTCCTGCAGCGCGAACAGATCCTGGTACGGGCGGTCGTAATGCTCCGCCCACAGCGTGCTGCCGTCGGCGGCATGGGTCAGCGATGCGTTGATGCGCACCACGTCCCCGGCGCGCTGCACGCTGCCATTGAGCAGGTAGGCCACCCCCAGCTTGCGGCCGATCGTCGCGCTGTCGTCCCTGCTGTCGCGGAACTGGAACGCGGAGATCCGCCCGATGACCCTGATCCCGTCGAAGCGCGACAGCGAGGCGATCAGGTTCTCCGACAGGCCATCGGAAAAGAACTGCTGTTCCGGGTCGTTGCTGGCATTGACCAGGGGCAACACCGCGATGGAGCGCTCGTCCATCGGTGCCTGCGCGGCGGCCTCCACGGACGCCGCCGGCGTGACGGGCGCCCCCGCCGGGACCCACTGCCCGCGGAAGAACCAGGCCAGCGCCAGGACCACGAGCACCGCGGCCGCCACGAGCATGCGCTTGCCGCCCGCCGTGCCCACCTCCAGGCGCACGCCATCGGGCGTCAGCTCCAGCGCCCAGGCCATCAGCACGGCCACGGGGAAGCCCAGCGCGAACAGCAGCACCACCAGACGCAGCGCCCAGACCGGCAGGTCGAACGCGGGCAGGATGGTCGCGGTGACCTGCACCAGCAGCCACGCCACCGCGAGGTAGGCGACCGCCACCTGGAACACCTTGCGCTTGCGTAGCTCGGCCAGGAACGACATCGGTGCGCGTGCTCC
>CBFGMM010000104.1:0-6520 GCA_965649855.1 uncultured Thermomonas sp. | reverse complement strand
ATCAGGGCGATGGCGAGCGGTCGCGCGTGGGGCATGCGGGGGCCTCGTTCAGGTGATGGCCCGGAGTGTAGCAGCGGCCAACTTTCCGCCAGGCGAGGACGGGCTTACCCCGCTGGACTTGCCCCGCGCCACCCAGTAGCGTGGCGCGTCGACCTGGGGCAGGGGATCTCCGATGGCTGAGCGCGTACCGCAGCTGACCGTCCGCGCCGTGGTGCTGGCCATCGTGCTGGCCGTGGTGCTCTCCGCCGCGAACGCCTACCTGGGCCTGTTCGCCGGCATGACCATCGCCACCGCGATCCCGGCGGCGGTGGTCTCGATGGGCGTGCTGCGCCTGCTGGGCGGCGGCACCATCCTGGAGAACAACATCGTGCAGACCGGCGCCTCGGCCGGTTCGTCGATCGCCGCGGGCGTGATCTTCACCATCCCGGCGCTGATCATCATGGGCTACTGGCCCGACTTCGATTACTGGTGGGTGGTCGGGATCGCCGGCCTGGGCGGCCTGCTGGGCGTGCTGTTCTCGGTGCCGCTGCGGCGCACGATGATCGTCGAGGATCCGCTGCCGTTCCCGGAAGGCAAGGCCGCGGCTGAAGTGCTCAAGGCCGGCGACAACCCGGGCCCGGGCCTCAAGATCCTCGGCCTGTCCGCGGCGGCCGGCGCGATCGTCAAGCTGATGGCCGCCAGCGGCCTGCGCCTGATCCCGGACACCGCGGCCGGCGCCGGCTTCTTCGGCAGGTACCTGGGCTACATGGGCACCAACCTGTCGCCCGCGCTGCTGGGCGTGGGCTACATCGTGGGGTTGAACATCGGCATCGTGGTGCTGTCGGGGAGCATCATCTCCTGGCACGTCGCGATCCCGCTCTACCACGCGTTCTTCCAGGGCACCGACCCGGCGCTGGCGCAGGAACTGGCCGCCGCGGGCGCGGAGGACGCGGCCTGGGCGATCTGGGGCGCGAAGATCCGCTACCTCGGCGTCGGCGCGATGCTGATCGGCGGCGTGTGGACCCTGTTCTCCCTGCGCAACTCGCTGCTGTCCGGGATCCGCAGCGGCATCGCGGCGGCGCGCAAGGGCAGCGGCGAGGCGCTGGCCGAGACCGAGCGCGACCTGCCGATGAAGTGGATGCTGGTGGCGCTGGTGGCCTTCGTGATCCCGCTGCTGCTGCTGTACCAGGCCATCGTCGGCAACTGGGGCGTCAGCGTGCCGATGGCGATCATCATGATCGTGGCCGGCTTCCTGTTCGTGTCCGTCTCCGGCTACCTGGCGGGACTGGTCGGCTCGTCCAACAACCCCGTGTCCGGCATCACCATCGCCACCATCCTGTTCGCCGCGGCGGTCCTGCTGCTGCTGATGGGCGAGTCGGGGACCACCCCGGTGGGCGTGGGCGGCGCGCCGCTGGGCGCGGTGGCCGCGATCATGATCGGCGCGGTGGTGTGCTGCGCCGCCGCCGTCGGTGGCGACAACCTGCAGGACCTCAAGGCCGGCTACCTGGTCGGCGCCACCCCGTGGAAGCAGCAGCTGATGCTGGGCATCGGCGCGTTCTCCTGCGCACTGATCATGGCGCCGGTGCTGAACCTGCTGGTGCAGGCCTACGGCATCGGTGCACCGACCGCCGAGCATCCGAACCCGCTGGGCGCGCCGCAGGCCACGCTGATGGCGTCGGTGGCGCGCGGCCTGTTCGGCGGCGAACTGCCATGGGGGATCATCGGCATCGGCGCGGTGATCGGCGCGGCGATCATCGCGGTGGACGAATGGCTCAAGGCCACCGGCAAGGCCTTCCGGGTGCCGGTGCTGGCCGCCGCGATCGGCATCTACCTGCCGCTGGAACTGATGGTGCCGATCTTCCTGGGCGGCCTGCTGGCCTACATCGTGGAGAAGCGGCAGGGCGTGCTGGGCGCCGACGAGTCGGTGCGCGACCGCGTGCATCGCCCCGGCACCCTGTTCGCCGCCGGCCTGATCACCGGCGAGGCGTTGATGGGCATCCTGATCGCGATCCCGATCGTGGCCAGCAGCCAGGCGGACGTGCTGTCCGCTGGCATCGCGCTGCCCGCGCCCGAGCTCGTTGGCCTGGGCGTGCTGGCGCTGGTGGCGTGGCTGCTGCTGCGCGCCGCGCGCAAGGGCAATGGCGAGGCCGGGCTGGCCTGACCGCGCGCGCGGCGCATCTCGCCCGGAATGCCGTCCGGGCTTTGCGCCGCATCGCGTTTAGCGCCTACCATCGGGCCTTTCCGCGCCGGAGTGGCCCGATGTCCCTGCGAGTTTCCACGTTGTCCGCCGCCGTGCTCTGCGGCTGCCTGCTGTCCACCGGCCTGTTCGCGGCGCTGCCCGCGCACGCCGCCGAGCGCGGACTGGACGTGCGCGACCTGGTCAGGCTGGACCGGGTGTCCTCGCCCCTGCTCACCGCGGACGGGCGGGTGCTGGTGTTCGCCCAGCGCAGCGTGGACGCGGACCTCAAGGCCAGCACCGCGCTGTACGCGCGCAACCTGCTGACCCGCGACGCGGCCCCGCCGCGCCGGATCACGCCGGACGGCTGGAACGTCAACTCGCCGGCGCTGTCGGCCGATGGCCGCACGGTGTACTTCCTCAGCGGCAAGGGCGGCAGCTCGCAGCTGTACGCGATGCCGATCGCCGGCGGCGCGCCGGTGCAGCTGACCGACCTGGCGCTGGACGTGGCCGGCTACGCGGTCTCGCCGGACGGGCGCAAGGTGGCGCTGGCGCTGGCGGTGCACCCGGACTGCCAGGGCGACCTGGCCTGCAGCAAGAAGCGCAGCGACGACGCGGCCGCGTCCAAGGCCAGCGGCAAGCTGTTCGACGGGCTGTTCGTTCGCCACTGGGACACCTGGGCGGACGGGCGCATGAACCGCCTGTTCGTGGCCGACCTGGACGGCGCCCGGAAGATCACCGCGCCGCGCCTGCTGAGCGGCGCGCTGCAGGGCGACATCCCGTCGAAGCCGTTCGGCGACATGTCCGACTTCGCGTGGTCCCCGGATGGCAGGCGGGTGGCGATGAGCGTGCGACCCTCCGGGCAGGGCGAGCCGTGGAGCACCAATTTCGACATCTGGCTGGTCAATGCCGATGGCGGCGGCGCGCGCAACCTGACCGCGGCGAACAAGGCCTGGGACGCGGGCCCGGTGTTCTCGAAGGATGGCAGGACCCTGTACTACCGCGCGATGAAGCGGCCCGGCTTCGAGGCCGACCGCAACGCGATCATGGCGATGGACCTCGCCTCGGGGCGCACCCGCGAGATCGCGCCGGGCTGGGACCGCTCGCCCAGCAGCCTGAAGCTCGCGCCGGACGGAAAGTCGCTGTACGCCGCCGCGCAGGACACCGGCGAATATCCGCTGTTCCGCATCGACATCGCCAGCGGCAAGGTGGAGAAGCTGGTGGCGGGCGGCACCGTGTCCGGCTTCGCGGTGGCCGGCAACGCGCTGGCGCTGACCCGCGCCACCATGCACACCGGCGACGTCGCCTACGTCGCGGACGCCGATGGCGGCGGCCTGCGCGCGATCACGCCCAGCGCGGCCGAGCGCCTGCCGGACGTGCGCTTCGGCGACTACGAGCAATTCACGTTCGCCGGCGCGAACGGGGCCACCGTGCACGGCTACGTGGTCAAGCCGTGGAACTTCGAGGCCGGCAAGGAGTATCCGGTCGCGTTCCTGATCCACGGCGGGCCGCAGGGCAGCTTCGGCAATTCGTGGAGCTACCGCTGGAACCCGCAGACGTATGCGGGGCAAGGCTATGCGGTGGTGATGATCGACTTCCACGGCAGCACCGGCTACGGCCAGGCGTTCACCGACGCGATCACCGGCGACTGGGGCGGCAAGCCGCTGGAGGACCTGCGCAAGGGCTGGGCGGCGGCGCAGCAGAAGTACCCGTTCCTGGACGGCGGGCGCGCCTGCGCGCTGGGCGCGAGCTACGGCGGCTACATGACCAACTGGATCGCCGGCAACTGGTTCGAGGCCGACGGCAGCGCGCCGTTCAAGTGCCTGGTCACCCACAACGGCGTGTTCGACACCCGTTCGATGGGCCTGGTCACCGAGGAGCTGTGGTTCACCGAATGGGAGTTCGGCGGCACCGTCTGGGACAACCCGGACGCCTACGAGCGCTTCAACCCGGCGCGCCACGTGCACAAGTGGAAGACGCCCACCCTGATCGTCGCCGGGCAGAACGACTTCCGCGTGCCGCTCGACCAGAGCCTGTCCGCGTTCACCGCGCTGCAGCGGCGCGGCATCCCGTCGCAGCTGCTGTACTACCCCGACGAGAACCACTGGGTGCTGAAGCCGGCCAACAGCGTGCAATGGCACGACACGGTCAACGCCTGGCTCAAGCAGCACATCGGAGGCTGAGCGCATGGCCGCACCCGCCGAAGGCGCCGTCAACACCGCGCTGATCACCAACGACGCCGTGGTCCTGGGCCTGCTGGCCGTCACCCTCGGGTTCGTGTTCTGGAGTTCGTCGCGCAAGGACGGTTTCTGGCACCGGTTCTACACCTACGTGCCGGCGCTGCTGCTGTGCTACCTGATCCCGGCGATCTTCAACAGCATCGGGCTGATCGACGGCATCGCCTCGGGGATGTACCCGATGGCGCGCGACTACCTGCTGCCCAGCGCGCTGGTGCTGCTGTGCGTGGCGATCGACCTGGGCGCGATCCTGCGGCTGGGGCCGAAGGCGGTGATCATGTTCCTGACCGGCACCGCCGGCGTGATGATCGGCGCGGTGGTCTCGCTGCTGGCGATGCAGGCGATCCACCCGGAGACCGTGGCCGGCGACACCTGGCGCGGCATGACCACGGTGGTGGGCAGCTGGATCGGTGGCGGCGCCAACCAGGCGGCGATGAAGGAAGTGTTCGAGGTCGATGCCACCGTGTTCGGCCAGTTCGTGGCGGTGGACGTGCTGGTGGCCAGCCTGTGGATGGCGATCCTGCTGTTCCTGGCCGGCCGCGCGCAGGCCTTCGACCGCTGGACCCGCGCCGACGTCTCCGCCATCGAGGACGTCAAGCAGCGGATCGAGGCCTACCAGGCCGAGCATTCCCGGATTCCCTCGCTGACCGACCTGGTGCTGATCCTGGCCGTGGCGCTGGGCGCCACCGGGCTGGCGCATGCGCTGACCGATCTGCTGGTGCCGTGGATCGCCTCGCTGCCGGAGGAGTGGAACCTGCAGAACTACAGCCTGACCGCGCGCTTCTTCTGGATCACCGTGCTGGCCACCACCTTCGGCCTGCTGCTCAGCTTCACCCGGGCGCGCACCCTGGAAGGCGCCGGCGCGTCGCGGGTGGGCTCGGTGATGCTCTACATCCTGGTCGCCACCATCGGCATGCAGATGGACCTGGGCGCGTTGCTCGACCGCCCGTGGCTGTTCGTCCTGGGCCTGATCCTGATCTCCATCCACGCCGGGTTGCTGCTGCTGGTGGCCAAGCTGATCCGCGCGCCGCTGTTCTTCCTGGCGGTGGGTTCGCAGGCCAACATCGGCGGCGCAGCCAGCGCCCCGGTGGTGGCCAGCGCGTTCCACCCGTCGCTGGCGCCGGTGGGCGTGCTGCTGGCGGTGCTCGGGTACGCGCTTGGCACCTACTGCGCCTACATCACCGGGCTGATGCTGCGGGCCGTGGCGGCCTGACGCCGGGCGGTGCCGGCCCCGCGCATGCGGGAAAAGAAGCGGGCTCCCGAAGGAGCCCGCAAGGTTCCCGCGACAGGGGGAGGCGTCACGGGAAGCTGTAGGCGCAGGGCGTGGGGGAGAGCAGGCCGGCGCCGTTGTTGAGTTCGTCCAGCCAGTCCTTGAGCTGTTCCTGGTAGGCGCGTTGCGCATGCCCGGCGAGGGTCAGGCCATCCGTGCCAAGCGAGGCATTGGCCGCCGCGACCAGCTGGTCGACCGTCATCCCGGCCGGCACGTAGGTGCCGCCGCCGTTGACGAACCCGTTGTCCACGTTGAGCTTCATCGCGGCCATCTGCACCGACAGCATGTACGCCATGTTGGTGGCGGTGCCGTTCAACAGCCAGGTGCGGAAGGCCGCGTTGCTGACGGGATCGAAGTGGCTGCCATCGGCGTTGCGCAGGTTCAGGGCCACCAGCGCGGTCCGGTCGCCCGAGTCGATCAGCGCCTGCCCGTTCCTGTTGCTCCAGAAGCCCAGGGTCCGCCCGTTGCTGGGCACCGTGCAGTAATTGCCGAACAGCACGCTGGTGGTCTCGCCGGGGATCACTTCCAGCGGGCCCGCCGGGTTGACCGGACTGCCGTCGTGGCCTTCATGGATCGTGGCCGAATGGACCCAGTTCGCCTCGTTGGGGATGCCTTCCTCGACGGTGTAGTCGATGCCGGCCACCAACCCGTCCCAGGTCACGCTGCCGCCCGCGGTGAAGGCCGTGTCGGAGACCGCGTTCTCGAACGATTCCAGGGTCATCTTCCAGCCGTCCAGCAGCGGGTCGTCGTTGCTCGCGTCGCCGTCGTCGGAGTAATCGTAGAGGCCGTTGGCGTTGTGGTCGTAGAACTTGTACGCGCGGACGGTGCCGAAGAGATCGATCTCCTCGTCGCCGTCGT
>CBFGMM010000103.1:0-6528 GCA_965649855.1 uncultured Thermomonas sp. | reverse complement strand
CCTTGACGCCGGTTTCCCCGCTCCTGCGCGATGGTTCGTCCACCTCCCCACGAGCGCCCGCCATGACCGCCTCCGACGCCGCATCCATCCCCCGCCTGCACGTGGACGACACGGGCAGCGGCCGCCCCGTGGTGCTGATCCATGGCTGGCCGCTGTCGGCGGAGGCATGGGGTGACCAGGTCGGCGCCCTGCGCGATGCCGGCTATCGCGTGGTCGCCTACGACCGGCGCGGCTTCGGGCGTTCGGACAAGCCCGCGGGCGGTTACGACTACGACACCTTGGCGGACGACCTGGCCAGGCTGCTGGACGAACGCGACCTGCGCGACGCCACCCTGGTGGGCTTCTCCATGGGCGGCGGCGAGGTCGCCCGCTACATCGCCCGGCACGGCGAGGCGCGCCTGCGCAGCGTGGTGTTCGCCGCGGCGGTGCCGCCGTACCTTTTGAAGACCGCGGACAATCCCGATGGCCCGCTGCCCCCCGAACATGCAAGACAACTCGAAGCCGACCTGCGGGCGGACCGCGACGCCTTCTTCGAGCAGTTCACCCGCGACTTCTTCAGCGTCGATGGCGAGCTGAAGGTCAGCGAACGGCAGCGCCAGGATGCGATCCGCCTGTGCGCGCAATCCGGCGAGGCCGCGGCGCTGGGCTGCATGCAGGCCTGGGCCACCACCGACTTCCGCCAGGACCTGCGGGCGGTCACCGTCCCCACCCTGGTCCTGCACGGGGATGGCGATGCCACCGTGCCGCTGGAAGGTTCCGGGCAGCGCACCCATGCCGCGATCGCGCACAGCGAGCTGCAGGTCCTGCCGGGCGCGCCGCATGGCTGCAACGCCAGCCACGCGGAGGCCTTCAACCAGGCATTGCTGCGGTTCCTGTCGTAGTCGCGACCGCGATCCGCGGGCGGAAGGTCAGCCCCGGAACACCGGCTCCAGCAGGCGCAGCGTGCCGGCGTCCGCGTCGAGCTCCACGGTGCCGCCAACCGGCAGGATGAACTGCTCGCGGATGTGCCCGATCATCGCGCCGCGGTAGGCGGGGATGCCCAGCGGCCTGATGTAGTCGTCCAGGATCTGCTCCAGCGTCAGCGAGCCGTAGCCATCGCCGGGGTTGCAGTCGGTGCATTCGCCGAACACGAAGCCGGCGATGCGCTCCAGCGCGCCCATCAGCTTGAGCGTGCTGAGCATGCGGTCGATCCGGTAGGGCGCCTCGGACACGTCCTCCAGGAACAGGATCCGGCCGCTGAAGTCCGGCAGGTACGGCGACCCCGCCAGCGCGGTGAGCACCGTGAGGTTGCCGCCGAGCAGCGCGCCGCGGGCCCTTCCGCCGCGGATCGTGATGGTCCGGTTGCGGCGCGCCACCAGGTCGTCGCCCGCGTCCACCGCGTTGCGCCAGGTCACCGGTTCGCGCGCCAGCAGCACGCGGCGGAACTGCTCGACGTTGAAGCGGTTCCAGCTGCCCGCGCCGATCGGGCCGTGGAAGCTGACCAGCCCGGTCTTCGCCTGCAGCGCGCAATGCAGCGCGGTGATGTCCGAATAGCCCAGCAGTGCCTTGGGATTGCGCCGGATCATCGCGTAGTCCAGCAGCGGCAGCAGCCTGGCCGCGCCCGATCCGCCGCGGGTGCAGACGATGGCCTTGACCCCGGTGTCCGCGAACATGCGGTTGAGGTCGCCGGCCCGCTCCGCGTCGCTCCCCGCCAGGTGCCCCCGGCGCGACCCGGCGTGCGCGCCCATCCGGACCCGGAAGCCCAGCGCCTCCATCGCCTCGCGCGCCAGCTGCAGGTTGAAGCTGTCGTCGAAGGCCGAGGACGGACTGACCAGGCCCACGGTGTCGCCCGGCGCCAGTGGCGTGGGCAGCAGGCGCGCGGGCGCGGCGACGGGCGCGGCGGTGCGCGCCGCGGCGGGCAACAGGGTGGCCGCCAGCGCAGTGCTGGCGAGGAACCGGCGACGATCCATGTGCGCATCCACGGCGATCGGAAACCGGCATCCTACCTGCCCGCGCCGCCGCATCGGCGCATACTGGCCCCCGGCGACTGCGCCGCAGTCCGCACGGCACGAGGAGCACGACGATGGGCAAGAACCTGGACCAGAAGAAGGAACAGAAGAAGAAACCGGCCAAGACCCAGAAGGAAAAGAAGGCCGAAAAGCGCGACAAGAAGGCGACCAAGGGTTTCGCCCCGGTCTGAGCGGGGCCGCCATGGCGCGGGTAGCGGCGCCGGGAGGATGGGCATGCACAAGAACACGATCTGCCTGTGGTTCGACGGCACCGCGCTGGACGCGGCGACCTTCTACGCGCAGACCTTTCCCGACAGCGCCGTGCATGCGGTGCACCGGGCACCCGCGGACTTCCCCTCCGGCAAGCGGGGCGACGTGCTGACCGTGGAGTTCAGCGTGCTGGGCATCCCCTGCCTGGGCCTCAACGGCGGCCCGGCGTTCCGGCACAGCGAGGCGTTCTCGTTCCAGGTCGCCACCGACGACCAGGCGGAAACCGACCGTTACTGGGACGCGATCGTCGGCAACGGCGGCCAGGAGAGCGCCTGCGGCTGGTGCAAGGACCGTTGGGGACTGTCCTGGCAGATCACCCCGCGGGTGCTGAGCGCGGCCATCGGCGATCCGGACCCCGAGGTCGCCCGGCGCGCGTTCGAGGCCATGATGACCATGCACAAGATCGACGTGGCGGCGATCGAGGCGGCCTGTCGCGGCTGACCGCTACCCGCTACCAGCGCAGCAGGATCACCGGCAGCGCCACCAGCGCGAGCGCCAGCAGGATGCCCAATACGTTCAGCAGCACCCTGCCCGGCTGCGCGCGCAGCACCGTCCAGAAGGTCTCCGCGCTGCCGTCCTGGCGGGCGGCCGCATGCGCGGCGCGCGCGCGTTCGCCGCGCCGCCGCTGGTAGTCCGCCATCAACGCCTTGGCCTGCGCCACGTCCGCTGCGTCCTTGAGCCAGATCCCGCCCGCGGAGATGCCCCACGCGCTGGGCGTGGTCTCGTAGTACGCGATGCGGTGTTCGTCCAGCCACGCGCGCACGTCGTCCGCCTCGTCGTCGGGCACGTTGCGCAGGTTGAGCAGCAGCTTGGCCATGGCCGGATGATAGCGCCCGCCGGCACCGGCTAGGACTCCTCCGCCGCCTCGCGCCCCTGTTGGCGGATCAGCGCTTCCTCGCGCGCGTCGTTGATGGCGTGGCGCACGCCATCGACGTCGATGTCCGATTCGTCGTGCACGAACACGCCGGTCAGTTCGCTGTCCGGGCGCAACTCGCCGGCTTCGAACAGCGCCCACATCTCCTCGCCGTACCAGGTGTCGAGCAGCTCGGGCGCCCAGGCGCCCAGGCTCGCCGTGAGGTTGTTGACGTCGCGCAGCAGCATGCTGCGCGCGGCGTTGTTGCCGGCGGCGCTGACCACCTGCGGGAAATCGATCAGCACCGGGCCGTCGGGCGCGACCAGCACGTTGTACTCCGACAGGTCGCCGTGGATCAGGCCGATGCACAGCATCTTCTGCACCTGGTGGACCAGGAAGCGGTGGAAGCCGCGCGCCTGCAAGGGGGACAGCTCGACCTCGCCCAGCCGCGGCGCGGAATGGCCATCGGCATCGACCACCAGTTCCATCACCAGCACGCCATGGAAATAGCCGAAGGGCTCCGGCACGCGCACGCCGGCGTCGCGCAACTGGTACAGCGCGTCGACCTCGGTGTTCTTCCAGGCGGTTTCCTGCTGCTTGCGGCCGTACTTGCTGGCCTTGCCGATCGCCCGCGCCTCGCGGCTGCCGCGCACCTTGCGCCCTTCCTGGTACTGCACGCGCTGCTGGAAGCTGCGCTGCGCCATGTCCTTGTAGACCTTGGCGCAGCGCACCTCGTCGCCCGCGCGGACCACGTACACGGCGGCTTCCTTGCCGCTCTTGAGCGGGCGCATGACGGCGTCGATGACGCCGTCGTCGATCAGCGGCTGCAGGCCGGCGGGGGTTTTCATGGGGCGACAGAGTGCCTGATCGCTACACTGCCTGTCCTGAATCCACGGCGCCGACGCATGCCCGACCCCGTTCGACTGGCCAAGCGCGTGGCCGACATCGCCCACTGCCCGCGCATCCACGCCGAGCAGTACATCAAGGGCGGATGGGTGTCGGTGGACGGCCAGGTGGTCGAGGACCCGGCGCGCCTGGTCTCCACCGAAGCCGTTGTACTGGACCCGGCCGCGCGGCTGGAGGCCGTGGAACCGGCGACCATCCTGCTGCACAAGCCGGTCGGCTACGACACGATCAGCGGCCGCAATGCCGCGGCCGGCCTGGTGCACCCGGACACGCGCTGGGCGGAGGACCCGTCCGGCATGCGCCTGCTCGAGCGCCACTTCCACCGGCTGACCCCGCTGGTCCCGCTCGACGCCGACGCCAGCGGCCTGATGGTGCTGACCCAGGACGGCCGCGTGTGGCGCCGGCTGACCGAGGACGGCGACGAGATCGAGCAGGAATTCGTGGTCGAGGTCAGCGGCCAGATCGCGCCGTATGGCCTGCACCGGCTCAACCACGGGTTGCATTACAACGGCCGCGCGCTGCCGCCGTGCAAGGTCAGCTGGCAGAACGAAGTCCGCCTGCGCTTCGCGCTCAAGGGCGTGCAGGGCGGGCAGCTGCGCGACATGTGCGCGCAGGTCGGCCTGGACGTGGTGGCGATCCGCCGCCTGCGCATCGGCAGGGTCTCGCTGGCGAAGATGCCGGTGGGGACGTGGCGCTACCTGCCGGCCGGCGAACGGTTCTAGCGGCCACGGGCGTCAGGGACCGGCTGGCGGCGTCCAGTCGCCGAACAGGAACTGCAGCGCGCCCGGCAGGCGCGCGCGCCAGGCCGCTTCGGTGTGCCGCGCGCCTTCGTCGACCACGACCCGCAGCGTCGCCTCGTCGTAGCCGGCGGCGCGGAAATTCGCCTCCAGGTGGCGCAGCAGGCTGATCATCCGGGCGTTGGTGGCCGCGTCCGACGCCTCGCTGCCGCCGGTGGCCACGAACACCTTGCGCGGCATCGCCACCAGCGGGCTGGTGTCGCGCACCAGCTGGCCCATGCCCACCCACAGCACCGGGCTCTCGATGAGCGCATAGCCGTACGCCTGCGGCGTGGCCATCAGCGCGTACAGGCTGGCGACCCCGCCATAGGACGAACCGCCGATCCCGGTGTTGGCCGCGCCGCGCAGCGTGCGGTAGCGGGCATCGACCAGTCCCATCACCTCGCGCGCCATGAATTCCGGGAACCGCTTGCCGGCCGGCTCCGGCATGGCCGGATTGCCCACGAAATCCTTGTACGGCAGGTACTCGTGCGCGCGGTCCTTGCCGGCGTGGTCCACCCCCACCACGATCATCGGTGGCAGCCGGCCTTCCTGGACCAGGCGGCGCACCGTTTCGTCCACGCCCCATTCCTGCCGGCTGACCTCGCTCAGGCAGGCATCGAACAGGTTCTGCCCGTCCAGCAGGTACAGCACCGGGTAGCGACGCGACGCGTTGGCCGGATCGCCGTAGCCGTCCGGCAGCAGCACGCGGAGCATCCGGCGGTTGCCGAACACCTCGCTGTCCAGGGCGTGCACGCGCAGCTCGCCGGTGGCGGTGGAGGCGCACCCGCCGCCTGCCGGCCCGGTGGCGCCAGCCTGGGCGAAGGTGCCGGCGGACAGGGCGGCGCACAGCGCCAGGCAACGCAGGAGGGGGCGCATCGGGATTCCTTGCCATCGGCCGGGTGGAGGCCCGCAAGCTTAGTTGGACCGGGCGCCGCGCTCCACACGTGCGCCGACCTGGGCTACAGTCCCCGGGTTATCCCGTGCCCGGCGATGGATGGACGCTCGCATACCCACCCTGACCGAGGTCCTCGACCTCCTGCCCGACGCGGTCTGCATCGTCGACGTGGAGGGCCGCTTCCTGTCGGTGAGCGCCGCGTTCGAGCGGATCCTGGGCCATGCGCCGGAGGAGGTGATCGGCACGCCCATGCGCGCGCTGATCCATCCGGACGACGTGGACGCCACGCTTTCCCAGGCCGAGGCGGTCATGGGCGGCTCCGGGCAGCGCCATTTCCGCAACCGCTACCGCCATCGCGACGGCCATTACGTCGACCTGCTGTGGGCGTCGCACTGGCTGCCGGAGCATGGCGTGCGCATCGGCGTGGCGCGCGAGATCACCGAGCTCCGGCGTGCGGAGGAGGAGCTGGAGCACCGGGCCAACCACGACCCGCTCACCGGGCTGGCCAACCGGGCCCGCCTGATGCGCGCGCTGGACGAAGCGCTGGCCCAGGCGCCGGCGGGGCTGGCCCCGTTCGCCGTGCTCTACCTCGACATGGACGGGTTCAAGCAGGTCAACGACCTGGGCGGGCACGGGGCGGGCGACCGCGTGTTGCGCGACGCCGCGCGGCGGATGCGCGACGCGGTGCGGCGCGGCGACCTGGTGGCGCGGATCGGCGGCGACGAATTCGTGGTGTTGCTGCCGGGCTGCAACGCCAGCGGCGCGGCGCGCGTGGCCGAGATGTTTCGCACACGCCTGCTCGTGCCCTGGGACGGCCCGCACGGCATGGCGCAGCTC
>CBFGMM010000102.1:0-6718 GCA_965649855.1 uncultured Thermomonas sp. | reverse complement strand
GGCGGGGGATGCAGCCGGTGCGGATGCCGCCGAGGCGCTGGCGCAGGAGGCGCTGGCGGCCGCGGCCCGGGCGCGCGGGACCGCGCCGTGAGTTCCCGCGAGCCACGCGACCCGCGCGAGGACGCGCTGGCGCGCATGCAGGCGCAGTACGAGCGGCTGCTGCAGCGGCTGGAGGCGAACGAGCGCGAGTTCCGCCGGCTGGGCCGGTCGGTGTGGAAGGTGCAGGAAGACGAGCGCCGGCGGGTGGCGCGCGAGCTGCACGACGGCCTGGGCCAGACCCTGACCGCGCTCAAGCACCATCTTGCGCGCCTGATCGACGAATTGCCGGGCGACGCGGGCGTCACCCATGCGGGACTGGCGGCCGCGATGGCCACCTGCAGCGAGGCGCTGGAAGACACCCGCCAGCTCTCGCGCCTGCTGCGCCCGCCGATCCTCGACGACCTGGGCCTGCAGCCTGCGCTGCAATGGCTGGCCCGGAGCATCGAGCAGGGCGGGCGGATGGCGGTGGTGCTGGAGCTGGAACCGTTGCCGCCGCTGGACGGCGAGCTGCAGACCCTGCTGTTCCGCGTCGCCCAGGAGGCGCTGACCAATGCCAGCAAGCATGCGCGCGCCGCCAGCGTGCTCCTGCGGCTGGTGGAACGCGACGGGCGGCTGGACCTGCAGGTGATCGACGACGGCGACGGCTGCGACCCGGAGCGCGCGCTGCGCGCCGGCAGCGGGCTGGGGGGGATGCGCGAGCGCCTGCGCCTGCATGGCGGCACCCTGCAGCTGCGCTCCGAACCGGGGCAGGGCATGCGCCTGCGCGCCAGCGTACCGCTTGACGGGGCGTGAACGCGCGCGCACCTTGCACACAGCAGGGGGAAGCATGCGCGTCCTGATCGCCGACGACCACACGATGATCCGCGAGAGCCTGGTGCGGATCCTCCAGGCCGAGCCGGACGTGCAGGTCGTGGCCGAGGCCGCGGACGGCATCGAGGCGGTGCGCCTGGCGATCGAGACCCGGCCCGACGTGGTGGTCGCCGACCTGTCGATGCCGCTGCTCAACGGGATCGAGGTGGTGCGCCGCCTGCGCGAGGCGCTGCCCGCGACCCGGGTGCTGGTGCTGACCATGCACCAGGAGGACGAATACGTGCTGCAGGCGGTGCGCGCCGGCGCATCGGGCTACCTGGTGAAGGACAGCGCCGCCTCCGAGCTGCTGGCGGCGCTGCGCAGCCTGCACGCCGGGCGCGGGCACTTCGGCGCGCAGGCGGCGCGCGCGCTGGCCGAGCAGATGCAGAACCCGCGCCACGACGTGGCCGATCCGTACGGGCGCCTGACCGCGCGCGAACGCGAGGTCTTCCACCTGATCGCGGAGGGCCAGACCACCAAGGAAGTGGCGCGCCGCCTGGAGATCAGCGTCAAGACCGCGGAGAACCACCGCAGCCGCGTGCTGGACAAGCTGGACGTGCGCAACACCGCGGAACTCGTGCGCTATGCGCTGCGCCGGGGCCTGATCGACTGACCGCCCGGCGCGGCCCGGCAGTTGGCGGCCGGCGGGTCGGGTCGCCTATGCTGGGCGGCCCATCGCACGTCGCCTCCGAATGCCGGACGTCCTCATCCGCCGCGCAACGCCTGCCGACGCGGCCACGCTGTCGGCGCTGGGCGCCGAGACCTTCGTGGAAGCCTTCGGCCATCTCTACGCGCCCGAAGACCTGCGCGCGTTCCTGGAGGAGAGCCACTCGCCGCGTGCCTACGCGACGGCGCTGTCCGACCCGGCGTACGCGGCGTGGCTGGCGCAGCTGGACGGCGTCCCGATCGGGTACGCGCAGGCCGGCCCCGCCCGGCTGCCGCATGCCGACGTGCGCCCGGGGGACGGCGAACTCAAGCGCCTGTACCTGCTGCGCCACGCGCAGAACGGCGGCACCGGCCGCGCGCTGATGGATGCCGCGATGGCCTGGCTGCTGCAGGACGGCCCGCGCACGCTGTGGGTCAGCGTGTGGTCGGAAAACCCGGGGGCGCAACGCTTCTACGCACGCTACGGATTCGGCTACGCCGGCGAATACGCGTTCATCGTCGGCCGCCAGCGCGACCGCGAGTTCATCTACCGGCGCCCGGCCGATGCCTGAGCCGGTGCGGCCCGGCGTTGCTGCGCACGGCGGGGACCCGCCGCAGGTGCTGCTGGTGCACGGCCTGCTCAACGCCGGCTGGTGGCTGAAGCCACTGGCGGCGCGCCTGCGCGCGGAGGGCTTCGCGCCGCGCCTGTTCGGGTACTCCAGCGTGCTGGGCGGGCCGGAGCGGGCGATCCCGCGGCTGGCCGAGCTGCTGCGCCGCGAGCCGGTGCAGGCGGTGGTCGGCCACAGCCTGGGCGGCCTGGTGGCGCTGGAGGCCCTGCGCAGGGCGCCGGACGCCCCGGTCCGGCGGGTCGTGTGCCTGGGCTCGCCGCTGTGCGGAAGCGGCACCGCGCGCCGGCTGGCCGCGCACCCGCTGACCCGGCCGATCCTGGGCCGCAGCGCCGGCATGCTGCAGACCGGGCTGTGCCGCTGGGACGGGCCGCAACAGGTGGGCGTGGTCGCGGGCGACGTGGCGCGTGGCCTGGGCCGGCTGTTCTCGCGCTTTCCGGGCGCCTCGGACGGTACCGTGGGTCTGGACGAAACGCGCCTGCCCGGCGTGGCCGACCACTGCGTGGTGCACAACAGCCATACCGGGCTGGTGCTCTCGCGCGACGCCGCGCGGCAGGCGGCGCATTTCCTGCGCCATGGCCGCTTCGCCGACGCCTGAGCGCTGCCCGGGCGCCAGCCGTATAATCCGCGCCCTTCGCAACCGCTGGACGATGCAATGGGACGTGGCCCCTCGATCGAGGCGCGCAAGAACGCGGTGGACGCGCAGCGCGGCAAGATCTTCACGAAGGTCATCCGCGAGATCGGCGTGGCCGCGCGCGCCGGTGGCGGCGACCCCGCGGGCAACCCGCGCCTGCGCGCGGCGATCGACAAGGGCCTGGCGGTCAACATGACCAAGGACGTGATCGAGCGCGCCATCAGGAAGGCCACCGGCGAGCTGGAAGGCGTGGAGTACGAGGAGATCCGCTACGAGGGCTATGCCCCGGGCGGCGTGGCGGTGATCGTCGACTGCCTGACCGACAACCGCGTGCGCACCGTCGCCGACGTGCGCCACGCGTTCGGCAAGCACGGCGGCAACATGGGCACCGAGGGCTCGGTAGCCTTCATGTTCCGCAAGCTCGGGGTGCTCAGCTTCGAGGCCGGCGTGGACGAGGCGGCGCTCACCGAGGCGGCGATCGAGGCCGGCGCGGACGACGTTACCGTGTACGACGACGGCGCCATCGACGTGCTGACCGCGCCCGAGGCGTTCGGCGAGGTGAAGTCGGCGATGGAAGCCGCCGGCCTGGCGCCGGGGTTCGCCGAAGTCACCCTGCGCGCCGACAACGACGTCGCCGTGGACGGGGAGACCGCGCAGCAGGTGCGCAAGCTGCTGGCGTGGCTCGAGGACATGGACGACGTGCAGAACGTGTACTCCAACGCCGACCTGGGGTCGGCCGCGTAATCCCGCGCAGACGACGCGAATCCGCGACGTGACCCGCATTCTCGGCATCGACCCCGGTTCGCAACGGACCGGCGTGGGCATCATCGACGTGGATGCCGCGGGCAAGGTCACGCATGTGCACCACCAGCCGATCAAGCTGCTGGATGCCGAATCCTTCCCGCTGCGCCTGCGCCTGCTGCTGGACGGGCTGTGGGCGCTGATCGAGCAGTTCTCGCCCGACGAGGTCGCCATCGAGCAGGTGTTCCTGTCCAACAACGCGATGAGCGCGCTCAAGCTGGGTCAGGCGCGCGGCGCGGCGGTCGCCGCCTGCGTGGCGCGCGACCTGCCGGTCAGCGAGTACGCGGCCAAGGAGATCAAGCTGGGCCTGGTGGGCAGCGGCAGCGCCGACAAGACCCAGGTCCAGCACATGGTGGGCATCATGCTGGGCCTGCAGGGCAAGCTGCAGGCCGACGCCGCCGATGCGCTGGCGGTGGCGATCACCCATGCGCACGTGCGCGCCAGCGCCAACCGGCTGGGCGTCGACGCGCGCACGGCATGGAGGAAACGATGATGCGCGTGCCTGCGTTTGCGTGCGGGGAATCCCCGCCATGATCGGACGATTGAAGGGACTGCTCATCCACAAGGCGCCGCCGTGGATCGTGGTCGACGTGCACGGCGTGGGTTACGAACTGGAGGCGCCGATGAGCACCTTCTACGACCTGCCGGAGGTGGGCCGCGAGGTGTTCCTGTTCGTGCACCACGCGCAGAAGGAGGACAGCGTGTCGCTGTACGGCTTCCTGCGCGAGGCCGAACGCCGCCTGTTCCGCGACGTGCAGAAGGTGTCCGGGATCGGCGCGAGGATCGCGCTGGCGGTGCTGTCCGGCGTGTCGGTCGATGACTTCGCGCGGCTGGTGCAGACCGGCGACGTGGCCGCCCTCACCCGGATCCCCGGGATCGGCAAGAAGACCGCGGAGCGCATGGTGGTGGAACTGCGCGACCGCGCCGCCGACCTGGGCAGCGGCCCGCTCGCCACCGCGAGCGGAGTGCCGGGCGATCCGCTGACCGAGGCGATCACCGCGCTGCAGGCGCTGGGCTACAAGCCCGCTGAAGCGGAGCGCATGGCCAGGAAGGCCGCCGCCGACGGCGATCCCGCCGAGTCCATCATCCGAAAAGCGCTGCAGTCCGCGCTGCGTTGAAACCCAACGGGAACACCAACATGGCAAACCCCAGGAATGTCGCCGCCCAGGCGCACGGCCACGGCCAGGTCGGCCTCGCCGGCCTGGTGGTCGGCGCGATCGGCGTGGTGTTCGGCGACATCGGCACCAGCCCGCTGTACACCATCCGCGAGGCCTTCAGCCCGCACTACGGGCTGGTGGCCAACCACGACACGGTCCTGGGCCTGCTGTCGCTGGTGTTCTGGGCGCTGATGCTGGTGGTCACGGTGAAGTACGTGACCATCATCATGCGCGCCGACAACGACGGCGAGGGCGGGATCATGGCGCTGATGGCGCTCGCCCAGCGCAGCCTGCCGAAGGGGTCGAAGTCCGGCTACACGGTCGGGATCCTGGGGGTGCTGGGCGCGTCGCTGTTCTTCGGCGACGGCGTGATCACGCCCGCCATCTCGGTGCTGTCCGCGGTCGAGGGCCTGGAGATCGTGGCGCCGCAGCTGCACAGCTGGATCGTGCCGATCAGCCTGCTGGTGCTGGTGGCGCTGTTCGCCACCCAGCGCTACGGGACCGCCAAGGTGGGCCGCGTGTTCGGGCCGGTCACCCTGCTGTGGTTCGCCTCGCTGGCGGTGCTGGGCGTGGTCAACATCCTGCACGAGCCGGAGGTCCTCAAGGCGATCAACCCGTGGTGGGCGCTGCGCTTCTTCGCCGAGCACACCTGGGGTGGCGTGTTCGTGCTGGGCGCGGTGGTGCTGGCGGTCACCGGCGGCGAGGCGATCTACACCGACATGGGCCACTTCGGCGCGCGCCCGATCCGCCTCGCCTGGTACTTCTTCGTGCTGCCCTCGCTGATGCTGAACTACCTGGGCCAGGGCGCGCTGGTGCTGGAAGACCCGGCCGCGATCCGCAACCCGTTCTACATCGGCGTGCCGGAATGGGCGCGCTGGCCGATGATCGCGCTGGCCACCGCGGCCACCGTGATCGCCTCGCAGGCGGTGATCACCGGCGCGTTCTCGATCGCCCGGCAGGCGATGCAGCTGGGCTACATCCCGCGCATGCGGATCATGCACACCAGCCGCGACACCATCGGCCAGATCTACATCCCGGGCATCAACTGGATGCTGATGGTGCTGGTGATCCTGCTGGTGCTGACCTTCCGCAGCTCCAGCGCGCTGGCCACCGCCTACGGCATCTCGGTGTCGATGACGATGCTGATCGACACCCTGCTGCTGGCGATCGTGGCGCGCGCGCTGTGGGCGCGCTGGCGCTGGTGGGTGCTGCCGCTGTGCGCGCTGTTCCTGGTGATCGATGCCGCGTTCGTGGTGGCCAACGGCGCCAAGATCCTGGCCGGCGGCTGGTTCCCGGTGATCCTGGGCGCGGTGCTGTTCACCCTGCTGCGCACCTGGCGGCGCGGCCGCGAGCTGCTGCACCAGGAGATCCGCAAGGAAGGCATCCAGCTGGACACCTTCCTGCCCGGGCTGATGCTCTCGCCGCCGGTGCGGGTGCCGGGCACCGCGGTGTTCATGACCGCGGACAAGGGCGTGGTGCCGCACGCGCTGCTGCACAACCTCAAGCACAACAAGGTGCTGCACGAGCGCAACGTGTTCCTGACCGTGGACACCCTGACCACGCCGTACGCGCCGAAGGGCGAGCGGTTGAAGATCACCGCGATCGGCGACGACTTCCACCGGGTGGTGATCAAGTTCGGCTTCATGGAGACGCCGGACGTGCCGCAGGCGCTGATGCAGAGCTGCGACCAGTGCGACCTGACCTTCGACCCGATGGACACCACCTACTTCACCAGCCGCGAGACCATCGTCGCCAGCCCGCACCGCAACATGCCGGCATGGCGCGACAAGCTGTTCGCGCTGATGCACCGCAACGCCGCGCCGGCCACCGGCTTCTTCCGGATCCCGGGCAACCGGATCGTGGAGCTGGGCTCGCAGGTGCAGATCTAAGGGTTGTGGGACGGCTTGCGGGGGCGGCGGGTGATAATGCCCCCATGACCGAGGACCGCATCATCGCCCCCGCCGCCA
>CBFGMM010000101.1:0-6725 GCA_965649855.1 uncultured Thermomonas sp. | reverse complement strand
GCCGCACCCGGTGCTGCCGCCGTGTCCACGACGGCCGGCGCGTCGCAGCCCGCTGCCTCCGGCGGCAAGGAAGCGTCGCTGCTGTCGCGCATCGGCCGCGGCCTGCGTTCGCTGGTCACCCGCGCCCCGCGCAACCAGCACTGAGCCGTGAGCCGCGGCGCACCGGCGCAGGCGACGCCGGTGCGCGCGCGCTGGCCGGCATCCGCGGCTCGGGCGATACTGCCGGCCTGCCCGCCGCACGATCCCCCGCGATGACGGTCCTGCGCTTCGACAACGTCAGCAAGCAGTATCCCGGCGGCCACGTCGCGCTGGCCGACGTCAGCTTTTCGGTGGCGCGGGGCGAGATGCTGTTCGTGACCGGCCACTCGGGCGCCGGCAAGAGCACGCTGCTCCGCCTGATCCAGCTGGCCGAACGGCCCAGCCGCGGCGCGGTGCTGTTTTCCGAGCGCAACCTGGCCAAGGTGCGCGGCGGCCGGATCGCCCACCACCGCCGCGAACTCGGCGTGGTCTACCAGAACCACCAGCTGCTGATGGACCGCAGCGTGGCCGAGAACGTGGGCCTGCCGCTGGTGCTGCGCGGGATGAAGCGCGGCGAGATCGGCAAGCGCGTGCGGGTGCTGCTGGAGCGGCTGGGCCTGGGCGCGCGCGAACGCGCGCTGCCGTCGCAGCTCTCCGCCGGCGAGCAGCAGCGGGTGGGCATCGCCCGCGCGGTGATCGCCGAGCCCTTGATGCTGGTGGCCGACGAACCCACCGGCAACCTGGATCCCACCCTGTCGGCGGAAATCATGGCCCTGTTCGCCTCGCTGCCGGAACGCGGCACCAGCGTGCTGGTGGCCAGCCACGACCTGGGCCTGGTCAAGCGGATGAAGAAGCGGGTGCTGGTGCTGGACCACGGCCAGCTGGCCGACGACATCGCGCCGGAGGACCTGGCCGATGCCTGAGTCCGCCGACCGCGCCGCCCTGCCGCCGCCGCGCCGCGCCGGGGCCTGGCTGGAGCACCACGGGGACCGCATCGTGGCCAGCCTGGGCCGCCTGCTGCGCAGGCCGTGGGCGACGCTGCTCACCGTGGGCGTGATGGCGCTGGCGCTGGCCTTGCCGGTGGGCCTGTGGCTGGTGCTGCAGAACATGGCGCGGCGGGGTGGCGAGGTGCAGGCCAGCCGCGACGTGGCGGTGTTCCTGGCGCCGGCGGTGGACGACGCGGGCGCACGGGCGCTCGCCGGCCAACTGCGCGCGCGCGCCGACGTGGCCGGCGTGGCGCTGGTGACCCCGCGGCAGGCGCTGGCCGAGCTGCGCACGCGCCCGGACATGGCGCAGGCGATCGACGCACTGGGCGAGGACGTCGCGCGCGCCGCGTTGCCCAGCGTGCTGCGGGTGAGCCCGCGCGGCGACGAGCGCCTGCTCGCCGATGCGCTGCGCACCCTGCCCGGCGTGGAGCGCGTGCAGCACGATGCGGTGTGGCGCGAGCGCCTGGACGCGTGGCTGCGCTTCGGCGGGCGGGTCGTGCTGGTGCTTGCGGGGCTGCTGGGACTGGGCGCGCTGCTGGTGGTCGGCAACACCGTGCGGCTGGACATCCAGGCGCGGCGCGAGGAAATCGCGGTGCTGCAGCTGCTGGGTGCCAGCGACGGATTCGTGCGCCGTCCGTTCCTCTACCTCGGCGCCTGGTACGGACTGGCGGCGGGCGCATCGGCGCTGGGCGTGCTGACCCTGGCCTGGCTGGGGCTGCGCCAGCCGCTGGCCGACCTGGCCGGGCGCTACGGCAGCAACTTCGCGCTGCACGGGCTGGACCTGGTGCCGGCGGTGGCGGTGCTCGCCGGCGCGGGACTGCTGGGCTGGGTGGGCGCGGGCCTGGTCACCGGCCACACCCTGCGCCAGACCCGGCCCACGGACACCTGAGCGATGGGCGCTGCCGGACAGGACCTGCGCCACCTGGTCAGCGAGTCGCCGCGGGTGATGGTGGTGGACGGCTCGCGGCTGGTCCGCAAGCTGATCTGCGACACGCTGCTGCGCGAATTGCCCGATGCCGACGTGATCGGCTGCGCCGGACTGGCCGAGGCGCGCGCGACGCTGGCGCAGGGGGCCGTGGACCTGGTCACCACCGCGCTGGTGCTGCCCGATGGCGATGGCCTGGCCGTGGCGCGGGCGGTGCGCGAGGCGGCGGGGCAGGCCTACGTGCCGGTGATCGTGGTCTCGGGCAACGCGCAGGAAGCGCTGGAGACCCGCGCCTTCACCGAGGACGTGACCGACTACTTCGACAAGAGCCTGGGCCACGGCGCGCTGGCGGCCTTCATCCGCGGCTACGTGCAGCCGGCCCCCATCGACGGGGCGCGCGTCCTGTACGTCGAGGACAGCAAGGTGGTGGCGGCGGCGACCAAGCGCATGCTGGCGCGCCAGGCGATGCAGGTCTTGCACGTGGTGAGCGTGGAGGAAGCGCTGGAGCACCTGCACGCGTTCCGCGGCCGCGGCGACGGCGACGTGGGCGCGGACCTGCTGCTGACCGACGTGTACCTGAAGGGCGCGCTGAGCGGGCGCGACCTGCTGGGCCAGGTCCGCGGCGCGTTCGGCTACGGCAAGCGGCGGCTGCCGGTGCTGGTCATGACCGGCGACGACAACCGCGACAACCAGGCCGCGCTGCTGCGCGAAGGCGCCAACGACCTGGTCCTGAAGCCGATCGAGGAACGCCTGCTGGTGACCAAGGCGCTGTTCCAGCTGCGGCTGGCGAAGTTGCCTGAGCCGGGGGCAACCGGGCCGTCGCGATGACGGGCGCGCGGGCATCCTATCAAGTCGCGCCCCGATACTCGCTTGGTTGATCGGACACCCGCGCGCCCGTCCCGGGCACTATCGCCGCCCATGCCAGAGCATCCCGTCCGCCTCGAACCCAGTTGGAAAGCCCGTATCGGCGACTGGTTCGCGCGCGAGGACATGCGCCAGCTGTCCGCCTTCCTGCGCCAGCGGCGGGCGGCCGGCGCCACGGTCCATCCGGCAGGCGCGAACATCTTTGCCGCGTTCGACGCCACTCCGTTCGAGGCGGTGAAGGTCGTCATCCTCGGCCAGGACCCGTACCACGGGCCGGGCCAGGCGCATGGGCTGTGCTTCTCCGTGCTGCCCGGGGTGCCGGTGCCGCCCTCGCTGGACAACATCTACAAGGAACTGGCGCGCGATACCGCCTTCGTGCGGCCGGACCACGGCTGCCTGCTGCCGTGGGCGCGCCGAGGGGTGCTGCTGCTCAACAGCGTGCTGACGGTGGAAGCCGGGCAGCCCGGTTCGCACCAGGGCAAGGGCTGGGAAGGCTTCACCGACCATGTGGTGGACGTGCTCAACCGCGAGCGCGAAGACCTGGTGTTCCTGCTCTGGGGCAGCTATGCGCAGGCCAAGGGCAAGGTGATCGACCCGCAACGGCACCGGGTGCTGAAGGCCCCGCATCCCTCGCCGCTGTCGGCCCACCGCGGCTTCCTGGGCTGTGGCCACTTTTCCGGCGCCAACCAGTTCCTGGCGCGGACCGGCCAGGCGCCGGTGGACTGGTCGTTGCCCGCCGCGGCGGACCTGCCCCGTTTCGGGACCGCCACGTCCGCTTGACGCCGGCCGTGGCCCAATGCGTTTTCAGCGCGTTCATCGTTCCATGAATGCAACGGAAGTGAACGATCGGCAGGGTTAGCAGTCAGATATGGCGACTGCTAACATCGCACCCATGAGTGAGACCACGATGTCCAATGCCCTGGTTGCCAACAATCTGCCGATCCCGAGCGCCATGGGTTCGCTGGAGGCCTATATCGGTGCGGTGCACCAGATCCCGGTGCTGACCCTGGAGGACGAGCAGCGCCTGGCGCGCCGGCTTCGCGAGGACAACGACCTGCAGGCCGCGCAGGAGCTGATCCTGTCGCACCTGCGGTTCGTGGTGCACGTGGCCCGCGGTTACAGCGGGTACGGGCTGCAGCTGGGCGACCTGGTGCAGGAGGGCAACATCGGCCTGATGAAGGCGGTCAAGCGCTTCGACCCGGACGTGGGCGTTCGCCTGGTCAGCTTCGCGGTGCACTGGATCCGCGCCGAGATGCACGAGTTCATCATCAAGAACTGGCGCATCGTCAAGGTGGCCACCACCAAGGCGCAGCGCAAGCTGTTCTTCAACCTGCGCAAGAGCAAGACCCGCCTGGGCTGGCTCAACGCCGAGGAAGTGCGGGTGGTCGCGCGCGACCTCAACGTGTCCGAGCGCGAGGTGATGGAAATGGAGTCGCGCCTGTCCGGCCGCGACGTGGGCTTCGATGCGCCCGATGACGCCGACGAGGACCACGGCCCGCCGGCGCCGGTCAGCTACCTGATGGCCAGCGAGGTCGACCCCGCCGCCGCCTACGAGGCCGCCGACAGCGAAGCCGACCAGCTGGAGGTGCTGCGCGAGGGCATGGCCGCGCTGGACGCGCGCTCGCGCGACATCATCAAGCGGCGCTGGCTGGACCCGGACAGCAAGGTGACGCTGCAGGAGCTGGCCGACGAGTACGGCGTGTCGGCCGAGCGCATCCGCCAGGTGGAAGCCAACGCGCTGAAGAAGATGAAGGCGCTGTTCGCGGCGTAAGCGGCGCATCGACGCGACCAGGACGGCCCGGAGCGATCCGGGCCGTTCGCGTTTGCGGCGCCGGCCGCCCGGTCAACCCAGCTTCGCGGCCAGCAGGCCCTCGAGCTTGCGCTGGTCGGCGGCGAACTTGCGGATGCCGTCGGCCAGCTTGTCGGTGGCCATCGCATCCTCGTTGTGCCGCCAGCGAAAGCCCGCTTCGTCCAGCGCGTGCGGCGCGGCGGCACGCTGCCCGTCATCGGACAGCGCGCGCGGCACCGGCGCATCGGAAGCATCGAGTTCGGCCAGCAGCTCGGGCGAGATGGTCAGCCGGTCGCAGCCCGCCAGCGCGAGCACCTGCCCGGTGTTGCGGAAGCTCGCGCCCATCACCACGGTCGCGTAGCCGTGCCGCTTGTAGTACGCCCAGATGCGCTGCACGGACTGCACGCCCGGGTCGTCCTGCGCCGTGGCCGGCGCGTCCATGCCGTTGGCCAGGTGCCAGTCCAGGATGCGGCCGACGAAGGGCGAGATCAGGAACACGCCGGCCTCGGCGCAGGCCACCGCCTGGGCGAACGAGAACAGCAGGGTCAGGTTGCAGTGGATGCCTTCGCGCTCCAGCGCCTGCGCGGCGCGGATGCCCTCCCAGGTGCCGGCGATCTTGATCAGCAGGCGGTCGGTGCCGATCCCGGCGTCGGCGTACAGCTGCACCAGCCGGTGCGCCTTGGCGATGGTGGCCGCGGTGTCGAAGCTCAGGCGCGCATCGACCTCCGTCGACACCCGTCCGGGGATCAGCTTGAGGATCTCGCCGCCGATCGCCACCGCCAGCCGGTCGCTGGCGTCGGCCACCGCGTCCGGGCCGCGCGCGGCGGCGATGGCGGCGTCGATGTGCGCGGCGTACGCGGGTAGCGCGGCCGCCTTGAGCAGCAGCGACGGATTGGTGGTGGCGTCCATCGGCTGGAAGCGGGCGATGGCCTGGATGTCGCCGGTGTCGGCGACCACGGTGGACAGGTCGCGCAGGTGCTGGAGCTGGCTGGGCATGCGGGGATCGGTTCGTCGGTTGGATGCGTCGGACATTGTGGCGCGTCGGCATGGACGTGCGCGTGGCGGGGCGACCGTGCGCCGTGCGGCTGCCACGGCCGCGCCGGCCCGCGCCGCGCTCAGTACAGGTCCACCGGGTCCACGTCCAGCGACCAGCGGACCTTGCGCGCCAGCGGCGATGCCCGCAGGGCGGGCACCAGCGCGGACAGCGCGGCATGCAGGTCGGTGCGTTGCGGCGCGGACAGCAGCAGCTGCGCGCGCACGTGGCCGGCGCGGCGCGGCATCGGCGCGGGCAACGGCCCGGCGGCGTCCACGTTCGCCTCGGCGACCAGCGCGCGGGCCGCATGCAGGAACTGCATCGGCGGGTCCGCGTGCTTCGCCTCGGCGCGCAGCAGGGCCAGGTGTGCGAACGGCGGGAAGCCGGCCGCCTCGCGCAGGGCCAGTTCGCCCTCGGCGAAGGCGTGGTAGCCGCCGCTCACCAGCGTCTGCAGCAGCGGATGCCCGGGGTGGTGGGTCTGCAGCAGCACGTTGCCGGGCCTGTCGGCGCGTCCGGCGCGTCCCGCCACCTGCACCAGCAGCTGGGCCAGCTTCTCCGCGCTGCGGAAGTCCGCGGAGAACAGACCCTCGTCGATGCCGACCACCACCACCAGGGTGAGGTTGGGCAGGTCGTGCCCCTTGGCCAGCATCTGGGTGCCGACCAGGATGCCCGCGCGCTGCCCCAGCGTGTCCAGGTGCTGCTGCAGGCCGTCGCGGGTGCGGGTGCTGCCGCGGTCGATGCGCAGCACCGGGACCTCGCCGAAGCGCCCGTGCAGCTCGGCTTCGATCCGCTCGGTGCCGTTGCCCTGCGGCTGCAGGGCCAGGCTTGCGCAGTCCGGGCAGGCCGGCGGCGCCGCGCGCCGGTGCCCGCAGTGGTGGCATTGCAGGCGCTTGCCGTGCGCGTGCACGGTCATCGGGGTGGGTTGCTCCGGGGTACCGCAGCGCGGGCAGTGCGCGCTCCAGCCGCAGTCGTGGCACAGCAGCACCGGCGCGTAGCCGCGGCGGTTCTTGAACACCAGCACCTGGCCGCCGGCCTGCAGCGCGGCCCGGATCGCGGCCAGCGCCTCCTCGCCCAGGCCGGCGTGCAGCGGGCGCTTGCGCACGTCGAGGA
>CBFGMM010000100.1:0-6797 GCA_965649855.1 uncultured Thermomonas sp. | reverse complement strand
CTTATATTAGTGTCAACTGATATTTCAACCCGGAGCCAGCCCATGCCCAGCACCCCCGTCACCGCGTCCGACCTGGTCGCCGAAGCCCGCGCCGCGATCGTCGAACTCACCCCCGCCGAGTTCGCCGGCGCGCATGGCGACGCCGTGCTGCTCGACGTGCGCGAGCCCGCGGAATTCGAGACCGGCCACATCCCGGGCGCGATCAACATCCCGCGCGGGGTGCTGGAGTTCCAGGTGGACGCCCATCCCGCGGTGGCCAGCGTCAGCGATCCCGCGCTGGCCCACCGCGAGCGCCCGGTGGTGGTGGTGTGCCGCACCGGCGGGCGTGCCGCGCTTGCCGCGGTCAACCTGCAACGGCTCGGCTTCAGCAACGTCCGCTCGATCGCCGGCGGCACGGTGGCATGGTCCGAGGCGGGGCTGCCGCTGGTGCTACGGTAAGGCCCATGCCCCAGGCCGCCCGCAGCCCGCTCCCGCCGACGATGGACCCGGAATCGATGCGCGCGCACGCCGCCGACGCCGCGCGCCTGCTCAAGGCGCTGGCGAACGACAAGCGGCTGATGCTGCTGTGCCTGCTCGCCGAAGGCGAACGCTCGGTGGGCGAGCTCAATGCGCGCGTCGATCTCAGCCAGTCGGCCCTGTCGCAGCACCTGGCCGTGCTGCGCGAGGACGGCCTGGTGCTGACCCGGCGCGAGGCGCAGTCCATCGTCTACGCGCTGGCGCCGGGACCCGCCCAGCGCGTGATCGCCACCCTCCACGACATCTACTGCGGCGGCGACGCGCCGCTGTGCGAGTAATGCCATGACCCGACCCCTGCATGTCGAGCCCTTCTTCCACGACGGCACCGGCACCTGGACCTACGTGGTGCACCGCGGAAGCGACGCGGTGGTCATCGACCCGGTGCTGGACTACGACCCCAAGTCGGGGCGGATCGCGGCCGACAGCCTGGGGCTGGTGCAGGACTACATCGCGGCGCGGGGACTGACGCTGCACCGGATCCTGGAGACCCACGCCCATGCCGACCACCTCACCTCCGCGCGGCTCCTGCGCGCCGCCACCGGCGCCCCGGTCGGGATCGGCGCCGGCATCCAGGCGGTGCAGGCGCATTTCGCCGGCGTGTTCGGGATCGACCCGGACGAGCCGGCGCTGCGCGAGGCGTTCGACGCCACCTTCCGCGACGGCGACGCGATCGACGCCGGAGCGCTGCGCTTCACCGTGATGGCCACGCCGGGGCACACCTCCGACAGTCTCAGCTACGTGATCGAGGACCGCGTGTTCGTCGGCGACACCCTGTTCGCGCCGGACGTGGGCACCGCCCGCTGCGATTTCCCCGGCGGCAGCGTGGAGGCGCTGTACGCCTCGATCCAGCGCTTCTACGCGATGGACGATGCCACCGTGCTGCAGCTGTGCCACGACTACCCGCCCGGGGGCCGGGCGCGCCGCAGCGCGGTGACCGTCGGCGAGAGCAAGCGAGACAACCGCATGCTGGGCGGGGACACCACGCTGGAGGACTTCGCCGCCGCGCGCCGCGCCCGCGACGCAGGCCTGCCGGCGCCCGTACTGCTGTACCCGGCGTTGCAGGTCAACATCCGCGGCGGCCGCCTGCCCCCGCCGGAGGCCAATGGCCGTCGCTACCTGACTACGCCCCTGCAGGGCACCGACGCCCTGCCCGCGCTGGCGTGAACGACCGCGGGACCATCCGCGCGCGCCGCGGCGCGGGCCCTGGATCGACGGCCGCCGCATGATCCCGCCGGACTATCTGGCCGCCGCGCTGTTCCTGGCGGTCGCGGTGCTGTACGCGTCGGTGGGCCACGCGGGCGCCAGCGGCTACATCGCATCGATGGCGCTGCTCGGCTTTGCGCCCGAGCAGATGCGGCCGACCGCCCTGGCGCTGAACCTGCTGGTCGGCGGGATCGGCCTGCTGCGCTTCTGGCGTGGCGGGCACGTGCGCTGGCGCAACGTGCTGCCGTTCGTGCTGGCCTCCGCGCCCGCCGCCTTCCTGTCCGCGCAGGTCCGGCTGCCGGGGGCCAGCTACTCGGCCCTGCTGGGCCTGGTCCTGCTGGCCGCCGCGATCGGCGTGTTCCGCCATGCCGCGCGCGCGGAGGACGAGGACCGCCTCGCGCAAGGCCGCGCCGTTCCGTGGCTGGCCGGCCTGCTGGCCGGCGCCGCGATCGGAACGCTGTCCGGCCTGACCGGCACCGGCGGGGCGATCTTCCTCACGCCGTTGCTGCTGTTCGCGCGCTGGATGCCCACGCGCGACGCCAGCGGCACCTCCGTGGCCTTCGTCTGGATCAATTCGCTGACCGGGCTGGCAGGCCTGCTGCAGTCGGGCCAGACCCTGCCGGCGATGCTGCCGCTGTGGCTGGGCGTGGTCGCGGTGGGCGCGCTGATCGGCACCCAGCTCGGGCTGAAGTGGCTGCCGGTGCGCATGCTGCGCCACGCGCTCGGCGTGGTGCTGCTGGTGGCGGCTGGCAAGCTGCTGCTGGCCTGAGCGCGCGGCGCCTGGACGCGCGCGCGCCTGCCGCCGGCTGACGGACGCCTAAAGCGCGCGCGCCGCCGCGACCACGTGGTCCACGGTGAAGCCGAAATGCGGCATCAGCGCCTCGATTGGCCCGGAGGCGCCAAAGGTGTCGATCCCGACAACGGCGCCGTCCAGGCCCACGTACTTGCGCCAGAAATCGGTCACACCCGCCTCGATGGCCACGCGCCTGCGGCAGGCGCGGGGCAGCACGGACTCGCGGTAGCCCGCATCCTGGCGGTCGAACACGTCGGTCGAGGGCATCGACACCACGCGCACGCCGTCGCCCAGCTGCGCCGCGGCCTGCATCGCCAGCCCCACCTCGGAACCGGTCGCGACCAGGATGATGTCCGGCGCGCCGGCGCTGTCCTTCAGCACGTAGCCGCCGCGCGCGATCGCCTCCACCTGCGCGGCGTCGCGCTGCTGGTGCGGCAGGTTCTGCCGGCTGAACACCAGGCAGCTGGGGCCGTCGGCGCGCTCGATCGCCGCCTTCCACGCCACCGCGGATTCCACCGCGTCGCAGGGGCGCCAGACGTCGTTGCCGGGGATGTAGCGCAGGCTGGCCAGGTGCTCGATGGGCTGGTGGGTCGGGCCGTCCTCGCCCAGGCCGATCGAGTCGTGGGTGTAGACGTGCAGCGCGCGCACGCCCATCAGCGCGCTCATGCGCACGGCGTTGCGCGCGTAGTCGCTGAACACCAGGAAGGTGGCGTCGTACGGGATGAAGCCGCCGTGCAGCGCCAGGCCGTTGCTGATCGCGGTCATGCCGAACTCGCGCACGCCGGAATAGATGTAGTTCGCGTCGGGCGCGTCGCTTGCGACGGTCTTGCTGCCCTTCCACAGGGTCAGGTTGGAATGGGCCAGGTCCGCGGAGCCACCCACCAGTTCCGGCAGCAGCGGGGCGAACGCCTCGATCGCCATCTGCGAGGCCTTGCGGCTGGCCACCACCGGCCCCTCGGCCTGCAGCCTGTCGATGTACGCATCGGCCTGCGACCCGAAACCGTCCGGCAACTCGCCGGCCATGCGCCGCTCGAATTCGGCGGCGGCCTGCGGGTGCGCGGCCTTGTACCGGGCGAAGCGCGCGTTCCATTCGGCTTCCGCGGCCGCATGGTCGCGCGCGCGCCAGCCGGCGTAGATGTCCTGCGGGATCTCGAACGCCGGGTGCGGCCAGCCCAGCGCCTCGCGGGTCAGCGCGACCTCGTCCTTGCCCAGCGGCGCGCCGTGGCTGGATTCCTTGCCGGCCTTGTTCGGCGAGCCGTGGCCGATGGTGGTGCGGCAGCAGATCAGGGTCGGCCTGTCGGCCGACTTCAGCGCGGTTTCGATCGCGGTGCGGATCTCCACCGCATCGTGCCCGTCCACGCCGCGCACCACGTTCCAACCGTAGGCCTCGAAGCGCTTCGGGGTGTCGTCGGTGAACCAGCCGTCGGTGTTGCCGTCGATCGAGATGTTGTTGTCGTCCCAGAACGCGATGAGCTTGTTGAGGCCCCAGGTCCCCGCCAGCGACGCGGCCTCGTGGCTGATGCCTTCCATCAGGCAGCCGTCGCCCATGAACACCCAGGTGCGGTGATCGACGATGGCCAGTCCCTCGCGGTTGTAGCGCTGCGCCAGCAGCTTCTCGGCCAGGGCGAAGCCCACCGCGTTCGCCAGGCCCTGCCCCAGCGGCCCGGTGGTGGTCTCCACGCCGCAGGTCATGAAGTTCTCGGGGTGGCCCGGGGTCTTGGAATCCAGCTGGCGGAAGCGCTTCAGGTCGTCGATCGACAGCTCGTACCCGGCCAGGTGCAGCAGCGCGTACTGCAGCATGGAGCCGTGCCCGTTGCTCAGCACGAAGCGGTCGCGGTCGTGCCAGGTCGGGTTGGCCGGGTTGTGCCGCAGGAAGTCGTTCCACAGCACTTCGGCGATGTCGGCCATGCCCATCGGCATGCCGGGATGCCCGGAATTGGCGGCCTGCACCGCATCGGCGGCCAGGAAGCGGATGGCGTTGGCAAGGTCGCGGCGCGCGGGGGCAGGCATCGTCATGGCAAGGCGTGGGCGGACGGGACGCGCATTGTCCCACAAGCCCCGCGCGCGACTTCCGCGCGTGCTACTGCGCCGTGTACGGCAGCATCTCGACCGTGTAGCTGCAATCGGTCCAGCCAGGCCCGCGCCGGCCATACCCACGCTGGCTGCTGGCGCTGGCACGCAGGGTCAGCAGGCGCGGCTGGCGCACCGCGCTGCCGGGGGCCAACGCGACCTCGTCGGACCACTGCACTTCGCAGTGCGGCTCGGGCCCGGCGGAGTCGGCCACCCCACCCTGCAGCGACTCCCGTGCGAAGGCGTAGCCCTCCGGCGCCTGCAGGCGCGCCGGTTCGGACACGCAGCGATAGCCCGTCCCGTCCCCGGTGGCTGCGGGCGTGCGGCACATGGCGTTGATGGCCTGCGGCGCGGGTGCCTGCGCCTGCGTGGCAAGCAACAGCTGGGCCGCGGCGAATCCTGCAACGACGATCGAACGGACCGTACCCATGCCATGCACCCCCCGATGCGTGGTGGCGCGCGTGGTGCCCCGGCCCGCGAGTCGGGCCGGGCGTACCGGCAGGCGCCGGCGACGCGCGTTGGTCGCTCCGACTCTACGCCCGCCCCGCCCCGCAGCCAGTGCCAAGGGTCATGCCGGCTGGACGCCCTCGGCGGGCTCGCTGTCCACCTCGCCCCTCGCCACCACCGTCGCCAGCATCAAGTCGCCGGTGACGTTCAGCGTGGTCCGGCACATGTCCAGGAAACGGTCCACGCCGAGGATCAGCCCCAGGCCTTCCGGCGGCACGCCCACCATCGCGCAGATGAGCGCCACCACCGGCAGCGAACCCGCGGGCACGCCGGCGGTGCCGATCCCGCCCAGGATGCTGACGAACATCACCGTCAGCTGCTGGCCCAGGGTCAGGTCCACCCCGAAGAACTGGGCGAGGAACAGCACGGTCACGCCTTCGAACAACGCGGTGCCGTTCTGGTTGGCGGTGGCGCCCACGGTCAGCACGAAGCGCGAGACCTTCCTGGGCAGGCCCAGCTTCTCGTCGGCCACCCGCAGCGCGACCGGCAGGGTGGCGTTCGACGAGGCGGTGGAGAACGCCATCAGCATCGCTTCCTGCACGCTGCGGAAGAAGCGCGGCGGCGACCAGCCGGCCAGCGTCTTCAGCATGATCGAATAGACCACCAGCAGGTGGATCGCCAGCGCCAGCACCACCACGCCCACGTACTTGCCCAGGCTGCCCAGCAGGTCCCAGCCGAACAGCGCGGCCAGGTTGAACATGAAGCAGAACACCGCGTACGGCGCCAGCCGGATCACCAGGCCGATCAGGGTCATGGAGACCTCGAACAGGCCGTGGATGCCGCGCAACAGGGTCTCGGTGGCGGCGCTGCGGGTCAGCACCAGGCCCACGCCAAGCATCAGCGCGAAGAACATCACCGCCAGGATGGTGTTCTCCGCCGCGGCCTTGACCACGTTGTCCGGCACGATGGCCAGCAGCATGTCCAGCCCCCTGGGCTGCGAGGCGGCCATGCCGGCGATCTCCTGGGCGCGATCCGCGCCCTGCGCCAGCATCGCCTGCGCCGCCACCGGGTCCACGCCCGCACCCGGCTGCAGCCAGTTCACCAGCAACAGTCCCAGGCCCACCGCGATGGTGGACGCCAGCACGGTGTAGCCCAGGGTTTTCCAGCCCACCCGGCCGAGCGACCGGACATCGCCCATCTCGGCCACGCCGATCACCAGCGCGGAGAACAGCAGCGGGATGACCAGCATGAAGATCAGGCGCAGGAACAGCGTGCCCGCCGGCTGGGTGACATACGTGGTCAGCCACTGCACCCAGGGGGCGTCCGCGCCGGCGACGTAATGCGCCACCAGCCCCAGCGCCAGGCCGGCCAGGAAGCCGATCAGCATCTTCCAGTGCAGCTGCAGCTTGCCGCGTGCCGCCCTCGCCTCGCCCATGACCCGCTCCCCGTGCATGCAGCGGGCGAGCTTAGCAAACGCGCTTCAGCGCTCCGGGTACAGCGGGGGCAGCGGCACGTCGTGCGAACGCCGCGCGCGGCGACGCGTCGGTCCGCGCGCGAATGCCGCGCGCAACTGCCTCAACGCGGCGTCGGGATCGCCCGCGCCCCAGCGGGCGGACTGCAGCGCCTGCACGGCGTCGCGCTGGGCAGCGTCCTCGAGCGCGGACGACACCGCATCCAGGCTGGCATGCGGCATCCCGCACGCATGCGGCAGGGCTACGGCGATCGCCGCTAGGTCGCCGGCGGCCAGCGCGTGCGCCAGCGACGGGAC
>CBFGMM010000099.1:0-7097 GCA_965649855.1 uncultured Thermomonas sp. | reverse complement strand
GCCGCGCCGGTGCTGGACGGGATGATGTTCTCCAGGATCCCGCGGCCGCCGCGCCAGTCCTTGCTGGACGGGCCGTCAACGGTCTTCTGGGTGGCCGTAGCGGCGTGCACGGTGGTCATCAGGCCGCGCTTGATGCCCCACTTGTCGTCCAGCACCTTGGCCAGCGGGGCCAGGCAGTTGGTGGTGCAGCTGGCGTTGCTGATGATCGCCTGGCCGGCATAGCCGCCGCAGTTCACGCCATGCACGAACATCGGCGTGTCGTCCTTCGACGGCGCCGACATGATCACCTTGCGCGCGCCGGCGTCGATGTGCTTCTGCGCGCCCTCCTTGGTGAGGAAGATGCCGGTGGATTCCAGCACCACGTCCGCCCCGACCTCGTCCCACTTCAGGTTGGCCGGATCCTTCTCCGCGGTCAGGCGGATGGTCCTGCCGTTGACCACCAGGTTGCCGTCCTGCACCGCGACCTCGCCCTCGAAGCGCCCGTGCACGGAGTCGAACTTCAGCATGTAGGCCAGGTAGTCGGGCTCAAGCAGGTCGTTGATGCCGACGATCTCGATCTCGTCGCCGAAGTTCTCCACCGCGGCGCGGAACACGCAGCGCCCGATGCGGCCGAAACCGTTGATGCCCACCTTGATCGCCATGGATGCCACTCCTGCTGGATGCCGGGAAACCGCCATTTTACCCAATCGCGCCGTCGCGCCTGGCGGCTCCGTGGACCCCCTGACGCAGCGCGCCGGGCTATCCTTGGCCGCATGACCCGATCCTGCTGGCTCCGTCCCCTGTTCCTGGCCGCGCTGTGGCTCGCGCTGGCCTCCCCCGCGGCCGCGTGGGCACCGCTGGGCCACAGCCTGGTGGGCGAACTCGCGCAGCGCCACCTGGGACCCCGCGCGCGGGCCGAGGTGGAACGCCTGCTGCAGGGTGAACCGGACCCGAGCCTGGCCGGCGTGGCCAACTGGGCCGACACGCTCCGCTCCAGCAGCCCGGAGCAGTACCGGATCACCGCGCCCTGGCACTACATCAACGCCAAGGGGGGCGGTTGCGGTTTCGTGGTGGAACGCGACTGCGCGGATGGCGGTTGCATCGTCACCGCGATCGAGGCGCAGCGCGCCGTGCTGGCGGACCGCACGCAGCCCATGGACGCCCGCCGCGACGCGCTGAAGTTCCTGGTCCACTTCGTCGGCGACGTGCACCAGCCCATGCACGCCGGCAGCCGCCCGGATGCCGGCGGCAACGGGTTCCAGGTCAGCCTGCGTACCGCGATCGAACCCGAAGCCTATGCGCGCAACCGCTACGTGGACGGGGTGATGGGCACCAACCTGCACGCGGTGTGGGACTACTACATCCTGGCCGGCGAGCGGCTGCCGCTGCCCGCGTACGCGGATCGGCTGGACGCCCTGCCCTGGCCGGCGTATCCGGCACCGTCCGTGCACGACGTGATGCCCCTGGCATGGGCGGGCGAGTCCTGCCGCCTGATCGAGTCGCGCGGGCTGTACCCGCCCACCCACACCATGGACCACGCCTACCTGGACGCGATGCGTCCGCTGGCCGAGCAGCGCATCCGCCAGGCCGCCTGGCGCCTGGCGCAATTGCTGGAGCAGTTGCTGGGCTGATCGCGCCGGGTCGCCTCAGCAGCGGGCGGGCGCGTCCGGCCCGCCCGGGCACGCCGGCAGGCCCAGTCGGCCGCGCACCACCGGCTCCAGACCGGACAGGCCGGCGGCCTTGCCGAATGCCAGGGCGTCCGCCGAGGCCATCCCGCCCGCATGCGCCGCCAGCGCCAGCAGGGCGCCGGCCCGGTTGCCGGTGGAGCAATGCACCAGCACCTTGCCCGGCCCCGTGGCGATCGCCTGTTGCAGCGCCCTGGCGTTGAGCGGCGTGACCGCGTCGGCGCCGGCAATCGGGATGTTCACGTAGTGCATGCCCGCGGCCCGCACCTCGGCGGCCTCGTCGCGGCCCGCCATCTCTTCCGCCGGCCGCAGGTTGATGACCGTCCCGACGCCGAGTGCCGGCAACTGCCTCCAGTCGCCCGGGCGCGGCTGCGCGGAGGTATACAGGCCCGGACGCGGCTGATGCAGGACGATGGGCCCCAGGCTGGCCTGCCCCGCCGGGAGTGGAGCGTCCACCGGCAACTGCCGTGCCGGCGGCTGCGACGTGGCGCAGGCCGCCAGGGCCAGCGCGATGCAGGCGATGCCGCCCGCCCTCAGCGCACGGCGCGGGTGGCCTGGCCCCGACGGGTACGCACGCCTGGTCATGGCGGCAGTCACGACGGATCGCCCCCGGTCAGGGTGAGCGCGGTCCAGCGCAGGATGTCGGCGGCGTTCATCGCACCGGCCTGGCGGGCAAGCTCCCTGCCTTCCAGGAACAGCGCCAGGGTCGGGATGCTGCGGATGCCGAACCGCGAACCCAGCGCCGGCTGCGCCTGGGTATCGACCTTCGCCAGCCGCACGTGCGGCTCCATGCGCGCGGCCGCGGCCTCGAACTGCGGCGCCATCACCCGGCAGGGGCCGCACCAGGGCGCCCAGAAATCGACCAGCACCGGCAGGGTCGCGCGCTCCACGTGGGCATGGAAGCCGGCCTCGTCCAGCGCGACGGGATGGCCGTCGAACAGCGGCTTGCCGCACTTGCCGCAGGTCGGGCCTTCCTCCAGGCGCGCATCGGGCACGCGGTTGAGCCCGTTGCAGGCCGGGCAGGCCACCAGGGTGGAATCCGTCATTTCATGCTCCGGTCGACGGGATGCAGGGCCCTACGATCCCCGCATCGGTGGTGAACGCATCGCGATGACCCACGGGCGCCCTCACGCGGGTACCGACCCGGGATCGCGCGCGGCCGCCGCCGTGCGTGCGAGCAGCACGTAGTACAGCAGCGGGATCACCACCAGCGTCAGCACCGTGCTGACGAAGATGCCGAAGATCAGCGAGATCGCCAGGCCGTTGAAGATCGGGTCGTCCAGGATGAAGAACGCACCCAGCATCGCCGCCACGCCGGTCAGCACGATGGGCTTGGCGCGCACCGCGCAGGCGTCGATCACCGCCTCCACCAGCGGCACGCCGCGTTCGGTCTCCTGGTTGATGAAGTCCACCAGCAGGATCGAGTTGCGGACGATGATGCCGGCCAGCGCGATCATGCCGATCATGCTGGTGGCGGTGAACTGCTTGTCCAGCAGCGCGTGGCCGGGCATCACCCCGATCACGGTCAGCGGGATCGGCGCCATGATCACCAGCGGCACCAGGTAGCTGCGGAACTGCGCGACCACCAGCAGGTAGATCAGCACCATGCCGGCGGCGTAGGCGATGCCCATGTCGCGGAAGGTCTCGTAGGTGATCTGCCATTCGCCGTCCCACTTGATCGCGAAACGGGAGGTGTCCTGCGGCTGGGCGATGAAGGTCTGTTCCAGCGCGTGCCCGCGCACCGGCTGCCCGCGCAGCGCGCCGACGATCGAGAACATGCCGTACAGCGGGCTGTCGAGGGCGCCGGCCTCGTCCGCGGTCACGTACGCCACCGGCAGGCCGTCCTTGTGGTGGATCGCGCCGTCCCAGGGCGAGGTCGAGACCGTCACCAGTTCCGACAGCGGCACCAGCTGGCCCTCGCCGCCCCGCACCTTCAGCGCCAGCACGCCATCGAGGCTCGACTGCTCCTGCGCCGACAGGCGCAGCCGGACCGGGCGCGGATACTTCGAACGCCCGTCCATCACATGGGTCGCATCGCTGCCGGACACGCCCACGGCGATCGCCTGCGCGATGGCCGCCTGCGGCACGCCCAGCCGCGCGGCGCGCTCGCGGTCGATCGCGACCACCTCGCGCGGCGCGTCGGATTCCACGCTGGTGTCGATGTCTACGATGCCCTCGGTGGCGCGGAACGGGCCGTCCGCCAGCGCGCGCGCGATGCGGCGCTGCTCCGCGTAGTCCGGGCCGTAGACCTCGGCCACCAGCGGCGCCAGCACCGGCGGGCCCGGCGGCACTTCCACCACCTTCACCGATGCGCCGTGCCGCGCGCCGATGGCGGCCAGCATCGGGCGCATGTCGCGCGCGATGGCATGGCTCTGGCGGTCGCGGTGGTGCTGGTCGACCAGGTTGACCTGCAGGTCGCCGACGTTGCTGCCCGCGCGCAGGAAATACTGGCGCACCAGCCCGTTGAAGTTGATCGGCGCCGCGGTGCCGGCATAGCCCTGGTAGTCGAGCACCTCGGGCACGGTGTCCAGCGCGGCGGCCAGTTCCAGCAGCAGCGCGTTGGTGTCCTCAAGGGTACGGCCTTCGGGCATGTCGACCACGACCTGCACCTCGGACTTGTTGTCGAACGGCAGCATCTTCAGGACCACCAGCTGGAACACCGCCAGCGAGGCCGACAGCAGCACCAGCCCGACGATGCCGCCGAACAGCAGGCCGCGCCTGCGACCGGCGCGGTCGCCGCGCAGGAACGGCGACATCACCCGCTCGAACAGCCGGTGCAGCCAGCCGGCCTGCGTCTCCTCCGCCCCGTGGCTGCCATCACCCCCAACATGGCGGGCCAGCAGCTTCAGCGAGAGCCACGGCGTCACGATCAGCGCGATCGCCAGCGACAGCAGCATGCCGACCGATGCATTGATCGGGATCGGGCGCATGTACGGGCCCATCAGCCCGGACACGAAGGCCATCGGCATCAGCGCGGCGATCACGGTGAACGTGGCGAGGATGGTCGGCCCGCCCACTTCGTCGACCGCCGGCGGGATCGCCTCGAACAGGGTCCTGCCGCCGCGCGCCATGTGCCGGTGGATGTTCTCCACCACCACGATGGCGTCGTCGACCAGGATGCCGATCGAGAAGATCAGCGCGAACAGCGACACCCGGTTGAGGGTGAAGCCCATCACCTTGGAGGCGAACAGGGTCATCGCGAGCGTCAGCACCACCGCGCTGCCGACCACCAGCGCCTCGCGCCAGCCCAGCGCGAACAGCACCAGCAACACCACCGACAGCGTGGCGAAGGCCAGCTTCTGGATCAGCTTGGACGCCTTGTCGCTCGCGGTCGCGCCGTAGTCGCGGGTCACGGTGGCGCGCACGCCGTGCGGGATCAGCTCGCCGCGCAGCCGCTCGATGCGCTCGCTGGCGGCGCGGGTGATGTCCGCGGCGTTGCTGCCCGGCTTCTTGGCGATGGCGATGGTCACCGCCGGCGCGATTCCCGCCGCGGGACCGTCGCGGCCGGGTGGTGCGCCGTGCCAAGCGTAGCGCGCGGCGAGGTCCCCGCCATCGCGCACGCTGGCGACGTCGGACAGCAGCAGCGGCTTGCCGCCGCGCACGCCCACCACCAGGTCGGCGACCGCATCGGCCGATGCCAGGAAGGTGCCCGCGGTGACCGGCACCGCGGCGTTGCCGCCCACGCGTTCGCCCGCCTGCCGCACCACGTTGCCGGCGCGCAGCGCCTGGGCCAGCTCGTCGACCGCGAGCCCGTGCGCGGCCAGCCGGTCGGCATCCAGGGTGACGCCCACGATCCGGTCCGGCGCGCCGATGGTGTACACGTCGCGGGTGCCCGGGATGCGCTTGAGTTCGGCCTCCAGCGTGTGCGCCACCTCGGCCAGCGCGGCGGCGTCCGTGCCGGGGTCGTCCGACCACAGGGTCAGCGCCATCACCGGCACGTCGTCGATGCCCTTGGGCTTGACCAGCGGCTGCCCCACGCCGGCCACCCGCGGCAGCGCGTCCATGTTGGAGAACACCTGGTTGTACAGGCGCACCAGCGCCGGCTGGCGCTCCACCCCGACGGTGAACTCGACCGTGATCACCGCCATGCCCGGGCGGCTGGTCGAGTAGACGTGCTTCACGCCCTCGACTTCCGCCAGCTTCTGCTCCAGCGGAGTGGCGACCAGCTGCTCGACGTCGCGCGCGCTCGCGCCCTCGAACGGCACGATGACGTTCGCCATGGTCACGTCGATCTGCGGTTCTTCCTCCTTCGGCGTGATGGCCACCGCCAGCAGGCCCAGCAGCAGGCCCACGATCGCCAGGATCGGCGTCATCGGGTTGGCCTGGAAGGCCGCGGCCAGGCGGCCGGAGATGCCCATGCGGCCCTGGCCGGGCGCGCTCACTGGCGTGCCCCCGCCGCGGCGCGCTGCACCTGCAACGCCTGCAGCGCCGCCACGGGATCGGCGGCGATGCGCTCGCCGGGCTTCAGGCCGGCCAGCACCACGACGCGATCGCCGTCGCGGCGGCCCAGCCGCAGCTGGCGCAGCAGCAGGCTTTTCCGGTCGACCACGTAGACCGCGGCCAGCTCGCCGCGTTGCACCAGCGCGGAGGCGGGAATGCGGATGTCGCCGCCGGCCGCGCCCGCCGGACCGGCGGCCTGCGGGAACGCCACCTTCGCGGTGGTCCCGGGCGCCGGCGGCCGGTCGATGTCGGGAAGCTCGAGCCGCACCCCCACGCTGTGGGTGGCGACGTCCGCGGTCGGGAACACCACCACGCCGCGCGGTTCGACCATGCGCCCGTCGGCGAGGGTGATCCGGGCCTGCCCGCTGGCGCGGATCGCCTCGGCCTGGGTCTGCGGCACCTGCACCTCGATCCGCAGCGCGCCCGGCGCGTAGACCGTCATCAGCGGCTGGCCGGGCGCCACCGCCTCGCCGGGTTCGACCAGGCGGCGCGCGACCACGCCGGCGTACGGTGCGCGCACCACGGTGTAGTCGGCCTGCTGCGCGGCCTGCGCCAGCTGGGCGCGGGCGGCATCGCGGGCGGCGTTGGCGGCGTCGCGGGTGGCGCGGGCGCTGTCGATCTGCGCGCGGGACACATATTGCCCGCCGGCCAGTGCGGCGAAGCGGCGGTAGTTCTGCTCCGCCTCGCTGGCCTGCGCCTCCGCGGCGCGCAGCTGGGCGCGGGCGGTGTTGGCGCCTGCCTGCTGCTCCACCGCGCTCAGCCGCACCAGCACCGAACCGGCTGCCACGGTGCTGTTGAGGTCGGCCAGCACCTGGGTCACCCGGCCCGCGGTCTGCGCGGTCAGCTCTGCCTGGCGCACGGCCTCGACCACGCCGTCCCAGCCGCGCGCGGCCGCGCCGCCGTCGGCCTGCACGGTGATCGTTGCGAGTGCGGGCAGCGCCGTGGCCTGCACAGGCTCCGGCGTGCCGCCGCACGCGGCCAGCGCCAGCAACG
>CBFGMM010000098.1:0-7192 GCA_965649855.1 uncultured Thermomonas sp. | reverse complement strand
GGCGCGGGCCGACCAGGCCCATGATCAGGCCGATGATGACCAGCACCACGATCATCTCGAGCAACGTGAAGCCACCCGACTTCCGTTGAGAGGGTGCGCGGGTCGAACGCCCAGGACCCTTCAACGGGGTGTGGACCGCATCGTGCGGGGTGTCGGAAACGCGATGAGATGGCATGGTGGTTGGCCCCGGCTTGGACTTGTTGGCGTGATCAGACAGCAAGGTCGTTGGCGCTGGTGATCGCCAGGATCACCCCAAGGATGATCGTGCCGATCATGCTGCCGATCACCAGGATGGCGATTGGTTCAAGCAGGATCAGCACGCGCTTCATGCGGTTGCGGCCCGCCTCTTCATACAGGCGCGCCAATGAATCCAGCATGGACGCCAGCTTGCCCGAACGCTCGCCGACCCGTACCAGGTTGTACCCGGTGGCCGTGAGGGCGTCATGGTCCTCGAGCGCATCGGCCAGCGAGGCGCCACCACGCACCGCGCGGGTCACCTCGCCCAGGCGCGCGCGCCGCTGTGGCAACTGCAACCCCGACTGCGCCAGTTCCAGGCCGCGCATCAGTGGCACCTTGTTTCCCAAGAGCGCCCCGAGCACCTTGGCCCAGCGCGCGGTATCCGCCTCGACCAGCCATGGACCCAGCACCGGCCACCGCGACAACATGTCCAGGCCCCTCGCACGCAACTCGGGCTTGCGCAACGCCCACGCCGCAGCGAACCCGGCGGCGGCCAGCACCAACGCCAACAGCCAGGCGTACTCACGCGCCCAGGTCCCGAAGGCCAGTACCAGCCACGCCAGCAGCGGAAGATCCTCGGCCTGTTCCAGCAGCGAGGCGAACTTCGGGACCACGAAGATGAACATGATCGCCACCGCCGCAACGCCTGCCACCACCAGCACGGCGGGATAGATCAGGGCATTGCGCATCTCGTTGCGCAACTGCTGCTCGTATTCCATCTGCGCGCCCGCATCGCGCAGGGCCCTGCCCAGCTCGCCCGTCAATTCGCCGGCGCGCGCCAGTTGGACGACGTACTCCGGCAGCGGCAGCCCGCACTTGGCCAACGTGTCGGAGAACGCTTGGCCCCGTTGCAGATCCCGGGACATGCCGGCGAATGCGGCAACGATGCGCGGATGGTGCGCACCCAGCGCCTGGCTGCCCACGGCGTCCGCGATGCTGACGCCCGAGGTGAGCATCGTGGCCAGTTCCTGCAGGGCAAGGATCACGTCGCCATGGCGCAGCCGGCCGCGACGTTCGCGCGCGCCGGCCTCGCCCGAGCGGACCTCGATGACCGATAGCCCGCGGCGCTCGAGTTGCCGGGCCGCTTCACGCTCGCTGTCGGCGCGAAGCATGCCTTCCAGGCTGACGCCCTCGGCGTTCAGCGCCTGGTAGTGGTAGCGCGGCACCGGTCAGCTCCCCGCCACGCGCAGCACTTCCTCGACCGTGGTAAGGCCCTGCCATGCCTTGAGCAGGCCGTCGTCGCGCAGGAACCGGCAGCCCTCCTCGCGCGCGAGTGCTTTCATCTCGTTCACCGACGCACCGCTCACGATCAGGTGCTGCATGCGCTCGCTGACAGGAACCAGCTCATAGATGCCAAGGCGCCCCCGATACCCCGTGCCGAGGCAATGGGGGCAGCCCACCGCTTCCATCCATCGGGGGGCGATCCCGGGAAGCACGGCGTGAGCGGATCGCGCGGCTTCCGCCTCGATCTTCGCCGGCACCGCGTGCGGACGCGCGCACTGGCTGCACAGGCGGCGGACCAGGCGCTGCGCCTGCACGGCGCGGATCGGGGTCGCCACGAGGAAGGGCTCGACCCCCATGTCGATGAGCCGGGTAAACGCACTGATTGCATCGTTGGTGTGCAGCGTGCTCAGCACCAGATGCCCGGTCAGTGCAGCCTGCACCGCGATTTCCGCCGTCTCCAGATCGCGGATTTCGCCGATCATGATGACGTCCGGGTCCTGGCGCAGGATGGAGCGCAGCGCATTCGCGAACGTGAGGCCGATGTCGGGGTGGGCCTGGATCTGGGTGATCGCGGGCAGCTGAAATTCCACCGGGTCCTCGACCGTGATGATCTTCTTCAGGCCATCGTTGGCGGCTGCCAGGGCGGCGTACAGGGTGGTGGACTTGCCGGAACCGGTGGGACCGGTCACCAGCACGATGCCGTTCGCCTCGGCCGTCCAAGCCTGCATCATCGCCAGGTGGTCGGCCTCGAAGCCCAGCCGCTCCAGGCCCAGCTCCTTGCGCTCCTTGGGCAGCAGGCGCATGACAATGGATTCCCCGTGCACCCCCGGCAGCGCCGAGACGCGGATGTCCATCTCCTGGCCGCCGACGCGCGTGGACATGCGTCCATCCTGCGGCAGGCGGCGCTCGGCGATGTCCATGCCGGAGATCAGCTTCAGCCGCGATGCGACGGCGTCGTAACGCTCCCGCGGCAGCTGCAGGCGGGTGTGCAGCACCCCGTCGATGCGGAACCGCACCGCGAAGATGCGCTCCTCCGGCTCCAGGTGGATGTCGGAGGCGCGCTGCTCGACCGCCTGTGCCATGAGGTTGCTGACCAGCTCGACGACCGGCGCCTCCTCGGCCATGGCGCGCAGCTGCTGCTCGTCCCCTCCACCGAACGCGTCGTTGCGCGCATGGTGGGCCAGGCTGTCCAGCATGCGCTCAAGGTCCTGCGCGCGGCACAGGCACCACAGGACACGCCGGCCCGGGAAGGCATGGCGCATCGCTTCCTGCAAGGCAGGCTGCAGGGGATCGCGTGCGGCGCACAGCAGGTCGTTGCCTTCCCCGGGCCAGATCAGGAGCTGCTGGTCCAGCAGCCAGTCGATCCCCGCCGGGGCCTGGGCTGCGGTCGCGCGGACCGCGTCCTCGTCCGGGGCCGGCACATCCGCCCCCATGACCGGCAAGCCCAGCTGGCGGCTCAAGACCTGCAGCAGGTTGTCCTCGCTGACCGCGCCGATCCGCATGAGTACGCTGCCCAGCCGTCCGCCCACCTTCTGCTGCAGCGAGAGCGCACGCTCCAGGTCGCCCTCGCCGACCAGCCCGGCCTCGAGCAACAGCTCGCCCAGCAGGCGGTCGCGCGGCGCCTTGCGCATGGCGGCTTCAGAGGACATCGGCGAATCCCTTCTTCAACTTGGCGAAGACCCACAGGCCCAGCAGGTATGTTGCGGCCGCGGCGATCGCGTACTGTGCCAGAACGTCCCACTGGGGCCACGCACTGTCGAACAGGATCCGGCGTGTCTGCTCCACGGGGATGGTGATCGGGTTCAGGACGAGCCAGGGCTGGAGGGCTTCCGGCATCGCCTCTCGCGGATAAAAGACGGGTCCCAGGAACATCGCCACCATGACCAGGGGGCCGATCACCTGTGCCAGGTCGCGCAGGTAGACCCCCAGCGCCGCAATGAGCCACACCAGCCCCAGCAGCAGCGCCGCGTAGGGCACCACCACCAGCGGTAGCGCCAGCAGGTGCAGCGTGGGCCCCGTACCGGCCACCGCGTCCAGTGCGACCAGTACGAAAAGGGCCATTGCGGTATGGAACAGTGCCGTCAGGAGGTTCACCCAACCCAGTGTCTCGAGGGGAAACACGACCTTGTTCACGTAATTGGGCTGCAGGGTCACCAAGGTGGGCGCGCGGCCCAGCGCCTCGCCCAGCAGCCCGTGGATCACCATGCCGGCTAGCAGCCGCAGCGCGAACATCCCGATCCCCTGGTCTTCCGCGCCGGGCCAGCGCGCCGGCAGGATCACGCCAAACACCAGGGTGAACACGCCCAGCATGAGCAGCGGGGTGAGCAGCGACCAGAGGGACCCGAACAGGGATCCGCGGTAACGGCCGCTGATCTCGCGCCACGCCAGGATCCGGATCAGGGATTGGTGCCGCCAGGGGTGGGCGAGTCGGTCAAGCACGTCTGAACCTGTCTGTCTGCGCGCCGGCAGGCCTGCCAGTCTAGTGGGTGCGGCGCGCGACGGATGCACCCGCCCTCATGTGGCGGCCTAAATGACACTGTCACGTTGCGACCCAATAGGCATGATTGTGACGGCTAACCGTTCAGCCAGCTGGCCAGTTCAGCAACCGGGGATTGACCATTCCTTAACGGTGCGTTAGCGTCGCCTCCGCAACTCACTCAACCAGGGGGCTGGGGTTAAGGGGGGTTCATGCCGGCCAGCAAGCCGCGTGGAATCCATGGACATCCATCCAACTGCGAGTAAAGCCGGTCGCCAGGGGACGCCTCCTGGTACCGGGCAAGAACCGTGCGATCGGACGGGTTGCGACAATCCGCTGTACCAAACTGACAGGAGTTAGTTAGACATGTCTAGCATGAAGAAGAACACCCTCGCCGCTGCCCTCGTGGCCGGCCTGGGCCTGGCCGGCGTTGCCGCGGCCTACGAATACGGCACCTTGAAGGATCCGGCGAACTGCGCCTACACCGACTGCACTGCTCCGTTCTCCGAGCAGACCCCCAGCGCCGATCTGCTGGCGCCGGAGCCGGTTGCCTTCCAGAACATCACGGTCTCCAGCGGCTACGACTACATCATGCGCGAGCAGCTGGTGTGGGACATCAACCCGATCGACAACGCCGTGAACTTCACGCAGGGCTTCACCGCCCGCATGACGATTGAAGACGGCGCGCTGTTCGACACCAGCTACACCCCGACCGTCTACAACAGCAACTGTAATGCCGACGGCATTGCCGGCACCGCCGACGACCTGGTTCCCACCACCGCGTACGCGGGCGAGAACATCCGCCTGGATCCGTCGCTGACCTGCACCTGGGACGTCAACTTCGACAACTACTACAACGGTGGCCAGACGATCTCGATCCGGATCACGCCGAAGCAGGGCGTCACCAACCCGCAGAACCCGTCCAACGGCGTGACCCTGCGTTACGACAGCGCCCGCCTGACCAGCCTCGACGAGTTCGTCAACGCGCCGATCGGTTCCGTGGTCAACGGCACCTTCTGGTTCGTGAACCCGACCAACGATGCGATCTTCGCCGATTCGCGCAAGCAGCGTCCGATCCTGACCAAGGTCAGCGGCGTCACCGCGTGTGCCGATGAAGGCGCCAGCGGCGAACTGAACAAGTTCATTGACGTGGCCGACAACTGGCTGGAGAACCAGAAGCCGAAGACCCGCTTCTCGTTCGACGGCCGCCTGGGCTCGGCGATCGACGCCAGCGGCGGCACCAGCATCCTGGATGCGCAGGACTACAACTCTCAGGTCATCGACCTGGGTGCCGTGACCCTGGGTACCAACGACAGCGTTGGCGGTTTCACCTTCCAGGCCGGCGACACCTTCCGTACCGTGCTGACCGGCGACGGCGGCGGCTGGGCGGCGTTCGACAACGATCCGGCTGGTTCGGACACGCTGTTCAACGATGACCTGTGGCTGGTCAACGGGAACTGCGCGGACGGCACCCCGATCGCGCGCGGCGAAGTGATCGGCACCACCGTGCAGTTCGCCTACACCGGTGCCACCCTGGCCGGTATCTACGGCGCCGGCGCCACGGCCGAAGGCTTCACCGCCAACATGACGGTGTGCGGCTTCGTCAACACCGACACGGTGATCAACGACCAGAACATCTCGGTTGCGACCACCTTTACCCGCGCTGACATCGTGGGCGGCCCGCAGACCTTCGCGGGCGAGACCTGCACCCTGATGCCGCTGCGCTACAACGGTTCGACCATGGAGATCTTCACGATCAACCCGGCCGACAACGACCGCCAGCGCAGCTTCATCCGCCTGACCAACCGCAGCGCCACCCCGGGCTGGGTGCGTCTGGAAGGCATCGACGACAACGGCGTCGCGGCTCCGGGCGGCCAGGTCAGCGTGTTCCTGGGCGCCAACCAGTCGGTGCAGCTGACCGCTGCCGAGCTGGAGAACGGCGGTGGTCCGGGCCAGCAGGCCGGTGCATGGGGCAACGGTGCAGGCAAGTGGCGCGCTGTCGTCACCGCCGAGTTCCCGGGCCTGGTGGCCAGCAGCTACGTCCGCAACACCATCGGCGACATCCTGAGCAACATCACGGATGCCGACACCCGCGGTGAGCAGTACGGCAACGACTACGCTGAAGGCACGTTTGCGTCCACCCCGGGCGAGCGTCCGTCGGACTTCTCGCAGGAGACGACTCCGGACTTCCGCGGCAACAACTCGGCGAGCAGCATCCCGGGTGGCCCGAACGGTTCCGACGGCCCCGCCGGCGGCACCACCGCGGAGTGCGGCAACCCCGGCATCAACGGCACCGCGCTGCCGAACTGCCCGGGTACCCCGCTGTAATCGCAGCAACACGTACCGGTCCATCGGTACGGCAACACCAGCGGGCGGCCTTCGGGCCGCCCGCTTTCGTTTGCGGGGTTGATGCTGGCAGCCAACCCTGCGCCGCAGGCACAATGCGCGACGGCCTTCCGTCCTGGTACCCATGTCCGCGCCTTCCCCCACGCCTCCCGCCATCGTCGTCGACCGGCTGGGCAAGACGTTCCGGACATGGGCCAGCCCGGCCCAGCGGCTGATCGTGCCTGCCCTGCTGCGCCTGGCCACCGTGCTGGACCGGACCGCGCCTGCACTTGCTGGGCGCCTGCGGCAGAGCGTGCGCGGCCGCATGCACGTGCACGAGGCGCTCCGCGACGTCACGTTCCAGCTTCAACGCGGCGAGGCGCTGGGCGTGATCGGCCTCAATGGCAGCGGAAAGAGCACCCTGTTGCAGCTCATTGCCGGCGTGCTGCCCCCGACCGCCGGGCGCGTGGAAACCCATGGGCGCGTGGCCGCCCTGCTCGAGCTGGGGTCGGGCTTCAACCCAGAACTGACCGGCCGCGAGAACGTTCTGATCAACGCGGCGATCCTGGGAATGGAACGGGCGCAGGCACTGGCCTGCCTGCCGCGGATCATCGAGTTCGCGGACATCGGCGACTACATCGACCAGCCGGTCAAGACCTACAGCTCCGGCATGGCGCTGCGCCTTGCGTTCTCGGTGCAGGTTCACATCGACCCGGACATCCTGATCGTGGACGAGGCCCTTGCGGTGGGCGACGCCGCATTCCAGGCCAAGGCGATGGCCCGCATCCAGGAGATCCTGGCCCGCGGCACTACCCTGCTGTTCGTCGGGCATGACCTCAACGCGCTTCGGGCCTTCTGCCAGCGGGCCATCCTGCTGGAGGACGGCCGGGTGGCGATGCTGGGCGAGCCTGGCGAAGTCATCGAGGAGTA
>CBFGMM010000097.1:0-7533 GCA_965649855.1 uncultured Thermomonas sp. | reverse complement strand
TACACCGAGGCGCAGATCGCCACCCTGCTGCGGCTGCTGGAGGACCTCACAGCGCGGCACGGGATCCCGAGGACGCAGGTGATCGGTCATTCCGACATGGCGCCCACCCGCAAGCGCGACCCCGGCGAGCTGTTCCCGTGGCAGCGACTGGCCGAGGCCGGCTTCGGCATCTGGCCTGCAGGCGAATTGCGTGACCCGCCACCGGGTTTCGACCCGTGGCTGGCGATGGCGGCGATCGGCTATCCCTTGCAGGACCGCGCCGCTGCGGTGCGCGCCTTCCACCGCCGCTTCCGTGGCCGCGACGACGGCACCGACCCGGATGCCGCGTTCGATGCGCAGGACCTGCGCATCCTGCATGCGTTGTCGCAGCGCCTCACCGGCGCGCCGCCCGCGCCCTGACCCGCGCGCCGCTAGCGCGCGCCGCCGGCCAGCAGCGGATACGGGTTAATCGCCGTGCCTTCGTGCCAGCGCTTCTCCGGCCCCAGCACGAAGACGGCGAAGTGCAGGTGCGGCGCGTCCGGGTTGGCGTTGCCGGTGTAGCCCACCCGGCCGACCAGTTGCCCGCGGCGCAGGAACTGGCCCTCGGCCAGCCCGGGCGCGTAGTCCTGCAGGTGCGCGTAGTAGTACGCGTGGGTGCGGTCCACGTTGAACTGGTAGACGGTCAGGCCGCCCTGCTTGCTGTCGAACAGCTTCTCCACCCGGCCATCCGCCACGGCCAGGACCGGGGTGCCCGATGGCGCCATGATGTCGATGGCATCGTGGCTGCGGCCCTCGCCGCGCGCCTGGTTGAAGGTGTCCAGCAGCTGCCCGGCGGCCACGCCCTGCACCGGGATCAGCAACCCGCCGGGGACGGGGGCGGAGCCCGATGGTCCGCCAACCCGGGCAGCGGGAGGGCCCAGCACCGGCGTTTCCCCGCCGGCCCGCGGCGGCGACGCGGCCGACGGGTCGACGGGCAGCGGCACCTCGGTGCGGTCCGCAGGCGCGGGGGCCGTGGCGCGTGGCGTTCCGCGCGTCAAGGTCCAGTACACCGCGTTCGCGCCGACCAGCGCGCCCAGCAGGAACAGCATCAACCCGCGCAGGGGGGAAGCCTTACGTTCGCGGCGCATGCACGTGGTCCTGCGGCTGGCGGAAGGAGGTCAGGCGTGGCGTCCCGGGCGCGTCGGTCATTCGCGGAAGGTCACCGGCGTGCCCACTTCGACCGCGGTGGCCACCGCCTGCGCGGCGAAGTTGGTCAGGCGCACGCAGCCGCTGGACTGGGTGCGGCTGATCTGTCCGGGTTCGGGCGTGCCGTGGATGCCGTAGTGCTCCTTGTTGATGCCCATCCAGACGATGCCCACCGGGCCATTGGGGCCGGGCGGCAGGGTCGCGGGCTTGGCGTCCTTGGGCTGGTTGACCAGGATCTCGGGGTTGTAGCGGTAGTCGGGGTCCTGCACCACCGAGGTGATCTTCCATTCGCCGATCGGCAGCGGGAACTGCGAGGACCCGCTGGAGGCCGGGAACTGCGCATACACCTTGCCCTCGGCGTCGAGCAGCTGCAGCGCGCCGTCGGACTTGTCCACCACGACCCGGCTGGCCTTGGCGAGGGACTGCGCGGGCCGGGTGTAGGGCACCACCAGGGTGGTGCCGGCGGTGGTGAAGTCGGCGGCCGGATTCACCGCCTTGAGGAATTCGGGCTTGATGTTGAACCGCTCGCCCAGCGCCTCGTGCAGGTTCTGGTAGACGATCCGTTCCATCTTGGCCTTGTCCTCCGCGCGCTCGGGCGTCGGGAGGTAGGGACCGTCGATGTCCTTCTGGGTCAGCGTGTAGGCCACGAGCACGGGCGCGGTGTCCTCGTTGAGCGCGGCCCAGGTGGCCGCGTCCAGGGTGCCATTGACCGGCAGGCCGCGGAACGCCTGGAAGGCGCGCACCGCCTTGGTCATGTTCATCCCGGTGAGGCCGTCGATCTCGCCGGCGGAGAAGCCCGCGCGCAACAGCAGCACCTGCGCGCGCAGCACGCCGTCCTTGCCGGTGGTGGTGGCCGCGTCGTTGGACGGCTGGCCCTCGGCGGGCTTGGGCGCGTTCGCCTCGTCCATGGGCAGCAGGGCGGTGCCGTCCGGGCCTACACCGAACGAACTGACCGGTTGCGGACCCAGCACCGGGCCAGCCGGGGCGTCCGCGGCCGCAGGCTCGGGCGTCGCCGACGCTGCGGCGACCGGGGGATCGGCCGGCGCTGCCGGGGCAGGCGCCTGGCTCACGTTGCAGGCGGCCAGTGCGACGCTCACGGCAAGCGCGAGGCCAAGCGGACGGATCGGGGACATGCGGGACACTCCGGGGGATGCGTGCGGCGATCCTGCGGGCGCGGGCTTCGCGGTCGCGTGAAGCCCGCTCGCCGGGCACGCGGCACGTTTTGCACTAAATTAGTGCAATGGCTGCCCTGCTCCCCGACACCGCGATCGACGAACTGGCCACGCCCGTGCTGCGGCTGGACGCGGCCGGGGCCATCGCGGACGCCAATGCGGCGGCGGCGAACTGGCTGGGCGCTGGTCGCCGTCGCCTGCTGGGCTTGCCGGCCGCGGCGCTGGAGCCCGAAGGCGATCGCCTGGCCACCGCGCTGGCGGCCGGCCGCGACGCGCCGCTGCGCTTGCGGCGCGTCGCCATGGCCTTTCCGGCGGCCACCCCGTGGCGGTTCGCGGATGTGTGGCTGGTGCCGCGCGCGGACGGGTACTGGCTGGAAGCGCACCCGGTCGACGAATTCCCCGGCGAGGATCCCGCCCAGCTGCTGCCGGCGGCGCTGTCGGCGTCGCTCAAGGGCCTGGCCCACGAACTGCGCAACCCGCTGGCCGGGATCAAGGGCGCGGCGCAGCTGCTGGCCCGGCGCGGCGATGCCGATTCGCGCGAGTTGACCGGGCTGATCGAAGCCGAGGTGGAGCGCCTGGCGGTGCTGGTCGACCGCCTGCTGTCGCCCGCGCCGCCGCGCCCGTTCGAGCCGGTCAACATCCATGCGGTGCTGGAGCGCGTGCTGCGCCTGGCGGACGCCGACGCGGGCTGGGTGGTGCGCCTGCAGCGCGACTACGACCCCTCTCTGCCGGAACTGGACGGCGATGCCGATCGCCTGACCCAGGCGGTCTGGAACCTGGTGCGCAACGCGATCGAGGCCGGCCCGACGACCGTGCAGTTGCGCACCCGCGCGGAGCACGGCCTGCGCATCGGCGAGGACGTGCATCCGCTCGGCCTGCGCCTGGAAATCGTGGACGACGGCCACGGCGTGCCACCGGAACTGGCCGAGCAGGTGTTCCTGCCGCTGGTCAGTGGGCGCGCGCAGGGCAGCGGGCTGGGCCTGGCGCTGGCGCAGCAGGTCGCGCGCGAGCACCGCGGCGCGCTGGCGTTCCGCTCGCGCCCCGGGCATACCGTGTTCACCCTGCTGCTGCCGCTGCCGCAAGCGGCAACGGAGGCCGCCGATGGCTGAGCGGATCTGGGTGGTGGACGACGACCGCAGCGTGCGCTTCGTGCTGGCCACCGCCCTGCGCGAGGCCGGCTTCGAGGTCGCCGCCTTCGCCGACGCGGCGGAGGCGGGCGCCGCGCTGGGCACGCAGGCGCCACCGGCGCTGGTCCTGACCGACGTGCGCATGCCCGGCGACAGCGGCCTGGTCCTGCTGGACACCTTGAAGGCGGCCGTGCCCGGCCTGCCGGTGATCGTGATGTCCGCGCACACCGACGTGGCCAGCACCGCGGGCGCGTTCCGCGGCGGCGCGCACGAGTTCCTGTCCAAGCCGTTCGACCTGGACGAGGCGGTGGCGCTGGTGCGCCAGGCGTTGCCGCCCGCGCCGCGGGCGGCGGCACCCGTGCAGGCGCCGCAGGCGCAGGACGCCGCCGCGCTGGTCGGCGATGCCCCGGCGATGCGCGCGCTGTTCCGCGCGATCGGCCGCCTGGCGCAGGCGCCGCTGTCGGTGCTGGTCACCGGCGAGACCGGCACCGGCAAGGAACTGGTGGCGCGCGCGCTGCACCGCGAATCGCCGCGCGCGTCGCGGCCGTTCGTGGCGCTGAACACCGCCGCGATCCCGGCTGAACTGCTGGAATCCGAACTGTTCGGCCACGAGGCCGGCGCCTTCACCGGCGCGCACAAGCGCCACATCGGCCGCTTCGAACAGGCCGATGGCGGCACCCTGTTCCTCGACGAGATCGGCGACATGCCCGCGGTCCTGCAGACGCGCCTGCTGCGGGTGCTGGCCGAAGGCGAGTTCTTCCGGGTCGGCGGCCGCGAACTGATCCGGGTCGACGTGCGGGTGATCGCGGCCACCCACCAGCCGTTGCAGGCGCTGGTGGAGCAGGGCCGGTTCCGCGCCGACCTGATGCACAGGCTCGACGTGGTCCGGCTGCAGCTGCCGCCCCTGCGCGAGCGCCGCGAGGACATCGCGCAGCTCGCCACGCGCTTCCTGGCCGCGGCCGCGCGGCGCCTGCAGCTGCCGGTCAAGTCGCTGTCTGCGCCCGCGCTGGCGCGCCTGCAGGCCCACGCCTGGCCGGGCAACGTGCGCGAGCTGGAGAACCTGTGCTGGCGACTGGCCGCGCTGGCGCCGGGCGAGACCATCGGCGTGGCCGACCTGGGCGATGCGCTACCGGCCGCGCCGGCACGCCCGCACGATGCCGATGCATGGACGCGCCCGCTGGCCGACTGGGCGCGTGCGCAGCTGGCCGCGGGCGAAGGCGCGGTGCACGCGCGCGCGCGCGCCGCCCTGGACGAGATGCTGTTGCAGGCCGCGCTGGCGCACACCGGCGGCCATCGCGGCGATGCCGCGGCGGCACTCGGCGTGGGGCGCAACACGGTGACCCGCAAGCTGGGGTCGTCGCGCCGGCGTGGCATTCACCGCGATTGAAGGCGGCGCGCGGCAGAGTGCGGGGCCAAACCCCCTCGGAGCCTGCCATGTCGAATCCTCGCCTGGGCCTGTTCGCGCTCGCCCCGCTCACGCTGCTGGCCGCCTGCACCAGCGTTCCGCCCGCCACCGTCGGCGATGCGCCCGCGCCCGCCGCGATCAGCGCTGCCCGCGAGGCCACCGTCGTACTGGCACCGGCGTCCGGCAGCCTGGTCAGCGGCAAGCTGACCCTCACCCCCATGGGCGGCGTGCACGTGCGCGGCGAGATCGGCGGGTTGAAGCCCGGCGGCGTGCATGCCTTCCACATCCATGAGACCGGCGACTGCAGCGCTGCCGACGCCTCGAGCGCCGGCGGTCACTTCAACCCGACCGGCGCGCCGCATGGCCGTGCCGGCCGGGGCGCGCACCATGCGGGAGACGCCGACAACCTGGTCGCGAACACGCGCGGCGTGGCCACCGTGGACGCCCATTTCGGCGGGGTCAGCCTGGGCGGCACCCGGGCCACCGACGTGATCGGTCGCGCCGTGGTCGTGCATGCCGCCCCGGACGATTACACCTCCCAGCCGGCCGGCAATGCCGGCGCGCGCGTGGCCTGCGGCGTGATCCGCGCAGTGCCCTAAGGCGTCGTCCGGGCGGCGTTCAACGCAGGCAGCCGGCGTCCGCCTCGGCGCAATGGACGAAGGTGACCGGAACGCCGTGTGCGCCGAGCACCGCGGCAAGCTGGCGCTGGCGCGCCTGGAAGTGCTCGAAGCCGCGCTGCAGTCGCGCGGGTTCGCGCTCGGCGGGTGCATTGCGCGCCTGCCACGCCGGCGGGTCCAGCAGCGCGATGCGGACCTCGCCGCCTGCATAACGGGCGAGCGGCTCCGGAGCCTGGTCCAGCCACGCCTCCGCGTCCGGCTCCAGCAACGCGGCTTCCAGCAGGGGCCAAACCGGGTCCAGTCCCGCGTTGCGGTACTGCAGCGCGGTCATCGCCAGCAGGTCGTGCAGGCTGAGGATGCGCACGTGTTCCAGTGCGGCGCCCAGCGCGTCCTGCAGGGCCAGCGCGGCCTGGGCGCTGGCCATCCCGCGATCCAGCAATTCGGCTTCCAGCACCGTCGCAGCGGCCGGCGTGCCGGCCCCGCGCAGCACGAACGGGATCACCCGCAGCCCGCCACCGCGCAGGTCCGGGTCGCACCGCAGCGGCAGGGGCACCTCGCCCCGTGCATCGGCGCCGAAACCCACCACGCGGGGGCCGCGCGCCTGGCCCGGCGCGCGCTGCAGCAACTGCAGCGCGCGCGTGTGCAATGGCCAGCCGGGACGCAACGCTTCGGCCGGGTCGAAGTGCGCGCCCAACAGCGCAAGATCGGCCTGGCGCGCGTCCGGTGCCAGCGCGGCCAGCGCCTCGCCGACCTGCACGGCCAGCTCGCCCGCGGCCTGTGCACCCACCGCCGGACGGGCCGGCTGCGCCCCGCCGCGCAATTCCAGCGCCAGCACGCCGTGGAACGTCGCGGTGGCGTCGCGCGGGTTGGCAAGGGGATCCATGCGGTTCCTGTGAAGGCGAGTCGAGTCCTGCCCCGAAGGGCGGCGCTACACTCGGGCCATTATGCCCGCGCCGCGGGCGCGCCCGAGGTGAACCGATGTTGCATGGTCGTCCCGTCGCCGTCCTGGGCGGCGTCCGCATCCCGTTCTGCCGGCAGAACACGGCCTATGCCGATGTCGGCAACCTGGGCATGTCGGTACGCACCCTGGGCGCGCTGGTCGAGACCTTCGGCCTGCACGGCCAGCAGCTCGGCGAAGTGGCGATGGGCGCGGTGATCAAGCACTCCGCGGACTGGAACCTGGGCCGCGAGGCGGCGCTGTCGTCGGGGCTGTCGCCACTGACGCCGGGCATCACCCTGCAGCGCGCCTGCGGCACCTCGCTGGACACGATCGTGCACATCGCCGGCAAGATCGCCACCGGTCAGATCGAAGCGGGCATCGGCGGCGGGTCGGACACCACGTCGGACGCGCCCATCGTGTACGGCAAGGCGCTGCGCCAGCGCCTGGTCAAGGCCAACTTCGCGCGCAGCACGGGCGACCGGCTGCGCGCGTTCAGGGGCTTCCGCCTGTCCGAACTGAAACCGGATTTCCCGGGCGTGGCCGAGCCGCGCACCGGCAAGTCGATGGGCGAGCACTGCGAGGACATGGCGAAGGAATGGGCGATCTCCCGCGACTCGCAGGACGAGCTGGCCGCGGCGTCGCACCACAAGCTGGCGGCAGCCTACGAGCGCGGGTTCTTCGACGGACTGGTGGTCAGCTTCCGCGGCATCACCCGCGACAACATCCTGCGCCCGGACACCAGCATCGAGAAACTCGCCACGCTGAAGCCTGCGTTCGACAAGACCTCCGGCCGCGGCACGCTGACCGCGGGCAATTCCACGCCGCTCACCGACGGCGCCTCCGCCTGCCTGCTGGCCACCGACGACTGGGCGGCGGCGCACGGCCACGAGGTCCTCTGCCACCTGCGCGACGCGCACGTCTCGGCGGTGGACTTCGTGCACGGCGAGGGCCTGCTGATGGCGCCGACCGTCGCCGTCGCGGAGATGCTGGCGCGCAACAAGCTGGCGCTGCAGGACTTCGACTTCTACGAGATCCACGAGGCCTTCGCCGCGCAGGTGCTGTGCACGCTGCGCGCGTGGGAAAGCGAGGAGTACTGCCGCACGCGGCT